>NZ_JBXWQH010000004.1:0-277635 GCF_059612275.1 Ruegeria sp. CDSA034
GTAGATTGAAACTACGGCGAGCCTGATCCTCCTAAGCCAATCAAACGCTCGTGTTCCAAATCATTCGATGACGGACAGGCAATCTTGGGCACAGATTACACCAACAGAATGGTCAGTTTGCATTTGAGTAAATGGAAACGGCAAATTGGCGCAGTAATCTCGCTCCCGGGTTCTGTAGAGATTAGGAATCTGCCAATCCAAAGGGCATGTAGAAAGCACGCTGGCCAAAAGCTTACCCCTGTTTGGAACTCACTCCATGGCTTCAGGTTGATGTTTTTTTGAATTGTTGATCAAAGAGTTTTTTGAATTGACCATCGAGTTTCATCAACTCGTCTAGGTCGCCTTGTTCGACGACGGCACCATCCTGTACGACCATGATTTTGTCGGCCTCAAGGATGGTTGAAAGCCGGTGGGCGATGACAATGACAGTCATATTCTGCGTCAGAGCGTCTAGTGCGGATTTTACAAGAGCCTCAGATTCCGCGTCCAGGGCACTGGTGGCCTCGTCCAGAAGTAATATTTCAGCATTGCGCAAGATAGCCCTTGCGATTGCAATCCGTTGCTTTTGACCGCCAGATAAAAAGGACCCGTTTTCTCCGACATGTGTGTTGTAGCCATCAGGCAGACTACAGATGAAGTCATGCGCGTATGCCGCCTTCGCAGCTTCGACAACCTCTTCGTCTGATGCTTCAGGCGCCGAGCAGCGCAAGTTTTCCATCACGGAGGCCGAGAACAAAAACGTGTCTTGGCCGACATACGAGATCTTTCGTCTAATCGAAGAGAAGCGGGCGTCTTGTAAGTTCTGACCATCGATTTCGACGGTTCCTTCATCGGGGTCATAGAAGCGCATGATCAGGCCGAATATGGTGGACTTTCCACCCCCGGACTGGCCGACTAGAGCCGTTGTTTTCTGAGCTTCAAACGTGACGTTCATGTCTTCGATTACGGGAATTGATCCGGTATAACCGAATGTGACGTTTCGTAAAGCGATTTCACCTGGCCCATCGAAGAGGTCTCGCGCCTCGGGGCTTTCTTTCATCGTGTCTTCTTGATCCAGAAGCCCAAACAAAAGCCCGACGCCAACCATGGCTGCTTCGATCTGAACGCGCATTCTTGAAAGTCGCTTAGCGGGTTCATACGCCATCAGTAGCGCCGTTATGAAAGACATCAATTGGCCGGCCGTGGGTGGTTCCGAGCCTGCAAGACCCAGCGACGAGACGACCAGAACGCCAGCAACTGCGAGACCTGCCAGAAACTCCATAAGTGGGCTGGCGATCGCCGCTAGCTTTGCAATGTCGTTCGAGCGTTCTTCTACCTTAAGGATTGCGGTTTCCATACGGTTGATCATACGATCTTCCAGCGAGAACACTTTTATCACTTTGATGCCGGCAGATGTTTCCTGAACCACGCGAATAATCTCTGCCAGCGATTTGAATTCCTGCTGCATTATGGCGCGAACGCTTTTTAACAGATGACGTACGCCAAAGAGAGCAATAGGGCCGACAACGAAGAACATGATGGAAAGTACTGGCTGTTGGTACACCATGACCGTGACCAAGCCTACTAAGGTCAAAGCGTCCCGAACGAATCCGGTGACGAGAACATCAATCAGGGTTCGGGCAGCCTGCGCGCCTTGGGTCGTTCGCATGAGCAGGTCAGAGGATTCCATCTCTGCGAAGAAAGAAACGCCATGCCGCAACAGCTTGCGGTACAAGCGGTCTTGTTGCATCGCGATGATCCGGTTGCCCGCGCGAGCGAGGTAGATAGATTGGATATAAGAGGCGAGCGCTTTGGCTAGAAATAGCAAGACAACGCTAAGAGCAATCACGGCTGCCCATTCACGCATTTCAGGGCTGGTCATCGCGTCAACGATGTATTCCATCATGAAAGCAGAGCCCGCAGTGGTTGCGGCAACAGCGATCATCGCAACGATAGCAACGGCATAAAGGGGGCCTTGGGCAAAAAAGCTCTCGGTAATGAGGCGGCCCATATGGCCTGATCGCCAACTGGTCCAGGCACGCTTAATCATTGCATTCTCCAGATCGTGAAATCATGCGCTCGTTCAGATAACCTATATTCAATCCTGTCTAAAGGGCAGATCAAATGGCGCGAAAGAGTTGCCCATTCGAACGGTTGCGCAATTGTCCAAGTCAAATAGGCTTGGGCGCCGGAATGAGCAAGTGTCTGCTGTAAAATAGAAGGCTGGCGATGCCGCGTATTCCGGTATGGGATCACGCGACACGCGCTGCAGTTTGGATTCCGACATACTTGTTTTAGCGAATTTGTCTTGCTTACACCGTGTCTCCACAAATTTATGGAGTTCCGCGATCTGATTGCGACTGCAATGCAACAACCAGAGCAAACCGGGGGCGGGTAGAATCTCTGACTGGGAGATTAGGTGTCGTCAAATGATTTTCTTTTTAGTTTCATTGTGATACTCAGTGTGGAGCCACTATAATGTTCTGCTTTTTCTGCAAGATCATTGTAGCGTATGTCTGATTGTTTACCTTGAGCGGTTTTTTGCTGCGGGAAAGCGTCAATGCAACACTGTAGATAGGGATCGACCGATTGCACTTGTAACTGGTAAACACGGCTCATAGTAACTCTGTGAAAAAATATTGGTATTATTTTCGTGTCCATCAAGACCGTCATTTTGAGTCTACCGAACGATGTAGAAAGGCGACGTTTCTGCGAAAGCGAAATTGCGCGCTTTGGCCTGTGCCACAAATTTAGCGATGCCATTGCCGGCGATCAGATAAGCAACTCGGAGCTGCGGAAATTTTATGACGCGGACATGAACCGCATCAAGTTCAAACGTCCCCTCAGCCGAAATGAAGTCGCCTGCACGTTGGGACATCGTCAGATATGGCAAGAGATTGTGAAATCTCAAGACTATGTCAGTCTTGTTTTAGAGGATGACGCCGCCTTTGTTCAGGACCCCAGACCTTTTTTGGAAGAGCTCTTGGAATGTGGTAAGTGTTTCGAAGACGTTATGATCAAGTTGGATGGCATTTCGAGGAACAATGGGCAGGTGATTAAATCCGTTGCAGATCAGTACCTTATCCTGTCTGACCGTCTACCGCCGAGAACTACTGGCTACATCATCGGCAGGCGCGCCGCCAAGCGCCTATTGGCGCTGAATGCGCCGATCGCGCGACCAATTGACATCGACCTAAAGTTCTACTGGGAGCATAACGTGCCCATCCTGACCCTTGGGCAAAAGATGATTACAGAGCGCGAAGACTTCAACAGCACCATCGATCACTGCCGAAGCAAAACCAAGCCGGGTTCATCCATGGCCAGGTTCGTTCGAAACTTAATGTACCAGACAAAGTACACGTACGGACGGTTGAGCCACCCGCTGAACCCGGACATGATCGAAGGGCTCGGCCCCCTGATGCAGGCCGGCAATCGGGTTCGGAACCGCGCATGAAGAATAGCCTTGTGGTTGTCCGTGCGGGCAACAAGTCATTGCACCATCGGTGGCAGGAAATCCCCTATGAAGATCGTAGCTACGATCTTCTGATCAGCTATTTCTCGGACGAGGCCTTTGCGGCATTCGAACCTGAACCCGGTGTTGAGGCCGTGCTGGTAAAAGGCGGCAAATGGGACGGGTTGTTCAAATCCCTGGTGGATCGTGACCTGGATCAATATGACTACTATTGGCTGCCGGATGATGATCTGGACATCAGCGCCACGGCGGTAAATGCGCTGTTTGATGCCATGCAGGTTCACGGCCTGCGTATTGCGCAACCGTCACTGACCCCCGAAAGCTATTTCTCGCATTTTGTGTTCAGCCAATGCCCGGGCTTCGTACTGCGCTACACGAACTATATCGAGATCATGGCCCCGTGCCTGCACAAGGATATCCTGAAGAAAGCACTGCCGCTTTTCCAGGGCACCATGAGCGGCTACGGCCTGGATTATATCTGGTGCAGATGGGCCGAGGCTGGCGCGTTTCGAACTGCCATTCTGGACGAAATTGCGATGCACCACACGCGGCCGATCGGAAAGAACCTGAAAGCTGCGATGGCCGAGTCGAATAACCTCAGCTCAGAGGAAGAAGAGGCCGTTCTAAAGCAGATGTTTGATCTGTCGCGGCGTACCGTTCCGGTCGTCTTTGCCGCGATCCTGCAGGGAGGGCAACCCATCTCGGGTCGTCTGCAGCTGGGGTGGCATATGTGCCGGGCGTGGATGTCGGTCCTGCCTAAGTTCCGAAGTGCCAGCGAGGCGCGGTCGGGGATTTTCAAAATTGCCCGCCGTCAGCTGATCAAACCCCTCGACATGACGACGATTTCGATGAAACAGGAAAGCCCCTGATATGCAGTTCTTGATGGTTGGGGCCGGATTGTCTGGAGCCGTGATCGGTCGGCAACTTGCGGAACAAGGGCATGATGTCACCGTGGTCGACAGCCGTGACCATATCGGTGGAAACTGCCACACAGAACGGGATGCCGATACCGACGTCATGGTCCATGTGTACGGGCCACATATCTTCCATACGGATGACGAAGAGGTTTGGCAGTATGTGAACCAATACGCCAACTTCCTGCCCTATAAGAACCGGGTCAAAACCACCTCGCGGGGGCAGGTTTATTCGTTGCCAGTGAACCTGCATACGATCAATCAGTTCTTTGGCAGGACCATGCGCCCGGACGAGGCGCGCGCGTTTGTCAGTGAAGAGCAAGCCGATACATCCATAACCGACCCGCAGAGTTTCGAGGAACAGGCGATGCGGTTCGTCGGTCGCGACCTTTATGAGGCGTTTTTCAAAGGCTACACGATCAAACAGTGGGGATGTCACCCATCCGAGCTGCCAGCGTCGATCCTTAAGCGTCTGCCAGTGCGGTTCAACTACGACGACAATTACTTTTTCCATAAATTCCAAGGCATGCCCGAGAACGGCTATACCGACATGATTGCCGGTATCCTTGATCACCCGGGTATCAAGGTGAAGCTGAATACCACTTTCGATCGCAACATGGCGGATGGCTTCGATCATGTGTTCTATTCTGGCCCGCTGGATGGCTATTTCGACTACGAGCTTGGGCGCCTGGGTTATCGCACGCTTGATTTCGAACGGTTCACCTATGACGGCGACTACCAAGGCTGCGCGGTGATGAACTATGGCGAGGAAGAGGTGCCCTTTACCCGGATCACCGAGCACAAGCACTTTGCACCGTGGGAGTCGCACGAAGGCTCGGTCTGTTATCGCGAGTTTTCCCGCGCGGCGGGTCCGGATGACATTCCCTACTACCCGATCCGTCAGGTAAAAGAAAAAGCATTGCTGAGTGAGTATGTTGCGCTGGCCGACAAGACAGAGAAGGTAACTTTTGTTGGCCGTTTGGGTACTTACCGTTATCTGGATATGGACGTCACGATCCGCGAAGCCCTCGACACAGCGCGCGTTTTTTTAGCCGCGTTCGAAGCGAAACAAGCCCTGAAACCATTTTATACCGCGCCAGTTTAGGCGCGAGCGCCGGGCCGTTTCGGTCCAGTGCTTACTCGATTCGCGTTCTGGCTGATCGGACGGAATGTCTTTGTGACGGCCCTAGCTTGGATGCAATTTATTCCGGATCGTCAGGCTCACTTACTCGGTGCTAGCTTTAATCGCTCAGAAGCGAATGAAGGTAGGCGCCATAAGTCGATTTTGCGAACAGTTTCGCGCGCTTCTCGAGAGCGGCATCATCAATCCATCCATTGCTCCAGGCGATCTCATCAAGGCTACCGGTTTGCATACCCTGACGTTCTGTCAGCGTTCTTACAAAGCTTCCTGCCTCCAGCAGAGTGCCGTGTGTCCCAGTATCCAGCCAAGCGAAGCCCCGACCCATAGTCTGAACATCGAGCAGGTTTTCGTCCAAGTACATTTGCAAAAGCGAAGTAATCTCAAGCTCGCCGCGCTCAGACGGTTGGATTTCTTTAGCCCGCGCCGGCGCGTCACCATCAAGAAAGTAAAGGCCGGTGACTGCGTAGTTTGACGGCGGGTTTTGTGGTTTTTCAATAATCTGACGAACCTTTTGGTCCTCAAAAGCAACAACGCCATACCGCTCCGGGTCGGCGACGCGATATGCAAAAACCGTACCGCCTTGCTTGTTGGCATCTGCCTGGGCCAGCAGGCTTGGAAGACCGTGGCCGAAGAAGATATTGTCTCCCAAGATCAATGCCGAAGGAGCGCCAGCGAGGAAATCTTCCGCCAGTGTATAAGCTTGCGCCAACCCGTCAGGAGAGTCTTGCACGATCCACGTCAGTGATAGTCCATACTGACTGCCATCACCAAAGAGGCGAATGAACTGCTCCTGGTCCTGTGGTGTTGTGATGATTGCAACTTCGCGGATCTGCGCCAACATCAATACACTGAGTGGGTAGAAAATCATTGGCTTATCGTAAACTGGTAGCAGCTGTTTGGACACGGCCATCGTAATCGGGTAAAGCCGCGTTCCAGAGCCTCCGGCAAGAATAATTCCCTTACGTTGCATGCGTTAACCTTTCAAAATTGGCCTTTTGGGGTCTGACCTAATTGCCTCAGTACCTTGGTTAGCCCGGCTTTCCAGTCAGGGCGAAGAAGCCCATAAGTTTTTTCAAGCCGGGAACAGTCCAGCCGCGAATTTTTTGGGCGGGCAGCAGGCGTCGGGTATGCGCTGGTCGGGATATCTTCAACCGAAATATCTAAGCCTGCCTGTAAAAAAATCTCGCGTGCGAAATCTGCCCAGCTTGCGTCTGGGCTTCCTGCATAATGAAACAGGCCACCCTCCACACTGGACCCTGCCTCGGCCATTCTAAGCAATGTAGCTGCGATGTCCGCTGCAGGCGTGGGGCCCCCAACCTGATCGGCAACTATGGCTACGTGGTTTCGTGTTTCCGCCAATCGAAGCATCGACTTGACGAAATTGTTTCCATGCGCCGAGAACACCCAACTTGTACGGAGAATACCATGCCAGCCTCCGGCCGCCGCGACCTTAACTTCGCCTTCCAGTTTAGTACTACCGTATACGCCAAGCGGGCTAGTCGGGTCGTTTGTAGTTCGTGCGAGCGTCCCTGATCCATCAAAGACATAATCCGTCGAGATGTGAATGAACGGAATGCCACGTTCGGCCGCCGCTTGGGCCATAGAACCGGGCGCATCAGCGTTAACGCGCCGAGCGATATCTTTCTCGTCTTCAGCCTTATCGACCGCAGTAAAAGCAGCGGCGTTGATGACCACATCAGCGTTGGTTTTCCTAATGTGGTCAGCGCAATTTTCCGGATGTAAAAGGTCGGCGTCCTCGCGACCCATCGCCTCCAATAGGATACCACGCGCAGGCGCTTGCCGTTGCAATTCTGTAGCGACCTGCCCGCTTCGACCGAAGACGAGTATTTTCATTTGGCGATACCAAGACGATCACCAACACCATCGCGCGCCAGAAGCGCATTCAACCAAGCTTCGTTGTCCAGATACCATCGGACGGTCTGTTCCAATCCCGTCTCAGGAGTATAGGTTGGGTGCCAGCCAAGGTCTTCAACAATTCGAGTTGGATTAATCGCATAACGGCGGTCGTGGCCAGGGCGATCAGTCACGAAAGTGATCTGTTCAGCATAAAGTTTCTCTGCCGGTCGAAGCCGGTCCAGGATACTGCAGAGCAATTTGACGAGTTCAAGATTTGTCATCTCGTTTTCGCCACCAATGTTGTAGCTTGCACCGACGGCCGCTTTTTCCAGAACAAGCAACAGCGCTTCTGCATGGTCCTCGACATGCAGCCAGTCGCGGATGTTGTCTCCATTACCGTAGATAGGTATCGGCTGCCTAGACAATGCCTTGTGGACAACGACCGGTATCAGCTTTTCGGGAAACTGATATGGACCATAATTGTTTGAGCAATTTGTCAAAACAATTGGTAATCCATATGTTTCGTGCCAAGCGCGAACAAGGTGGTCCGAGCTCGCCTTTGAGGCCGAATAAGGCGAATTAGGTTGGTAAGGACTTTCTTCTGTGAAATATCCGGTTTCTCCCAGAGTTCCAAAAACCTCATCCGTCGAGATATGGTGAAAGCGAAATCCAGATGGTTTGCCCGCATCAGTCCAGTAAGCGCGCGCCGCCTCCAAAAGAACGTATGTACCAGTTACGTTTGTATCAATAAACGCAGCGGGGCCGTCGATTGAACGGTCAACATGGCTTTCAGCAGCTAGATGCATGATCGCATCTGGATTGTGTTTCTTAAGCACAGACGTCATCGCCGACGGGTCGCGAATGTCTGCGTGTTCAAACGTGTAACCATCCGCATCAGCAACTGTTGCAACGTTGTCGAGGCAAGCCGCATAAGTCAGCGAATCCACGTTGATTATGGAATGACCTTGGGCAATTGCACGACGGACAACCGCGGATCCAATAAATCCGGCGCCTCCGGTGACCAAAAGTTTCATTTGGTGTCCTCAAATATAAAAGGGGATTCCTGCTCTGACAGGCGCAGCGCAGCCGCATCTTTATCAGACAGCTTTATTTCGGTTGATTTGAGTGGCCATTCAATGCCGATTTCGCGGTCGCTCCAGTGAACAGCACCCTCAGTTTCTGGCGCATAAGTGTCCGAACACTTATATACAATTTCGGTGTCCGGCTCCAATGTCATAAAACCATGAGCAAAACCAGCCGGGACGAATAGCATGCGCCCATCTTCAAAACTTAGCTCTTCGCCGACCCATTGACCAAATGTCGGAGACCCCTTGCGAATATCCACCACGACATCGAAGAATCTTCCTCGTCCGCAGCGAACAAGCTTAGCCTGCGCTTTCGGTGGCGCCTGGAAGTGCAGGCCTCGCACCGTTCCGATTTCACTGGACACAGAGTGATTGTCTTGGACAAAAACCGTCTTGATCCCGGCAGAAGAGAACTGATCACTGTTGTAAGTCTCCTCGAAAAAACCTCGGTGATCGCCAAATCGCTTTGGCGTAATCAGCTTCACCTCTGGTATAGAGAGGGTTATGAATTCCATAATAGACATTACCTATAGTGCCATCCTACGGAGCGCGCAGGGTCAAGAATGCGCTAGCTCAATCGCCATCGCTGGACAATATCCAAATAGGCTTATACTCGAAAATGGAGGCCGGGAAAGTCTCAATGTAGAAAGTTGCGTGTTCGCTGGCCTGTCTGCAAGTCAGATGGCCACCAAGCGGCAGACCGCTTGCCGTCAACTAAGCAGTTAGTGTGTTCGGAGCACTTCTTGAGGCATTGAGCTATGTAGAGGGATATGCCTCAAGTTTTGCCAGTTATCAAATGCTTGATATCAGGTTACAGCACTTAATTGACATGTGCTCCTGTTCTCTGGATTGGAGGCCCCGAGGTCATCGAGGATTTGGTTTCAGTCAATTCAATAGACTACTGGCAGTCGAGTTCGATGCTTGGTATCAACAGCGCTGAAATTTTACTCACCTCGTGTTGGAAGGGTCTATGCTGTCGCAGGAACGAAACAAGGCCGAAGTCGTTCGACGGACGGGGTACGCGTTTTCGACAATTTCGAACCTCATCGAAAACCACGACGTCATCGCGTTCGATGTTTCTAAAACATTGCTGTCGCGTTGCATGCTAAGCTCGGATGGCGTTTTCCGTTTCATGGAGCAGTCACTTGGTGTCGAAGGTTTCTGTGGCGCAAGACTAAAGGCGGAGCAGCTTGCCGAGCGGCGTTTTGGAACCAATGAAGCATCCGAGATCAGTCTAAACGAAATTTATAGTCTTCTTGCAGTCCTTCTGCCGGACAACACCGTGACGCCTGACGATGAAAGAGAGTTCGAAGAAAAGTTCCACTTTTCAAATCAAGCCTTTGTTATGATTGCCACAGTTGCTCAGGCCAAAGGGAAGCAATTGGTCGGTATTAATGACACGCGACTGAATAAAGACCAATTATCGAGGCTATTAAAATCACATGGGATTGAACTGGATGCGCTCATTAGCTCTACGGAAGGCCGTCACTTTCTTTTGAAAGTTGCAGCTAATGAGGAGGTCGCACCGAACCGTGTCCTGCATTTTTGCCAGCGCGAATTCACGAACATGAACGTTGACGTGGACTGCGCTTTGACAGCAATTCATGTAAACCAACACAGCGATTGCCTTAGGCAGGATGATGCTCCATTTGTTGATCAAGACCGCGGAGAATATACGTTCGCCTCGGACTTGATTTTCGGCCAGATCGCAGCGCGAATGCCTCATGTCGATCCCGAGGAACCCGATCTTTATAGTTTCGGCTTCAATGTTTGCGGGCCGGTATTGCTGGGGTTCTGTGACTATATTGCGGAACGTTCAATACAAGATGGGTTCGATGAACTGCTTCTTCCGCCTGGCCAAGTCCAGATTATTGAGCAATCGCTAAGTACTCTGAAATTGCCATTATCATGTTATTCGATCAGCGAAGTGATAGAAGTTTTAACCAGTGATCTTTCGAACGTCCCTTCCGAAGAACGCAAACAGTTATGGCATCGTATTGAAGCATGGAAAGCCCGAGGTTTAAATAACATTGCTATTGTGGATGTCGATGGCAGCGCTCTGGACTTTGATTTTTTAACTTCGCCACAAGTGCATCGGTATTGTATTTTTGGTCAAAGTTCTCCGGTTCGCCAGGAAAGAGCTTCAGCGTATTTGCTTGACGGTTCAATCGCGACGAACACCGATGTGTCGGTAATAGGAGGTACAGTGCTTTTTGACTTGCTGTTTGCCAACCCTAAAGCATCCTTTCCCGATTTGAGTTCTGGGAAAGACATATCTGTGGTTTTGAATGGCGAGGCTGAAGCGATCACCGATGTTGGACTCCTCGCTTCTATTTGCGTCCAACGAGGGGCTCTCGATTTCCTCCGTATGATCGCGCCGATAAAGGATACGTTAGATCGCCGGGAACTGAAGGATTTCAATCTTTTCTGCCTTACGCGCCTAGTCACAACGCCAACTGAACGGGAATATCGGACATTCGAAAACGTTCCGTTTCCGTGGTGCAAGGGTGAGACTGAATGGAGAACGATCGAGTCTTACTGGAAGCCTGTGTCAATCTCGTCAAGATATCTGACCGATTTTCGTCGGCAGATTCACGAGCAGCAGCTACACAACTACGACCGTATGCTGCCAAATTCCATTAAGGATTTATCTATGCGAGACGACATAGGGCAACTTGATTGGCGCCGCATAATGTACCGCCACCCGCTGAAAATCTCGTACTGGAATTCAGTGCGGCGTTTTCAGCGTCAAAAACAAAATGAACTGGGTCAGGAATGACAGTTTCAAACGGTGACCCGTTGAAGATTTTCGTTCCGTTTGTGAATGAAAAGATGGCAACTGAACTGTTCTCTGAAAACAAGTTTTTGTTGAATATGGATATTCACCTATTTGACAATCGCGGTCGATCGGCAGGCTTGCCGAAGCTATACAACGAAATCATAGAAAACCACTTGAATGAGGATGTGTGGCTGTTTTTCGTTCATGAAGACTTTGAAGTTCAGGGAGAGTTGTTTGGCACAGAGAACTTGGCACACGAAGCAGTCTACGGGACCTTTGGAGTAAGGCTGGACGGGCATGCGCCGGTCGGGTTTGGGCAGCATAAATGTAGTGAAAAAGATGGCTCTTCGGTGCTACAGGTTGGTCTGCCGGTTACGTCACCGACTTGGGTTGAAACATTGGATTGCGTGGCGATCTTAATACACACTCGGCTGTTAAGGGATCGACCTAGGTTGCGGTTTGATGAGGCCCTAACGTTCGACCTTTACGCCGAAGACTTTTGTATCAATGCACAGGAGAATTTTGGCGTTCCTGTCATGGTTTTGCCCGTTGAGTTTCAGCACTACTCCAAGGGATATGTTACAGAGCGTTATTGGCGTGGAATAAAACATCTGGGCGAAAAATACCCAAATGTTGGTGTTCCCGGAAGTTGTTCGTTTATTGGGGGGAAGTCGCAAGAGCTTGAAACCCACTATACCTATGATATTCCGGCTAACAGAAAAAAAAGGCGTGAAAGAGCCGCGAAGAAAAACCGAAACTATTTTAAGGCTTTGCGATTATTTAGAAAACGCCCTTAATTGGCGGTTATACGTAGCAGGTCATTAAGCCCCGTATGACATTCATTGCTACTAGCCAAAGAAAGACGCAAGTAACACCCACATTTGCAATCTCGGTGGAGTTTTCGAAAAATGTGGGTAGCTATAGTTTAATTTTCTTTCTTTTTCGTAACGCAAACTTCAGTATGGCGTACGAAAAGGGGTTGAGTTGAGATGCATATGCTGCTCGCCACCGACTATTTTTGGCGTTGCTATAATGTGTGTTACGTTCACCAATTCGGGTCAGGCTCTCACCAGTTGTGTCTCCCACTCCATCGAAGATTCTGACATTCTTGAATCTATGGGCGTCCAGGCGGTGCGGCTTTCTCAGAAATTGACGCAAGTCGCGTTCATCTTTCGGTCTGGTAAATTTAGATATCGTCTCGGCCGACATTGCCTGAAGTACAGACTCGATAGCATTCAGCGCGGCATCTTGAATTATTTTCGCGCGCCGGAGGTTGGCTGCTTCCAAGTCGCTGACATCAGCAGTGCTCCAAGATATCTCACCTGAGTCATTTTCTTTTAATCCAAGGACGCTGCCATGATCTGCTGAACAGAAAAACTCAACGATATCCCGAAAATCGGTAAACCAGGCGGCCAATTGGGACGGAAGCCCATTTGATGCTGTATAGCTTTCATAATCCAGACCGCCGCGCCTTAGGATTGATATGGCGTGAGGACTTGTTCCGAAATACAGACCGACGACATCCGCTTCCGTGCCCACGATCTCGCAAATTGAACGCTGTAGGCTACCGCGCCAGCCGACATCAAACACAGCGGTCTTCGTGCCTACAGGAAAAGCTGAACGGTAATATTTTGTCAGCAGGTCGCGCTCATGCGCGAAAGATTGATAAAAAGCCTCGGGGTTTTCCCTGAGAAGACCCAAGGCCTGTTTGCGTGTATTTCTCGTGAGTGGCTCTGTTTCACTCAAGCCGTGATTTGCAAAGATTCCTTTTAGGCTTGGTCCGCCTGAGATCTTGTTCAGGAATTCTTGCAATGTTTCCGAATTCGCCAAGGTCGTATGAAGCATACCACCAATAGTGTCGGGTTCCAGAACAGTGAATGGCAGCGTGAGCAATCGCCTAGACGCAGCTAAGTACTGCGTGTCATATTTGTCTGGCCACAGCAGTTCGAACGCAGCTTTGGGAAACATCCCATCGCGTGCAAGAAATGCAATGCGCGAGATGCCCTTTTTGTCCATCACCTGCTTCATCCAGATAAGCATTGATGTGATCAATGGCGCGACCAATACGGCCCCGACGGCCTCAAAGTACTGGTCCTCGGATAATGTACGGAAGTCTAACTTTTCAGCATCGTAATGATGTGTCTCCAGAAAATTCGCGGAAAAAATCTGAGAGACTGGGCGGGTTCCTGCAAGAATATTGGAATGGTGCTTTGGTTTTGGAGATCTGGCAGGTACGTCCTTGCTAGCCAAGACTACATGGGACTGCATACCTGCGCTGGCAGCCATTTTGCCATCGGCATGTTTGTTATCACCGATATGTAAAATTTTTTCGTGTGGAACACCAAAGTACTCAACCACCTCTTCGAACAAGTTGCCAGTATGTTTGGTCTTTCCTTGCTCGTTCGAAACGAAGACGCGTTCCCATCCGATAATTCCTTTTGCCTCCAGCACTTTCTCAAGAAAGTTTTGGGGAAGGTACATATCCGACGTGATGACAAGTCGTTTCTTTGTGTTTTTTAGCTTGGCCACCAACTTTCTTCCAAAATTGGTGGCGTGAAGCAGGTCCATTTCCGTTTCTAGTTCGAGCTGTTTGATCTGCTCAGTTTGCGTACCGCTACAATTCGTGAGTTGTTGAAAACAAATATAAACCTCGTCTAACGAAACGTCCTCCAGTCCTTTCTGGTCTGCGTCTTCCCGAGCCAATTGCTCGGCTGCGACCCGATAGTCCTTAAAATACTCGGTCACCTGCCTTGTTTCTATGTGCTCCTCCATGAAACCAAAGGCATCAATGGGAGAGTTGCAATGGCGAAAAAGGAGGGTGTCAAAGATGTCAACAGACAGGAAATCGTAATCTCCGATCTTGGAAAGCACTGCGCTACTGGAAGACACATTCATTGTTTTTCTGCGATTGCTTATTAATGCCAAAATAGTCTCACGCTAACTAGGTTTGTCTGAATTGATGCTTGCGTCAGGGCTCGACAAAAGCACTGACTCACTCTTGCGCAGAAATTCGGTTAATGCAGACGACTTATCAAGCTGAAATTGAACTTCGTCCATTTTCGACAGCTGCTGAAGCACGAGTAGTACTTCGAGACAAAGCGTTAGTGAACCCGAGTTTTCGGTTCACTTTACGCTTTTGGGTGATCTCCGCGACTGACTATTTGTCAGTTGGAATTGAGTGTTTTTTTAGAGTATTGCGTTTCGACTTCTGGAAACCGCGCCCGTGTACGGTTTGCGAAGGCAACCAGCGACAG
Organism: Ruegeria sp. CDSA034; assembly: GCF_059612275.1. NCBI lineage: Bacteria > Pseudomonadati > Pseudomonadota > Alphaproteobacteria > Rhodobacterales > Roseobacteraceae > Ruegeria > Ruegeria sp. CDSA034. The sequence continues at coordinate 14,482 of NZ_JBXWQH010000004.1, forward strand.
CATCACCGGGACTTCAACCAGAACTCCTACGACCGTCGCCAGCGCTGCTCCCGAGTTCAATCCGAACAGGCTGATGGCCACAGCGACAGCCAGCTCAAAGAAATTGGACGTGCCGATCATGGCGCAAGGTGCGGCGATCCGGTGCGGCACTTTCAACGCAAAGGCTGTGCCGTAGGCTAGGGCAAAGATACCGTAGCTCTGGATCAGGATGGGTACCGCGATCAGGACAATCACCAGTGGTTTGGCCAGAATGGTCTGTCCCTGCAAGCCGAACAGGATGACGACAGTGGCGATCAAGCCCATGACCGACCACGGTTTGACACGTGCGGAAAATGCGTCGATGGCCTGGGGCGATCCCAATGTACGGCGCGTTATCAGGCCGGCGATCAGCGGTAATACCACATACAACACAGTCGCCAGAACCAGTGTCTGCCATGGAACCTGAAGGTCGGTCACGCCCAGCAGAAAGGCCACGATTGGGGCGAATGCCACCACCATGATTAAGTCGTTTACGGAAACCTGCACCAGCGTATAGGTCGCATCGCCCTTGGTCAGCTGAGACCAGACGAACACCATGGCGGTGCACGGTGCAGCACCCAGCAGGATCAGCCCGGCCGTATATTGAGCCGCGTCTTCAGGTTCGATCCATGGTGCAAAGACGTGCTCAAAGAACAGAACCGCAAGAAAGGCCATGGTGAACGGCTTAATCAGCCAGTTGACCACCAGCGTCACGATCAGCCCGCGTGGCTGGCGTGCAACGCCCGCCACTGCGCCGAAGTCGACGCCGACCATCATGGGGTAGACCATCGCCCAGATCAGCAAGGCCACGACCAGATTGACGCTGGCCACTTCGGCTGAGGCGATCAGTTGAACCAGGCCGGGTGCAACCAGTCCGATCAATACGCCGCCAACCATGGCCAGCGCGACCCAGACGGTCAGGTAGCGTTCGAAGATGCTCATGTATATGCCTCATTCGTCTGGTCGGTTAGTTTGCCGGATGTCAGGGCGGCCAGCGCGACCATAGCAGCAGCGGTGCCCAGAACCAGTGAAAGCCCGCCAATCTGATAGGTAAGTCCCGATAGGACAGTGCCGACCAGGCGGCCAGTCGCGTTGGCCATGTAGTAAAACCCCACATCCATCGTCACACGCTCGGACTTGGTGAAAGCCAGGATGAGGTATGAGTGCAGCGCCGAATTGACGGCGAAGATTGCCCCAAATGCCAATAGGCCCACAACCAGCGTGACGGTCAGCCATGTCTCGGGGCCGGATGAGAGAAGAACCGCGATGGTCAGGGTAGCAGGCACGCAAAACAGCGCCGCGGCCCAATTCTTGGCAGCGTGGATTAGATCCCCTTCCGAGCGTTCCTTTGCACGCAGGATTTTCGGCGCGCTGGCCTGAACTGCTCCGTAAAGTATGACCCAAACGGCCATGAATGTGCCGATCATAAAAAATGCGGCACGGTTGCCATCCTCAGTTCCATCCGAAAGCACCGCGTAGAAATAGATCGGGATGCCGACTACAAACCACACATCCCGCGCCCCAAACAAGAAGACACGAGCGGCGGATAGCCAGTTCACATTGGCGGATTTTGAGAAGACCTCGGAGAATTTGGCGCTTTTGCGCCCTTTGGGCAGGCCGGTCGGCATGAACAGGATGACGGCGACGAGGAATGCGGCAAGTATGATCGCCATTGCCAGAACAGCCCACATGAAGCCCACTGTCGCCAACAGTGCCGCCCCAAGCAGAAACCCAAACCCTTTCACAGCGTTCTTCGAGCCGGTCAAAATCGCGACCCAGCGAAACAACCCTCCGCCCTCGGTCGGGGCCAGCAGTTTGACGGCGGATTTTGAGGACATCTTGGCTAGGTCCTTTGCAACCCCACTGGCCCCTTGCACAATCATCACAAAGCCAACTTTTACTGGGATCGCCCAATTAGGGTCTAGTTGCGTAAGAACCAGCAACGCTGCAATCTGCAGTGCCAGCCCTGCATAAAGCGTCGAGGTCAGCCCAAACCGCGCCGCGATCCAACCGGCGGCAAGGTTCGTGCCCATGCCGGCGATCTCATACAGAACAAACAGATATGCCAACTGAACCGGCGAGAATCCCATGCTATGAAAGTGCAGCAGCACCAGCATACGCAGGGCCCCGTCGGTCAGCATGAAGGCCCAATAGGCTGCTGTGACCGTGATATAGGCCGACATACCTTCGGGCCTTTGGGTCACAGCGATGCACCAACCATCAGGGCAACGTCGACCAGACGATGGGCGTAACCCATTTCATTGTCGTACCACGCATAGATCTTCACCTGCGTGCCGTTCACCACCATGGTCGAAGGCGCATCCACAATCGAGGACCTTTCGTCGTTGGTGTAGTCGGTCGAAACCAGCGGCCGCGTCTCATAGCCAAGGATATCTTTCAACTCACCTTCGGCAGCGGCCTTGAAAAGCGCGTTGACCTCTTCGACGGTGGTTTCTCGCTCAACCTCGAATACGCAATCCGTTAGCGAGGCATTCAGCAAGGGAACTCGCACGGCGTGACCGTTCAGCCGCCCCTTGAGTTCCGGGTAGATCAGCGTGATTGCCGTGGCCGACCCGGTGGTGGTCGGGATCAGAGAGTTCAAAGCAGATCGCGCCCTGCGCAGATCTTTGGCGGGGCGGTCCACGATGGTTTGCGTGTTGGTCACATCGTGAATAGTGGTCATCGACCCGTGGCGAATACCAAGGTTTTCGTGGATGACCTTGACCACTGGGGCCAGACAATTCGTGGTGCACGAGGCCGCCGTCACGATGCTGTGGACATCCAGATCATAAGTGTCCTCATTCACGCCCATAACGATGTTGGCGGTCGGGCCATCCTTGACCGGGGCCGAGACAACAACCTTCTTAACACCCGCTTCGAAATAGGGGGCCAGCTTGGCCTGAGTCTTGAAAACACCGGTGCAGTCGATCACCACATCTACACCGTCCAGCGGCAGTTCCGCCAAATCCCTGGTGCCGATAAAGGGCAGACGCGTGCCGTTGATCGTAACGCTGTCGGCATCATGCGCGAACGTGGCATCCCAACGCCCATGAACCGTGTCAAACTCCAGCAGGTGCGCGTGCATCTCGGGGTCGCCCACCGCATCATTGATCCAGGCGATCTTTGCGCCTTTGTCGAGCAGCGGTTTCAAGGCCAGTTTCCCCATCCGGCCCAATCCGTTCACAGCATAAGTCGTCATTTCATGTCCTCAGTGGGCGTCCTACCGATGTCATCAACAGCAGTTTGCAGTGCGATCCGGTCGAGGCTTTCGACCGGCAAAGACGTAAAGGCCTCAATCCGTCGCTTGAGCGCGCCATATGCATGTTGAAATGCAAGGCTTCTTTCAGCATCCGTGCCCTCGGCCCTGACCGGGTCCGGCATGCCCCAATGGCCACTGATTGGCTGGCCTTCCCAAGCGGGGCATTCCTCATTCGCGGCCTGATTGCAGACCGTGAAGACGAAATCCATCTCGGGCGCGCCGGGGGTTGCAAATTCGGACATGTTCTTGGACCGCAGGATGGATGTGTCATGTCCTTTGTCGTCCAGAACTTGCACGGCCATCGGGTTGAGCTCGGATGTGGGTTGCGTGCCGGCCGAGAAAACGTTGAACCGGTCGCCCCCCAACGTGCGCAGCAGGGATTCCGCAAAAATCGACCGGGCAGAATTGCCCACACACAAAAACAAGACGTTGAATTTCCGATCCGTCGCCGCCTTATTTCCCTGTGCAAATGGCATGCAGATATCGGGGCGACCGCGACAGCAATCGACAATCAGATAATCGAGCATCTGCTGCACGTTTTTCATTTCAATCGAATAGAGCAGAGATGTCCCGGAACGTTCCTGCTTGACCAGCCCCGAACGCTGAAGCGCGTTCAGATAGTTCGACAAGGTGCTGGCCTTCACGTCGAGCTCCGCCGCCAACTCGCCCGCCGGAACACTGTCAGGAAAACGTCGCATGAGCATGCGAAACACAAGGATACGCTGCGGATGACCCAGGATGGCCAATTGGTCTGTTATCTGTTCTATCATATTTCATGAAATATTAAAATAAGACAACCCAGTCAACCGAAAATACATGGCCATCGAAGGTGAGCGTAAGCGTTGGAACAGGCGTGATATTCTTGCTGGAGCGTGGTGATGGAATGGGCTTCAAGCGATCTGAGCTGCGGGAATCACCATCACACACCGGTAGGCGTCCGAGGATATCGAGACTTGCACGCATCTGCCCGAGGGTTTAAAGGAACCGTCGCTTGCCTCAATAGCTCAGCTGGTAGAGCAGGTCCTTCGTAAGGACAAGGTCGGGGGTTCGAGTCCCTCTTGAGGCACCACTTTCCCTTGGATAGTTAAGCTAAACTAGCGGCCTACCTCGTATCTCACTTTTGGTTCGATCCTGCGGGCTATCATCGGATGCTAGCGCAGCTCAATCTCCGTAGCTTTTTGCTTGCGTGATTTTCATCCGCAAGGGCCATGCTTCCGATCGGTAAGCAGGTATCAGGGAATCGTATGTGCGGTGGAAAACCGCTTTCAAGTGACGGGTTCTGATTCAAACGAGAATCGTCAGGAAACTTGCAAATACCTGTTTTAAGATAGATATTTGAAGGTTTTGGGTTAAGCCGCTCTGGTGGTAGCATTCAGCTTTAAAAGTTGTTTCCACGCCAGTTCTTAGACATAGCCAAGGAGTTTCATCATGAAAGGTGACAAAAAGGTAATTGAATACCTGAACAAAGCTCTGCGCCACGAACTAACGGCCGTCAGCCAATACTGGTTGCATTATCGCCTGCAAGACGATTGGGGCCTTGGCAGCATGGCCAAGAAAAGTCGAGAAGAATCCATTGAAGAGATGGAACACGCCGACAAACTGATCGAACGGATCATTTTTCTGGAAGGTCATCCCAACCTGCAAAAACTTGATCCCCTGCGGATCGGCGAAAACCCCCGGGAAACGCTGGAATGCGATCTTGCGGCGGAACAAAGCGCGCGCGCGCTTTACAAAGAGGCGCGGGATGTCTGCAAAGAGGCCGGAGACTATGTCTCGATGGGATTGTTCGAAAGCCTGATGTCGGATGAAGAAGGTCATATCGACTTTCTGGAGACTCAGATCGAACTGTATGATCGCGTCGGGCCCGAACTTTTCGCGCAACTCAATGCGACCAAAATGGAAGACGCCGAATAGGTGGTCGTGTTGGCGACGATGGTCGCGGGTATTGGGGTTCCTATCAGCGGGAGGCTGCAGGATTAGGGCGTCGTTGCCCTAAACACATTCCTGCACGCCGAGACCTATCAGGTATTCACCGGTCACGAACAAAAGCTCATTTGGTCCGGCGAACCGCGCTTTGGACATGAACCAGTTTCTGACCGGGTTTGGGTAGTAGCTGGACAGAGACGCGCTTTTCCTGTCGAACTCATCTGCCGTCATTTTCTTTCGGTTCGAGCGATGGGGGCCATGAAAACCAAAGATCGTCTCGGGCGAAATGCAAACTTCGTCCGCACCCAGCAGCATGGTGCAGCTAGAGTGGCAAAAATCTCCGATGATTTGAAACTGCGCGTTTGTCCGGTTGGCGATTTCGATCTGAACCATGCGATCCACAATCCGCCCACCCGGATCATTGCCAACCTGAATCTCTTTTGAACTTGCCGGCATACTCATCAGAACGAGCGTCGCCAACGCTGCTATCGTGTTTCTCATCCGCCCGCCTGCTCAAGGGTGGAGTTTTCGTTTTTCTTATCATTATCAGAAAAGCGGGCGTGCTGGAACGGCGCGCCGGGACGCAAGTGGTTTCTGTGCTCTCAAGGACTCACCCGAAACCGGATGAATTCGACGGCTTTCCGAAAACTACGCCAAAAACGGTACTTACGGATTTTCAAACAACGGTGAAATTCAGTTGGTTAGCGTCGTGCCTCAGGCGCGTTTTTCGCCGATGGTTGCTACACCCAGAACGGATAGCACTTTGGCCTCGATTTGCTCGGCATTCAGGCCCGCTACTGTATACATATCTGCGGGGTTGGCCTGGTCGATAAAGGTATCAGGCAGAACCATCGAGCGATACTTGAGGCCCCGGTCAAAGACGCCTTCATCGGCCAAAAGTTGGGCAACATGGCTGCCAAAGCCGCCGATGGCACCTTCTTCAATGGTGATCAACGCCTCGTGGTTGGCGGCCAGATCCAAAATCAGGTCGTGGTCCAAGGGCTTGGCAAATCGAGCATCAGCGATAGTGGGGGTGATCCCACGCGCGGTCAAAGCTTCGGCCGCTTTCTGCACTTCGGCCAGCCGTGTCCCGAAGGACAACAGTGCGACCCGTGCGCCTTCTTGGATGATCCGGCCTTTGCCGATTTCCAGAACCTCGCCACGTTCCGGCAAGTCGACGCCGACACCTTCACCGCGAGGATAGCGGAACGCAATCGGGCCATCATTATGCGCGACGGCTGTGGCCACCATATGCACCAGCTCGGCCTCATCCGCTGCGGCCATGACCACAATGCCGGGCAGGTTGGACAAATAGGCGATATCGAACGACCCCGCATGGGTCGCGCCATCCGCGCCCACCAACCCTGCACGGTCGATCGCAAATCGAACCGGCAGGCGCTGAATGGCCACGTCATGCACGACTTGATCGTACCCGCGCTGCAAAAACGTGGAATAAATTGCACAGAAGGGCTTCATCCCGCCGGCGGCGAGAGCGGCGGCGAAGGTCACGCCGTGCTGTTCGGCAATCGCCACATCGAAACAGCGCGACGGATAGCGTTCCGCAAACAGGTTCAGCCCGGTTCCGTCGGGCATCGCAGCGGTGACCGCAACGATCTTGTCATCGCGTGCGGCCTCTTCCACCAGGGTTTTGCCAAAGACCGACGTGTAAGACGGTGCGTTTGAGGGTGCTTTCTTCTGCTCGCCCGTGACGACGTCGAACTTCGCTGTCGCATGGCCTTTGTCGCGGGCCTGCTCGGCTGGTGCATACCCCTTGCCCTTCTTTGTCAGCACATGAATGAGGATCGGGCCCGTGGCGCGGGCCTTGACCGTGCGCAGGACAGGCAGAAGTTGATCCATATCGTGCCCGTCGATCGGACCGAGATAGGAAAAGCCCAGCTCCTCAAACAATGTGCCGCCAACGGCCATGCCCTTGAGCATCTCCTTGGCGCGCTTGGCGCCCTCGCGGAAGGGTTCCGGCAACAAAGATACTGCACCTTTGGCGGCGGCTTTCAGATCGTGGAATGGTTCTTCGGCGTAAATGCGCGACAGGTAATTGGACAGCGCGCCGACGGGCGGTGCGATGCTCATCTCGTTGTCATTGAGAATGACGATCAGGCGTTTCTTCAGGTGGCCCGCGTTGTTCATCGCCTCGAAGGCCATGCCTGCAGACATTGAGCCGTCACCGATCACGGCAATCGCGTCACCCAACCCCTCGGGCGTCACGCCGCCCAGATCGCGAGCGACGGCAAAACCCAACGCAGCGCTGATCGAGGTCGAACTGTGCGCCGCGCCAAACGGGTCATAGGGGCTTTCGCTGCGCTTGGTGAAGCCGCTCAGCCCGTCTTTCATCCGCAGGGTGCGGATGCGATCGCGCCGTTCGGTCAGGATTTTGTGCGGATAGCACTGGTGACCAACGTCCCAGATGATCTTGTCGCGCGGCGTGTCGAACACGGCGTGCAGAGCGGTTGTCAATTCCACCACGCCCAGGCCTGCGCCCAGATGCCCACCGGTGACAGACACGGCCGATATTGTCTCGGTCCGCAATTCCTGCGCCAACTTATGCAACTGTGCGTCCGAAAACTGCTTGAGATCCGCAGGGCGGTTCACAAGGTCCAGCAGGGGCGTATTCGGGCGGTCAGACATGTGGCGTTCCTGGCTTAGCTGTCCCGGGCAATAACGAAGCGTGCCGCGTCCTTCAAGGTTTCAGCCTTAGCACCGTATCCATCCAGCGCGGCGCAGGCCTGATCCACCAGTTCTGCGGCGCGGGATTTCGCGGCGTTCAGGCCCAAAAGCGAAACAAACGTGGCTTTGCCCGCCTCGGCGTCCTTTTGCAATCGTTTGCCAGCCTTTTCGGCATCACCTTCTACATCCAGAATGTCATCAGCGATCTGAAAAGCAAGGCCAAGCGCCTGGGCATATTGGCGCAAGGGTTCGGGATCTGCCTGGGCCAATCGCGCACCGGCGCAGGCGGACCACTCAATCAGCGCACCGGTTTTGCCAGCCTGAAGCGTGGTGATCTGCTCCAGTGTCAGGGGCGCGACCGCTGTTTCAGCCGCCATATCCAGCGCTTGCCCCAGCACCATTCCCTGCGCACCGCTTGCTTTGGCTAGGGTTAGAGCCAATTCAGCACGAATTTCTGCATTTCCGACCTCGGGCCGGGTACACAGCTCAAAGGCCAATGTCTGTAGGGCATCACCGGCCAGAACGGCGGTGCCTTCGTCCCACTTTACGTGCACGGTCGGACGTCCACGTCGCAGATCGTCATCATCCATGCAGGGAAGGTCATCATGGACCAGAGAATAGGCGTGCAGGGCTTCGATGCCTGTCGCAGGCCAGATTGCCTGTGTTGAGTCGATGCCATGCATCCGCGCGCTTTCCATCACGAGAAACCCGCGCAATCGCTTGCCGCCCTGGGTGGTGTAGGCCATCGCCCGGGTAACAGCCAATTCGTCCTGCGCTCTCAGGACCAGATCGAGCTGAGCCTGAATCCGCGCGGCATCCTGCGCCAGAATTTCCTTGAACATTTACTGACCTTCGACAGGCGTCGTCCCGGTTGGCTGCCCATTGGCATCCAAAGTAATGGCTGCGACCTTTTCTTCAGCCCGCTTCAATTCGTCTTCGCAGCGTTTCTTCAACGCGGCACCGCGCTCATACAGCGCAATGGACTGATCCAACGCCACGTCACCACGCTCCAACTGGCCGACAACGGCCTCAAGCTCTTTCATCGCTTGTTCGAATGTCATCTGATCAACAGGAGTATCGGTCATCGGGCTGCCTTCATCAGTTCTTCCACATGGGCACGAGAGGCCTCGGCAAGTGCGTTCAGATCATACCCGCCTTCCAAAGTCGAGACGATACGGCCTTCACACAGGTCATCGGCGATCTTGCACAGTTCGGCGGTGATCCATGCAAAATCGCCTGTAGACCAGTTCAAGTTGGCCAGCGGATCGTCCTGATGCGCATCGAAACCTGCCGAGATGATGATCAGCTCCGGCTTGAATGCGCGCAGGCGCGGGAAGGCCTGCGTCTCATACGCGGCGCGCATCTCGGCCCCGCCAGAGCCGGGGGCCAGAGGGATATTCAGAACCGTCTCAAAGGCACCGGTCTCATCCGGACGACCCGATCCGGGCCACAAAGGCATCTGCTGGCTGGTGATCACCAGCGCGCGGGCCTCGTCCCACAGCAAATCCTGCGTTCCGTTTCCATGGTGAACGTCGAAATCCACGACAGCCACACGCTTCAATCCGTGATGATCCAATGCGTGCTTGGCCGCCAGCGCTGCATTGCCAAACAGGCAGAAGCCCATCGCTGTTTCCGTTTCGGCATGGTGACCGGGCGGGCGGATCGCGCAAAAGGCATTCTGTGCGTCGCCGCCTAAGACCATGTCTACTGCACGCACAACCGCACCGGCTGCCCGGTAAGCCGCATCCACCGACCCCGGAGACATGAAGGTGTCGCCGTCAATCTGTTTGAAGCCATCGGAGGGTCTGTTATTTCGGATTTCACGGATATGGCTTTCCGGATGTACGCGCAGCAGGTCGTCATCCGCCGCCAAAGGGGCGGTTATACGTGTCAGTTCCAAGCCTTCTAACGCATGCAGAATATGCTCTAACCGCGCCACCCTCTCGGGGTGACCTTGCGGTGTCACGTGATCAAGGCAATCTGCGTGGGTCAAAAGGGCGGTTGTCATCGGGATCCCATCTTCATCTGGCCAAAAATATCGTCGCCCAAGGCAAGAAAGCGCCGCGGCTGAATCAATCAGGTGCCAGCATATATCCGGCGCCGCGGACGGTCTGCAGGTAACGCGGCTGCTTGGGGTCTTGTTCGATCTTGCGGCGCAGACGGGTGATCTGAACGTCCACCGCGCGTTCCTGCGCCTGACCCTTGTCGCGGCCCAGATCTTCGACCAGTTTGGTTCGGCTGATCGGCTCTCCGGGCTGGGCCGAAAAAATCTTCATCAACTGGCTTTCGGTCGCCGTCAGGCGCACCGGGTCTTCGCCCTGCCACATCTCGCCACGCTCGATATCGTACCGGATCGGACCAAGATGCAGTATCTTCGCCGTCGCGTCCTGCGCAGGCGTTTCCGGCATCCGCCGCAGGATTGCATTGATCCGCAACAACAGCTCTTTTGGCTCGAACGGTTTGGCTAAGTAGTCATCCGCACCGGCCTCAAGTCCGGCAATGCGATGTTCGGTTTCGCCGCGCGCGGTCAACAGCAGGATAGGAGTGGTATGGGTTTCGCGCAGCGCCTTGGTCAGGCTGACCCCATCCTCGCCGGGCATCATCACGTCCAGCACGATCATGTCGAAATCCAACCCCGAAAGCACCCGCCGTGCATGTGCTGCATCCCTTGCAGCCGTGACCAGAAATCCGTTCCGCATCAGAAACTTCTTCAACAGATCGCGAATGCGCTCGTCATCGTCGACGATCAGCAGATGGGCATCCATTTCGTTCATGAGGTGGTATCCCGCAGTTTCGTATAGGCATGACGCATATCAGCATCCATCATTGCTTCAAGCACTTTACGAAACCCCGACACAGCCTCGGGTCCCGCCTTTTTGTACGCCGCACGCATTCGGACGCGCTGGGCCTCAGACAGTTTGGCCTCTAGCGCCTTGCCCTGTTCTGTCAGAAATAGGTGTCTTTCGCGTTTGTCCACTGATCCGACCCGGCTTTCGACCAGACCGTCGTCGATCAACGTCCGCAAAACCCTGTTCAGAGACTGTTTTGTTACGCCCAGAATGGCCAGAAGGTTGTTGACAGTCGTACCCGGCGCGCGGTTGATGAAGTGGATTGCCCGGTGGTGCGCCCGTCCATAGGCCATTTCGGTCAGTATGCGATCAGGATCTGCGGTAAAGCCGCGATAGGCGAAAAACATCGCCTCGATCCCCTGCCGCAACTGTTCGTCGGTCAAAAACAACAGGCTCTCGCCACCAAAGGCTGGGGCGGGGCGGGTATCCGACATAGTATGCCTCATTCGTTACTCGACCCGAGTTTATGTCAGCGTTATTGACATTCCAAGAGTGGACGGGTATCGAATCGCAGTTTTTGCGCAACTTTATGTCCGATGTGGACTTAATTTACGCAATAATCGGAAATTGATCCCATGTCAGGAGGTTTCGCATGGCGGGGTATGATGATCGTGATGGCGTCATCTGGTTGGATGGCAAACTTGTGCCCTGGCGCGAAGCCAATGTGCATATCCTGTCCCACGCGATGCACTATGCGTCTTCGGTGTTCGAAGGTGAACGTGCTTATAACGGCAAGATTTTCAAAAGTCGCGAACATTCTGAGCGTTTGATTGCCTCGGCCGAAGCGCTGGACATGCCTATGCCCTATTCGGTGGATGACATCGAGGCCGCCAAGGACGAAGCGCTGAAAGCCAGCGGTCTGCAGGACGCCTATGTCCGTGCGCTGGTCTGGCGTGGCTCCGGGGAAGACATGGGTGTGGCATCAGCCAAGAACCCGGTCCGGATGGCCGTCGCCGTGTGGCCTTGGGGTGCCTATTATGGTGACGCCAAGATGCAGGGTGCCAAGCTGGATATCGCAGAATGGAAACGCCCCAGCCCGGAAACTATTCCGGTGCACGCCAAGGCGGCGGGTCTGTACATGATCTGCACCATCTCGAAGCATAAGGCCGAGGCCAAGGGCTGCTCGGACGCGCTGTTTATGGATTGGCGCGGTTACGTGGCCGAGGCGACCGGTGCGAATGTGTTCTTCGTGAAAGATGGTGAGGTTCATACGCCTCTGGCCGATTGCTTCCTGAACGGGATCACCCGTCAGACCGTCATTCAGATGCTGAAAGACAAAGGTATCACCGTCCACGAGCGCCGCATCAAGCCCGAGGAAATGGCGGATTTCGAACAGTGCTGGCTGACCGGCACCGCAGCTGAGGTGACCCCGGTGGGCCAGATCGGCGATTATACGTTTGAGGTCGGAGACCTGACCCGCGAGATCGCCGCCGATTATGAGGCACTGGTCCGCGCCTGATAACACTCAGATGCATTGACAGAAGCCCTCGCGCTATCGCGGGGGCTTTTTCATTGCCATTTGTTCATAATGACTTGCAGATCGTCCGCATGGCTGGACGAACGCGCAGCCGCGGCTATCTTAATCCAATGTTGGATCTGCTTAGCGATATACTTACCCGCCTGTCCTTGAAGGGCACGTTTTACTTTCGAACCTCTTTCACGCCGCCCTTCGGTATACAGGTGCCGGCCTATCAAAATGTGGCCAGATTTCACTTTGTACAACGCGGAGAGTTGAAAGTATTTCTCTCTAACACAGGGCAAACCTTGCGATTGAAGCAAGGCGACCTGATCGTGATCCCGCACGGATCAGCCCATGCGTTATTGTGCAATGAGGTTCAACCGCTGGATGCCCTGCCGCTTGAACACGTATTGGAAGAGGCCGGGTACAAGGGCGACGGGGTTCTGATTTATGGCGGCGAAGACAAAAGCCGCGATACGCAATTGATCTGCGGTCATTTCTCTTTCACCGGGCCGCCGGGGCGACAGGGAACAGGGCATATGCTGATTGATCGGCTTCCCCCATACATCCTGATCGAAAACTATGGCGAGGAAGCCGGGGCCTGGATCGAAGCCACCTTGCGTATGATCGGGTCCGAGATCAACGGCGCGCGGATCGGTGGTGACCTCATAGCGTTGAAACTGTCCGAGGTCCTGTTTGCGCAGGCCATTCGGGCCCATCTTGAACATCAAAGCCCCAGCGAAACCGCGCTTGCCGGGTTCGCCGATTCCCGCATTTCGCGTGCATTGACTGCGTTTCACCATTCGCCCGCGCAAGAGTGGAGCGTCGAGTCTCTGGCACGTGAGGCCGGAATGTCTCGCACTGCGTTCGCACAGCTATTCGCAGACAAGATGGGGACAACGCCCATGCAGTATCTGACCGATTGGCGGATGCAGATTGCGTGTCACGGATTGACTGAGGCCCGCTGGAACGTGGCCGATGCCGCGGCCGAGGTCGGCTATGCTTCGGAAGCCGCCTTTTCGCGGGTGTTCAAGAAGCAGGTTGGCGTATCGCCAGCCGCCTATCGATCAATGCACTGATCGAATTGAAACTCTGGACGATCTGCAACGTTTCACGGACGATCCAGAATTAAACGTTCCGAGATCCTTTCCTAGTTTGAGGTCATCCCATATCAGGAAAGGAACTCTCATGTCTCTCCGCTTTGTCACCCGCAATATTCACGCTTATCTGGACTATCCTGTTGCCATTGCGCTGATGGGGTTGCCCTTTTTGCTTGGACTGGGGCAATCCAACCCGATGGCGTTGTGGCTGTCGGTGGTCACCGGCGTCGCGGCGTTTGTCCTGACGGTGTTGACGGATCACCATTTGGGGATCTGGCGTGTTCTTCCCTACAACTTTCACTTGGCGGTCGATCTTCTGGTCGGTGTCGTTTTCCTGGCTGCGCCCAGCCTGTTTGGGTTTTCTGGCCTGGATGCAATTTTCTACTGGCTGAACGGGGCTGCGGTGGTCGCCGTCATCTCGCTTAGCGCACCAGAGCAGGGTGTTACGGCCTGAACCTGACGCACCTTGTGTTCACCACAACAAGGTGAATTCTCAAAAAACCAGAGCCGCTTGTCCAGCCGACAAGCGGCTTGCTGATCTGTTTGTTCGCGCCGTGTATCAGCATATGTGAACCTAAAAAGGGAGATTTCAGGAAATTGGTATTCTCAAAACGCCTGAAGTAACTCCGTTCCAAGCCGATCAACTGTGGGGCTATCCAGGAAGTGTTATTTTGATCTTGCAAATTCCGACAAAAATAATCAGATAAAGATCAAGGCCAGATGTGTTAGCATCCAGCACGGGGTTTCGAGGCGGTCTGCGGGCTTAGCGTATAGCCTGGTGAGAGCGCGCCACCGCCTCGGAAACGACACGCGCAATAGGAAATGACGATGGGTGACTCACTTGATGAAATCATGGCACGACACGAAGCGGCCACCGCTTGCGGATGTTGCTGTGACGACGATTACTGCGCCTATGTCGACAAACCCAAGGCAGCCCAGGGCGACAGGGCTGAACAACCGGTGCCGGACAGCGCTGCGTGTCGACGCGGATCGGTCAGGTTTCTCAACGAAAACCCGCCAGCTTAACAGCCCCTGAGGGGGGGGGGCTGTTTAGACCCTGATGCTCAGAAATCCACGCCGCGCTGGGCTTTGATTCCGGCCTGAAACGGGTGCTTTTCCTCGGTCATCTCGGTGACCAGATCGGCATAGTCCCGCAACGCCTGCGGCGCATCCCGACCCGTCAGGAACACGCTGGTCTTGTCAGACCGTTCTTTCAGCCCATCGATCACCTGTTCAACCGACAGGTATTCGTACCGAAGCGCAATGTTGATCTCGTCCAAAACGACTAGATCGTAGTCACCGCTGGACATGAGGACGCGTGCCTTGTCAAAGGCGGCGTTTGCGGCAGCAATGTCGCGTTCGCGGTCCTGGGTATCCCAGGTGAACCCCTCGCCCATTGTGTGCCAGGTAACCAGATCGCGTTCTTCGAAAAAGCGACGTTCGCCGGTTTTCCACTTGCCTTTGATGAATTGAACAACGCCGACCTTCTGGCCCCAACCCAGCGCACGGATCACGACCCCGAACGCGGCCGAGGACTTACCCTTACCCTTGCCAGTGTTGATCAGCACCAGCCCGCGGTCCGGATCAACTGCCTCGGACACTTTCTTGCGGTGCTGGGCCTGCACCTTTTGCATCTTTTCCTTGTGGTCCTGTGCGTCGCTCATGGGAAACCCTCATCTTGTGTTGGGCACACCCTAGGGGAAGTTCTGCAAAGGTAAAGGTCAGGCTTTGGGATCCGTGACCGCGCGCGCCTTGCCGCGCTCCAAGCCCAGTTGATGTTCGCGCCAGATCACCACGACGTTCCCCACAATCACCAGCGCCGCTCCGGCCAGCATGACCAGCGTTGGCAGTTCACTGAACCAGACATAGCCAATGACGATGGCAAACAGCATCGAGGTGTAATCATAGGGCGCCAGCATCGAAGCCTGCCCAAACCGATAGGACGAAGTCACTAGAATCTGCGCCACACCTCCGATCAGACCAGCCAGAATCAAAAAGCCTGCCTGTTCCCATGTGGGCATGACCCACCCCCAAAAAATAGTCAGCCCGGACAGGATGGTCGCCGTCATCGAGAAATAGAAGACAATGGCCGCAGGATGGTCGACCTGCACCAGCTGCCGGATGTGGATCTGCACAAAGGCCCTGGCAACGGTCGCACCCAGAATACACAATGCGCCGAAGGTGGCAGCAGCTTCCATGTTGTTGCCACCCAGTCTGGGCCAGATCATGATCAGGACACCCAAAAGCCCGATGGACACAGCCGCGATTCTGATCTTACGGATGCGTTCGCCTAACATCACCGCGGCAAGGATCAGGGTGAAAATCGGGGTGGCATAGCCAATCGCCGTCGCTTCGGGCAGCGGGATCAAGCCAAGGCCGGTAAATGTAAGCCCCATCGCCGTGGTGCCCAACACGCCGCGCCAGAAATGACCCGAAGGTTTGCGGGCTTTGAACCCTTGCGCCAATTCTCCGCGCGCCATCAGCCAGATGACAATCACCGGAATGGCAAAAAGGGACCGGAAAAACACCATCTCGCCAGGTGGGAAGTGATCGGACTGCGCTTTGACAATCGCCGCCATGACCGTGAACAAAAACACCGCGCTCGTTTTCAGAGCGACGGCCAGCAAAGGTCGATGCGATGTTAAGGGTTTTGCCATCGGCGCGAACCTGCGCTTTTGGCGGGGAAAGATCAACGCGTCGTTTACAGATTCGTCCAATCGGTCGGCAGTGGGCTGCCGATCTCTTGCGCGAACTCTTCCAGAAAGCGGATCATGCGTGCGATTCTGCGCTGCGCGATCTCTTTGCCACCCTCGGTCAGCATATCGCCAGGAAGGCCCAGTAGTTTGACCTTCCAGTGGTCGATTGAAAAATGCAGGTCGTCCAGCGGGCGGCTGGCAGCAAAGGGATCTGCCGGGTCATAAAGCGACCGTCCCAAAGCACCGGAGACTGAGAAATTCCGGGCAACTCCAATCGCGCCCAGCGCGTCCAGCCTGTCGGCATCGCGCAGAATGCAGGCTTCGAGCGTTTCCGGCGTGATGTTGGCCGAAAAACTATGTGCCTCGATAGCATGTTTGATTGCGTGGATCTGACCTGCAAAATAGCCCAAGTTTAGCAAAATAGACTCTGATTCTTCGGCCGATCGGCGCGATGCCAAATGGCGGTCTGGGTCGTCCTTGGACAAATTTACCAGATCATGCAGATAAGCGGAGGCCAACAGCACCGGCATGTCAGTCTGGTCGTTTGCAATGGCCTGCGCGTTTACCCAGACCCGGTCCAGATGGGCCAGATCATGCGCAGGGTCGGTTTCCATACGTTGCGCAACGACGGCGCGCAGGCGCGTGCGCAGATCAGCCGATTCGTCCACGGTTCTCTCCGATCTGGCCGCGATGCAGCAGCAGGTGGTCGAGGATCACGCAAGCCATCATCGCCTCACCCACCGGAACGGCGCGGATGCCGACGCAGGGATCGTGACGGCCCTTGGTGATGATCTCGGTCTCTTCACCCGATTTGGTGATTGTTTTGCGCGTGGTCAGGATCGACGAAGTCGGCTTGACCGCAAACCGCACAACGATGTCCTGCCCAGTCGAGATACCGCCCAAGATACCGCCCGCGTGGTTTGAGCTGTATTGCGGGCCGTTCTGGCCCATGAAAATCTCGTCCGCATTGGCTTCGCCCGTCAGTTCGGCAGCGGCCATGCCTTCGCCGATCTCGACACCTTTGACGGCGTTGATGGACATCATCGCAGCGGCCAAATCAGTGTCTAACTTGGCGTAAACCGGCGCACCGATGCCTGCTGGGACGCCACGGGCCACAACCTCGACAATCGCACCAACCGAGTTCCCGGACTTGCGCAATTCGTCCAGGTAGTTGGCCCAGTCTTCGGCGGCTTGTGCGTCCGGGGTCCAGAACGGGTTCTGTTCAATCTGGGACCAGTCGAAATTGCTCCGGTCAATCTTGTGCGGGCCGATCTGGGTCATGTATCCGGTGATCTGCACATTCGATGCGATCTGTTTGATCGCCTCACGCGCAAGCCCGCCTGCGGCCACACGCGACGCAGTTTCCCGGGCCGAGCTGCGCCCGCCGCCGCGATAATCGCGGATGCCGTACTTCTGCCAGTAGGTGATATCGGCGTGCCCTGGACGGAACTTGTCCATGATATCACCGTAGTCTTTCGAGCGCTGATCCGTGTTCTCGATCATCAGCTGCACCGGTGTGCCCGTGGTTTGCCCTTCGAACACGCCCGACAGGATTTTGACCTGATCTGGCTCGCGCCGCTGGGTGGTGAACTTGTTCTGACCCGGTTTGCGCTTGTCCAGCCATTGCTGAATCATCGCCTCGTCGATCGTAACACCCGGAGGGCAGCCATCGACGGTCGCACCCAATGCGGGCCCGTGGCTTTCACCCCAGGTGGTGACGCGGAAAAGGTGGCCAAAACTGTTCATCGACATGGGGCATGCTCCTTTGCGCGTCGTGATTAGCGGGCGAGGCCCTTGGCCTCAAGCGGATTTGCGGTTGGGGCAGGGGAACCCCAACCAACTGTGCCTATGCGGCACGCGTCAACGACGCACGCGTTTGGGTGATCTTCAGGGCCGCCTGCGCAGCCTCGCGACCCTTTTCGACAAAATGCGCGCGGTAGATGGCATTGTGGTGATCGGTTTCCTGATACTGGTGCGGCGTCAGCGAGACTGACAGTACCGGAACACCGGTGTCCATACTGGCGCGCATCAACCCATCGACTACGGCTTGCGCGACGAAATCGTGCCGGTATATGCCGCCATTCACGACAAACGCCGCGCAGGCGACCGCGGCATAGCGCCCGGTTTGGGCCAGATCGCGGGCCAGCAGCGGCATTTCGAATGCGCCGGGGACGTCGAAAACGTCAACCTGTTCGGCGGGGACAAGCTCCAGAAACCCTTCGAGAGCCTGGTCAACGATATCGGAATGCCAGTTGGCTTTCACAAAAGCATAGCGGGTGTGTGTCATCATGATCTCCTTTCGCAACAGACACGTCACCCAAGGCGATCACGGGCAGGCGCAAGCCAGGGCCGACGCGCTGCACGTTCTCTTTCATCCGGACTTTAACCGTCGGCTCTGGCATCTCACCAGATCTGCTGACACCCCGCACACCGGGGCCGCTCGCGGGCTTACGGATCATCGCCCGCATACCGCCGGTGGGGAATTTCACCCCGCCCTGAGAACGGGCGGACCTTGCCAAGGTGCGGCCGGTTCTGCAAGAGATTTCGCAGGAGGACAGCCATGCATCCCAATCCAGCATTTCGCGCGGAAGAGACCGAGCGCCATGTTGCCTTTGCGCGTGACCGCGCGTTCGGGGTTCTTGCGGTGTCGACGGATGAAGCGCCGTTGATTAGCCACGTGCCGTTTCTGCTGTCTGAGGATGGCGCGCTGGCCGAGCTGCACCTTGTCAGATCCAATCCGATCGTCCGCATGCTGAAAGACCCTAAACCAGCCAGAATCGCTGTCACGGGGCCAGATGGCTACGTATCGCCGGATTGGTACGGGATCGACGACCAGGTTCCGACATGGAACTATGTCGCTGTGCATTTGATCGGTGAGTTAGAACAGCGCCCGCAAGAAGAGTTGCTGGACCTGCTAAATCGCCAGTCCGCCTTTTATGAGGCGCGTCTGCTGCCCAAATCCCCTTGGACTACCGGCAAGATGAGCAAGGACGCGTTGGATAAGATGATGCGTATGATTGTGCCGTTCCGGTTTCGCATTGACGACATTCAAGGCACCTGGAAGCTGAATCAAAACAAGCCCGATGCAGTCCGCCTGAGCGCGGCAGAACACATCGCAAACGACGGGATCGGGTCCGAGCTTGATGCTCTGCAAAAATTGATGAGAGGGTGAGGTTGGCGCACCAATTGACGGGTTTTGTTTTAAATTTGGTGCTGTAGAGTTCCGGCAATTCAGGGAGATCTCTTATGAAACTCTATTTCAGTCCCACTTCGCCCTATGTCCGTAAGGTTATGGTTTTGTTGCATGAAACAGACCAGTTACAGGATGTCGAACTGCTGAACGTTGCAACGACGCCAATGTCCCCGGCCGAGTCGCTATTGGCCAAAGCTCCGCTGACAAAAGTGCCCGCGTTAGAGCGCCCAGATGGACCGACCCTGTTCGACAGCCGCGTTATCTGTGCGTTTCTGAACGCGCGCGCGCAGGCCGGTCTTTATCAGGACGGTGCCCGGCATTGGGATGTGCTGACGCTTGAGGCGCTGGCGGATGGTATTCTGGATGCGGCGTTGCTGATCACCTATGAGGCTCGGATGCGGCCCGAAGACAAGCAATGGGAGGGCTGGGCCGATGCGCAATGGGACAAGATAGAACGCGCCTGCGCCGCGTTGAACCAGCGGTGGATGGCGCATCTGTCCGGACCGTTGGGTATGGGGCAGGTCGCAGTGGCCTGCGCGCTGGGCTACGTCGATTTCCGTCACGATGCGCGCGGATGGCGCAAGGGAAATGACGCGCTGGCCGCCTGGTACGAAAAATTTGCCGAGCGTCCCAGCATGGCCGCAACGCAACCGCCGGCCTGATCGGGGATCAATGCGCTGGTCGCTTTGATGGCAGAACGACCAGCGACAGACATCATTCGTTGAACGTCGCCAGATAGGCTGCGATGTCATCGGCGCCCTTTTTCAGTTTGACGCTCATGTTTGGGCGCGCGGTTTCGTCATCTAGATACTCCTGAATAAATGCGATCGGGTTTTTGGAATACGTGGCGATATTCTCTTGCGTCCAGACCAGCCCTTCCTGGCCCGCCCGGATCATGTCGTCGGTGAACATTCCGATGGGCAAACGCTCGCTTCCGTTCAGGTAATCTGACTCGGTTCCTGCGACGCGACCGACGACGCCGTAAAGATTCGGGCCAGTGATGCCGCCTTTGACCAGAATTTGGCCATCTTTGATGATTGCGTGGCAAGAAGAGCAGCGATTGTAGAGTTTTTCGCCTTTCGCCGGATCACCGGCCGCTATCGCCTGAAAGGGCACGGTCAGTGCGAGGATCAGGGTTGGTGCAAAGAGCTTTGACATGAGAGACGTCCTGCAGAGATTGGGATTTCCCGCATTTCGATCATTTGCGTCTAAAGTTCAATCGAAATCAAACATGACTAAGCCTTTGTAAAATATCTATTTTTAACCCAGATTTTCTACATCTATATGCCCTGCAGAAGCGGCGCGTCTTACTATGTCGGGCGTCACCGTGAATTCGAGCTTAAGTCAAAGGTATCGGTACATATAGGTCGTCGCGTGACGGGATTTTCCGTCCGGGTCGAATGCGAAATCGGGGATGACACCTGCCGGTTTGAACCCGACAGACCTGTAAAGGGATTCCGAGACGTCTCCGGTGCGCGTGTCTAGTGTGATGAGTGTCTTCCCGGCTTCTTGTGCGGATTTCAGGGCTTCTTGCATCAGGGCCTTGCCCAAACCGCGACGCCTGGCATCAGGGTGAACGATCATCTTCGAGATTTCTGCCCGGTGGGGCTGATTTGGGGGCATGGCAAGCGACAGCTGGACCGTACCGATCATACGACGCTGATAATATGCGCCAAACAAGTGCCGCTCGCCTGTTTCGATCGCGGGTTTGACGTCATCCGTCCAGAACCGCGCGGCGCTGCCATGGTCGAGCGGCATCATGAAGCTGATCGCGGCACCGTCGGCAACGCTGTCAACAAGCGTGCGGCATAGATCTGTCAGATTGTTGTCGATATCCGCCGGGGTAAGACGGGAGACGTTGGGTGTCTGAACGGTCATGACAATGCGATCACGTAAGTGCAGGGATTATGGGTCGTTTCAAATATGGTCTCGCCAAATAAAACATACCGCAGGCAATCCCCTTGTCGAAGGTCATAAGCTTTCCTCTCGACCGTGATTTCGATCTGCCCGGACAAGACATACAGGTGATGCTCTTGCCCAGGAACTGCGGGTGCATCATAGGCGATGCGCTGCCGCGCGGTCAGGGTTCCTTCGATCAATTCAACCGAAAGGTGCCCACTGGGGGGCGAAACGCTGCGACGTTGAAACGCGCGCCCACGATCCGTCCAGAACGGCTGGTCGTGCCGCCGGACGATTGGCTGGAAACCCTGCTCCAGCGAGGCAAGTAGCTGAGAGATCGGCACTGCATAAACCGTTGCCAGACGGCCTAGCGTCTCGGCGGTCGGGCTGACTTCGTTTTTCTCGATCCGCGACAGGGTGGCGCGACTTAGACCGGTTCTTCCAGCCAAAGTATCGAGGGTCATGCCGTGCTGCTCTCGCAATCCACGCAAATGCGTGGCCAGTTTGTCAGAGGTGGCTTCCATGGAGCTTCTCATATACGGAAATATTCCCGAATATGACGAAAAGTTCAAGGTGGGCGGATCGGCATTATGCAAAACCTTGTGGGGCTGGGTCTGTTCAGCACCGTTCTACCCCGCCGAAGCGAATCGAATCACATTTGGAAAAGCCGGGGGACCGGAGTGTTTTCGCCAAAAAACAGGTCCGTATCTTGAAACTTTCGCCCCTCGTTGTGACATGAATGCCCTGTTGTGGCGCACTGCGCGCCTATGACCGCTGGACGAACCGAATTCTCCCGGATAGATAGCCGCGATGAGACGCCGCTTTGATGCGGTGCTGATGCATGTTTGCTCGGGTTACCCCCGGGCGCCGGAATCGGAGAAAACCTCGTGTCCCACGCAGAAGACCACGAAGGCACCCGCAGAGATTTCCTCTACTACGTCGCAGGCGGCGCAGGTGTCGTCGCGACGGGTGCAGCCGTATGGCCCCTGATCAATCAAATGAACCCATCGGCAGACGTTCAGGCGCTGTCCTCGATCCGCGTGGATGTGAGCGGCGTTGAGCCAGGTACGCAGCTGACCGTGAAATGGCTGGGTAAACCTGTGTTTGTCCGCCACCGCACAGGTGCCGAAATTCAAGAAGCGCAGGAACAGGACGCCGAAGGCGTTGATGCACTGCCTGATCCGCTGGCCCGCAACTCCAACCTGAACGCGGATGCTCCGGCAACCGACGCCAACCGCGTGATGCCGTCGCCCGAGGGCGAAGCGCCGGGCGCGTGGATTGTTCAGATGGGCGTATGTACGCACCTCGGCTGTGTGCCGCTGGGCGATGCTGGCGACTTTGGTGGCTGGTTCTGCCCCTGCCACGGATCGCACTACGATCTGGCCGGACGTATCCGCAAGGGTCCCGCACCTGAAAACCTGCCCGTTCCGCCCGCTGAGTGGACCGACGCCAGCACCATCAAACTCGGCTAAGGGAGACCCAAACTTATGTCCGGAATTCCCCACGATCATTACGAGCCGAAGACAAACGGCGAGAAGTGGCTGAACAGCCGCTTGCCCATCGTCGGCCTGATTTACGACACCATCATGATCCCCACCCCCAAGAACCTGAACTGGTGGTGGATCTGGGGCATCGTCCTAGCGTTCTGCCTGGCGTTGCAAATCGTCACCGGTATCGTTCTGGTGATGCACTACACCCCGCATGTCGATCTGGCCTTCGCCAGCATCGAGCACATCATGCGCAACGTGAATGGCGGCTATATGCTGCGCTACATTCACATGAACGGCGCGTCGCTGTTCTTTGTTGCGGTTTACATCCACATCTTCCGCGGCCTTTTCTACGGTTCGTACAAAGCCCCGCGTGAGATCACGTGGATCATCGGTATGCTTATCTATCTGATGATGATGGGTACTGCCTTCATGGGCTATGTTCTGCCCTGGGGTCAGATGTCCTTCTGGGGTGCGACCGTGATCACCGGCCTGTTTGGCGCGATCCCGTTTGTGGGTGACGCGATCCAGACTTGGCTGCTGGGCGGACCCGCGGTGGACAATGCCACGCTGAACCGCTTCTTCTCGCTGCACTATCTGCTGCCGTTCGTTATCGCGGCTCTGGTCATCGTGCATATCTGGGCCTTCCACACCACCGGCAACAACAACCCCACAGGTGTTGAAGTTCGCCGCACGTCGAAAGCCGATGCCGAGAAAGACACGCTGCCATTCTGGCCGTACTTTGTGATCAAGGACCTGTTCGCTCTGGCCGTGATCCTGGTCGTGTTCTGGGCCATCGTCGGCTACATGCCGAACTATCTGGGCCACCCGGACAACTACATCGAAGCCAACCCGCTGGTAACGCCTGCACACATCGTTCCCGAATGGTACTTCCTGCCATTCTATGCGATCTTGCGCGCCTTCACCGGTGAGGTCTGGGTTGTACAATTTGCCAGCTTCATCACCGGTGGCATCGTTGACGCCAAGTTCTTTGGTGTGATTGCGATGTTCGGTGCGATCCTGGCAATGGCGCTGGCGCCCTGGCTTGACACGTCGACCGTGCGTTCGGGTAAATACCGCCCGATGTTCAAGTGGTGGTTCTATCTGCTGATCATCGACTTCTTTGCCCTGATGTGGCTGGGTGCAATGCCCGCGGAAGAGCCCTATGCGACCTTCTCGCTGATCGCATCCGCCTACTGGTTCGCCTATTTCTTCGTGATCCTGCCGATCCTGGGTGTCATCGAAAAACCGCTGCCACAGCCAGAGACCATCGAAGAAGACTTCAACGCGCATTATGGCAAGGCTGACGCTGACGCCACGCCGGCCGAGTAATAAGAGGGACCGGAAACATGTTCAAGAAACTTGCAATCGGTGCCGCGTTTGCTTTGGCCCTTACCCCTGCTGCGTCCTTCGCAGCAGGTGGGGGCGAGCAGCACATCGAAGACTTCCACTTCTCGTTTGAAGGCCCCTTTGGCACCTGGGATCAAAACCAGCTGCAGCGCGGCCTTCAGATCTATACCGAGGTCTGTGCAGCCTGCCACGGCCTGCGCTATGTGCCTCTGCGTGATCTCGAAGCGCTGGGCTATTCGGAAGAAGAAGTCATCGCCTATTCGGCAGAAAACTTCGAAGTGTTCGATCCCGAGCTGGACGATTTCCGTCCGGCCATCCCGACCGACCACTTCCCGGTCAATGACGGTGTTGGCGCACCGGACCTGAGCCTGATGGCCAAGGCCCGCGCTGGATTCCACGGGCCTTATGGTCTGGGGATCAATCAGTTCTTCAAAGGCATGGGTGGCGCGGAATACATCGCCTCGCTGCTGGACGGCTATACCGGTGAAGAAAAAGAAGAAGCAGGCACCATCCTGTATGAGAACAAGGCCTTCCCCGGAGGCTGGATCTCGATGGCACCGCCGCTGTCCGAAGATCAGGTTGAATTCGCCGATGGCCACCCGGCCACTGTCGAAGCCTTGTCCGAAGACATCGCAGCCTTCCTGATGTGGACGGCCGAGCCGAAGATGATGGAGCGCAAATACTCGGGCTTTGTCGGCGTGCTGTTCCTGTCGCTGTTGTCGGTGCTTCTGTACCTTGTGAACAAGCGCCTGTGGGCGGGTGTCAAAGGCAAGAAACGAGACTGAGTTTCACAGGCCCGAAATGTTTGAACCCCCGCGCCACCGGCTGCGGGGGTTTTTTTGTAGCAATCGGGTAGGGGGCCAGATGAAGGCCGGATCAGGCTTGTAGCTGCGTGCCGGTGACGCTTGTGATTGTTGCCTTCACGATTTGCCCTTCGGGCTGTGGTGCCTCAAAAGCGACCTCGGTGAATTGTTCGGTGCGGCCCATATGCGGGTTTTCCATCAGGATGTGATGAGTTTTGCCGATTTGGGTCTGCAGGTGTTTCGTGACCTGCGCGTTACCGGCCGCGCGCAGGCGGGCGGCACGGTCCTTGATGACGTTCCCATTCACCTGCTGCGGTATGCGGGCGGCTGGCGTGCCGTCGCGTTTGGAGTAAGGGAACACGTGCAACCAAGTCAAATCGCAATCGGTCACCAGTTTCAGCGAGTTTTCGAAATGATCATCCGTTTCGGTCGGGAAGCCAGCGATGATATCGGCGCCAAAGGTCATTTCGGGGCGCAGATTGCGGGCTTCTTCGGTGAACCGGATGGCGTCATCGCGCAGATGGCGGCGTTTCATCCGTTTCAGGATCAGATCGTCGCCATGTTGCAGGGAAAGGTGCAAATGCGGCATCAGGCGCGGTTCGGTCGCGATGGCCTGCATCAGGTTCTCATCCACTTCGATCGAGTCGATCGAACTGATCCGCAGGCGTGGCAGGTCGGGCACCAGTTTCAGAATCCGCATGACCAAATCGCCCAGCTTGGGTTGCGCAGGCAGGTCGGCGCCCCAAGAGGTCAGGTCAACGCCGGTCAGTACGACCTCGTTATAACCCCGATCCACCAACCGCTTGATCTGATCCACAACAACGCCGGCAGGGACGCTGCGCGAGTTCCCACGGCCATAGGGGATAATGCAAAAAGTGCAGCGATGGTCACAGCCGTTCTGAACCTGAACATAGGCGCGTGAGCGGGTGCCAAAACCGTCGATCAGGTGGCCTGCGGTTTCGGTGACGGACATGATGTCGTCGACCTGCACGGCTTCGGTCTGGCCTATAAAGTCCGCCGCCATGCCTTTCCAGGTCTCGGGCTGCATTTTTTCGGTATTGCCAATGACCGCGTCGACCTCATCCATTCGGGCAAAGGTGTCCGGCTCGGTTTGGGCCGCGCAGCCTGTCACGATCAGCCGCGCGTCAGGGTTTTCCCGCCGCAGCTTGCGAATTTCTTGCCGGGCTTTGCGCACCGCTTCTGCCGTGACGGCGCAGGTGTTCACGATCACCGCGTCGGTGAGCCCGGCCTGCGCTGACAGCTCTTTCATCGCCTCGGTCTCATAGGCGTTCAGGCGGCAGCCCAGGGTGGTGAACTTCGGCGCGCTCATTCCAGTGATTCCAGAAATTCCGGTGTCAACGTGCCCGAGAAGACGTGGCGGGTTGGTCCGGTCATCCAAACGCCATCGTCGCGCCAGTCGATCCAGATCGTCCCGCCGTCCAGCTCAATTTGTACTTTGCGCCCGGTTAGGCCGCGACGCGCAGCAGCAACGGCTGTGGCGCATGAGGATGATCCCGAAGCCAGGGTGATGCCCACGCCACGCTCCCACACGCGCATGCGGATGTGGTCCGGTCCAATGATCTGCGCAATTTGGACATTGGTTCGTTCAGGATAGAGTGGATGGTTCTCGTAACGCGAACCGAACTCGGTCAGAGGGATAGCCTCGGCATCATCAACAAAAAAGGTGCAATGCGGATTGCCCATCCCGGTGGCCGTCGGCGCTCCCTCGATGGGCAGTTCCAGCGTGTCGACCTCCTCAGACAACGGAACCTCGTTCCAGTTCAGTTGGGGGCGCCCCATATTGACCGAGGTCAGGCCGTCTCCGGCGTCCTTGGCGTAAAGAGTGCCGCGTTCGGTCGTCAGTGTCAGGTCGGATCTATCCGATTCCTGCATCAGGAAACGGGCGATGCAACGGGTGGCATTTCCACATGCTGCCGAGGTAGATCCATCTGAATTGTAGAACACCAGATGCGCATCCGACCTGCCGTTTTCGATCACGGCAAGCTGATCGAAACCTACGCCGAATTGACGATGCCCGATTCCCCGCGCAAGTGCCGGGCTAATCCGCGTCGCAGACGCGCGCGCGTCCACAACGACAAAGTCATTGCCCAGCCCGTGCATCTTCATGAAGGGCAAACCAGTGTTCTGTAATCCTTGCATGGCGCGCATATAACCCTGCGCCTGAAAGGAATCCACCCTGCGACGCAGATTCCTTTAAAAAGGGGGTTGACCCCCCAGCGCCACCTGCCTAATTAGGCCGCCTATCGGGTCGCCGGAAATACTGATTACTTTGGCGAAACGAGGTGCAAATAAGGTCTTGAACCCGGTCGGGAAAATGACTTAAAGAGCGCCACGGATCGACAAGATCCAACAAAAGAGTGGGCCGTTAGCTCAGTTGGTAGAGCAACTGACTTTTAATCAGTGGGTCGCAGGTTCGAATCCTGCACGGCTCACCACTTTTTTAATTATCCATCCTTGCTACAAAGTGATCAAAGAAGCACCGTAGCATTCATTGTATGTAGGGATCTGATTTCAGCCGAAAGAAAATAGTGGATCGTTCGTCCGTTCACCGCTTGGGAATGGACTCATCCTGAACACCTGCGAAACGAGTATTCAGCCTAAGAAGCCCCCTTTTGCTTAAAGTGATCTGCAAGGCGAATCGATAGGGACATCATCATAAGTGTTGGATTTGCGTGTCCCGTCGTTGGCATAACGGAACCGCCGGCAGCATAAAGTCCCTCAATATCTCGAATTCTCAAATCAGTTGTAACGACCCCTTCCCTTGGTGACAGTGACATTCGCGTGGTCCCCATGGTGTGCCCGACATCAAACATATCCGCCTGATCCGGCTTTCCATTGCGCAGCCACTCGGAAACCTGAGGGGGTGGTAAGCCGCATTTCTTGAACTCGGATACAAAGTTCTTCCCCATTTGAAGCAGTGTGTGGCGCTCTTCAAAACCGGTCGACCAGTTTACCTTGGGTAGGTGTTGTCCCAGTTGATCTTGACGATCTGAAAGCACGACTCTGTTTTCAGGATTGGGCGCTTGTTCGATTATTGCATGGGCCACGATGCCATCCAGCTTGTGTGGGAGCCCTCGATAACGAAATTCGCGGACAGAGGAATTTGGAAAGAGTGCATCAGCAGCTTCGGCGATCTGATTGCGAACGGATTTGGGGAGCTTTCCGCTATTCAGTGCTTTCATTCCAGCGGCCTTAAGAGCAAAAACCGGGCTTCGCGCCACAACCATCACGTCTTGCAATCTGGATTGGCTCTTGCCGCCCAATAACCGCCCTAACGCACTGACCGGATCTTCCTGAGAACGTTCCTCCAGAAAAAAGATAGCGCCGTTTAACAGCTTTTCGGTTCGCTGAATTGCCGGGGAGGTTGCAAGCCCACTAGAGTACATATGCGTGCGCCCATCTGTGGGGAGGCCAAAAAAGCCAAATCGCTGCGTCATTCTCTGTGCGTCGGAGGCGTCAAAATAACCGAGTTCCGCCTGCAGATGGTCACAAAGATAGCGTCCGACCAAGTCGAAACGGTTGCCCAAGCCATTTGGGTGAACATCGTTGGACACCAGTAGCAACCTTGCGTTTTCGATTGCTCCTGCCGACAGGACGCATTTTTCCGCATGGATTGTAACATTACGGATTTCTGGCGACAGCGTTGCAAAACTCACGCTTTCGAAACGGGTTCCGGTAGTGTCGACGTTTATCTTAGTTGCAGTAGCGTTGAGCAGAACACGCACGTTTTTGGCGGTCAAATTGGCGAATTCGCTCCCCATTCGCAAAAGGTCGAGAGGGTTTTCTCGGCCACGCGAAAACTGCCAGAAACAATCCTCGAATACCGCCGGGTCGATTGAAGGTTGCGCCGGAGTCGTCCCTAAAAGCTCCCACAAAGCAGAGTTGTATACCTGTGGACCAAGGTTAAGTATTTGTCCGGCTCGCTCGATATATGGTGCAAGCTCGCGCTGTGAAATCGGCCAACCCGAGCCGATAACCCATTCCCGCTGCTGATAGTCGATTTCGCTGAAAGCTGCAGACTTCCCAGCCCACGCCAATGTGGACCCACCGAGGCCGCGACACCGGACGCCGAATGGCTGGCTGTCTTGATCCCAATGAGTCGCCAGACCTGAATTGAATTTGGCCCGAGCTTGGGATCGAACTCCATCGGGCATGTCCACGGTGTTGAGCGCTGAATGTTCAGGTGTTTCTTGTTGCAGACCGCTTTCAGCCACGACCACATTTAGACCTGACCCGATCAACTCTCGGGCAATGGTCAAACCGCAGGCTCCGCCGCCGACGATCAGTACGTCTGTTCGAATCACCTGTTCATGCGGTACTTCTTGGAGTTGAATAATTTCCATATTGTTGTGTCGGAGCGCTTTTTATCTGGCGCGATTGGAAAAAATTACTTGGTGAATTTTGCGAGTAAATTAGAGATGAATATTGGAAACATCTTTTTAGCGATCTGTAAACCTTCGCACGGCCATCTGAAAACAGGGACAGGGGGACGGTCGCGTGCAGCGTTTGGGATTTAGAGAGTGGTTGGCAGCGGGAACAGCGATCGCTCGGGGTGATCTGCTTCGAAACTCTGGGTCTGGCCAATACTGTCGCCGTTTTGAGCAACGATTGTCCGAACTGACCGGTGCGAAACAAACGCTGATGGTTAACAGCGGAACCTCGGCCCTTACCGTGGCCCTTGCATCTTTGGGTGTCGGGCCCGGTGATGAGGTGCTGGTTCCCGCATATACATGGATGGCAAGCGCGGCGGCAGTCGTCCACGTTGGGGCGGTGCCAATTCTGGTCGAAATTGATGAGACGCTGGCGATTGATCCAAAGGACATAGAAAACAAAATTTCACCCTACACACGGGCGATTTTGCCGGTGCACATGAGCAACCGCCCGTGCAACATGGACGCAATACTTAAAACCGCGAAGAAACACGGTTTATTGGTTGTAGAGGATGCGTGCCAGGCCGTCGGGATAAAGTACAGGGGTCAGTACTGCGGAGCAATTGGCGACGCTGGCGCCTTCAGTTTCAATCAGCACAAAAACATAACCATCGGCGAAAGCGGCGCAGTTTTGTTAAGCAGCGATCACGACTACTTTCGTGCGTTTAACTACCACGACATCGGGATTTCCTATCGGAATGATGCGTTTACCGAACCCTCTCCTTTGTTCATTGGGCTGAATCTGCGGGCAAACGAGATTTCTGGTGCCATGATGAATACGCAACTGTCTAAACTGCACCGCGTTATCTCACGTATGAAGAAGCGATACGAGGTGGTGACAGAAGCACTAGAAAAAGGTCGCTTCCCCCTCACTCCACAAAATGACCCCGAGAATGCACTTGGTGTCGTCGTTACATTTGATACGGAAAACGAAGCCGAGGCTTTTGCCGAACGCCGCGGGGTTAGTCGTGTTTTTGACAGCACTAAACACGTTTATTCAAACTGGGATCCGATCCTGGAAAAAAGGACCTTCCATCCAAAGGTCGATCCTTGGGCATGGGCGCAACGGCCGATCGAATATGCTCCGGACATGTGCCCGCGAACACTGGATATTTTGCGGCGCAGTTGCCGGGTCGGGATTGGAGAGAGATATCCACTCGCATTGGTGAAAATGGTCGCGCGCGATTTTTCCAAGGGATAATTTCATGCGCCTCGGACTTTGGTTTGCGCGATTGTGAAAGTTGGTATCTAGATTGAAAGGGGCCCAGAGTTGACGCGCAAAGCACCGTCCTGCCGCCCGAACTGATGTGCAGTCGACATCCAAAAAGGTCTCGAGACGTCAAAAACTGTCCTTCTTCACATCTGAAAGAAACGTTCTGCTTCCAATGATTTAGGGAAACAGCATCTATTCGCAAATGCGGCAGCAGTCTTATGTCGAAACTTGATCTGTTTTGCGACCACGTCAAAAAATCGTAGAGTCGTCAAAATATAATCGAATAGTGATTGATATGCGTGTGCGTCTAATGCCCCGGTAAAAGGTTCTTTATGGATAACAATGTAAAAAGTCCGCGCAGGTATGTTCCGCTAGACTACTCGTTTCGCTTCAAACGCAACAAGTCTACCGGCCTACCGTTTTTTCTCGATAATCTTGGCGATGATTTGCTGTTGGTTCTGTTGGCATTCGTGCCATTTTCATCGGATCCAATCAGCGTCGCCCTAGCCATTTTTTTCTTCCACATTTCTTTCTGGACCGTCTACGAGATCGGCTACTTCGAAAACGACGCGGTGTCGGCAAGCCTTGAACATGAAGCCAAGGTAACGCCTGGCTTTGACAGGGCCGCGACGTACTTCTCCGAACGCCAAGCTTGGTTGTGGGCGGTGGCGTTTGCGGCGCCTGGGGCATTGCTGGCTGCGTGGGTTACAGAACCCGAAGCAACCGGGCTATTTGTACTCTTATACCTGCTTACTTGGATCACTTTACTGGGTTGTCTTCGGGCGGTCTATTATGCGTACAACCGTATCGATAAGTTGAGCCGCGTATGGGTCTATTTACCCTTACAGATCCTGAAATACGGGTTTCCGTTGCTGTTCTTTTACCTGCCTGCTGCGGGCGCAGCCCTCATATTTGCGCAATGCCTGCGCCGTTGGGTGCCATACATCGTGTACCGATACGGACGCAGTGGCCTTGTAGGACTTCCGTCTAAAGTGTTGCGAATACTCTCGTTCGTGTCGATCTGGCTATTGTTGTTGCCATCCAATCTGAGCGAAAGCTACCTTATTCACGGGGGCATTATTCTGGGGTGGCTCTGCTTGCGAGGGTTCAAGCAAACAAGAAAAGTGGTACGTGAGATGCAGCATGTACAGCACGACAAATGGTCGTCTTCAGGCGGTATGGACAGTTAATGGTGATGCAGCGTCCCCTTTACGAAACTGCTTCTCCTGAACAGCTCACACATGCCATGGAAAAAGCTGCGGGCAAGCTGCTGATCGTCGATTTCGATGAGACACTTTGGTTGCGCAATTCTACCGAGTGCTTTCTGGCCCATGCGCGTCCTGCTCCTTTGGCAGCGGCAATCTTGCGCGGTCTTGATTTGACACGCCCGTGGAGGGTCATTGGCGGGCGGCGACGGGCGCGAGACTATCGTGATTGGCTTCGTGTGATGGCCATCGCGACGTTGATGCCATGGACCCTTCGCAGTTGGGCACGCATCGCTCCCAAGCTTGGTCGCACTTTCGCCAACACAGCACTTGAGGACCTAATAGGCAAGGCTCGGCCGGCGCGGTTAGTCGTTTTCTCAAATGGTTATGAAGCTATTATCGCGCCCTTACTGCAATGCTACCCCGGAACCCGACCTGAGCTTGCAGCAGCTTCCTTAAGATCCGGCTGGAAGTGGCGCCGCGCAGGCAAGCTTGCGAATGCCGAAGCGTATTTTGATGCTGGACAATTGGATGATGCCACAGTGGTGACGGACCACGAAGATGACGCCGAACTGTTGGCACGGGTAAGTAACGGTCTGCTGTGCGTCTGGCCTGACGCCCGATACGAAAAGGCCTTTGCCAAACGTTAGCGGCCTCTATTAAGCAGCAGATGTTGGGTGATGCACAAATTCAATGGATCTGGTCCAGCGGCCGTTTGATGCGCACGTCAACCCCAACCGACACGCGTTTGCTATTTGTCTTTTTGCACAGGGGTGATCGAAGGTATTGCCCAAGCGTCATGTCGATGAGCCTTTGGCGTCGCCATTGTATGTGGCTTCGTGTGAGTGATTCTGCCTAAGAGTGTTTCGAATTTAGAAACATAACACTAGGGTGGTTTCAAACTGTTACCGATTTTGTTTGTGTCGTCTAATCGAGTTGCGTTTATTGAAGGTAGCGCTGTCAACGCGGCGTCTGTGTTAATTCTGAGGCTGTAATTGCAGACTTCAATTTACTGTCGCACCAACAAATTTAGCATGTAACAGCGTTGGTAACAAAGAACTTCAAGTTGTTACGGTTCATTTTGAATGATTGTCGAGGCACCCATACCCATCTGAAGATCCACTGCGTCAAAAAGTACTAGCATTGCAATTTGAATTTCGCCCGGTGGTGTATGACACTGGAATTGTCTACGTTTGTGCAACCTTCGTGGCGACATGCGTCAATTTTTTAATGAGTTTGAGGTGCACTGGAGAATGGCGGACAAAATCAACATTGCCGTTGTTGGCCTGGGTAAAATGGGCTTGTCACACTATGCCATAGCCAATGTGCATCCGATGGCCAATGCGGTAGCCTGTGATGATTCCAGATTCATCAGCGATGTGCTGAAAAAGAACGCGCAAGTTACAATTCACAGTGACTACGCAAAGATGCTTGCCACTCAGGATTTGGATGCGGTCGTCATTGCGACCCCGTCACGTCTGCATGCGTCCATGGCCTACGCCGCCCTAGAAAAAGGTTTGCACGTCTTTTGCGAAAAGCCGTTTTGCCTTAACTGGCAGGATAGCCTCCGTTTGGCGGAGTTGGCGAAAGACAAGGGCGTCGTCACGCAGGTTGGCTATCACTACAGATATGTTGGCGCGTTCCAGGAAGTCAGGAGAATCCTGAATTCCGGAGCACTGGGTAATATCACACACGTGCAGGCCGAAGCTTATGGACCCGTCGTACTGCGTCATCGGCGTAGCACATGGCGCACTGACAATTCCGAAGGCGGCGGCTGCCTTTATGATTATGCGGCTCACCCTTTGAACCTTTTGAACTGGTTCTTTGGTACTCCAACGCAGGTTTCCGGCTCAGTTCTCACGCGCGTTTTCTCAGAAGATGCAGATGATCAGGTGATGTCGACCCTACGATGGGATAATGGACCCACGGCACAGCTTTCAGTCAACTGGTCTGACGAGAGCCATCGAAAAATGTCGACGAAGATCACAATGATTGGAACCAATGGACGCCTTTTCGCTGACCGTCAGGAGTGTCAGCTTTATCTGCGAAATGCTGATCCTGAATTGCCGACTTATACCAAAGGCTGGAACGTCAGATATACGACAGATCTTACGGACGACGTGTGGTTCTATCTGCGAGGCGAAGAATACTCAGCCCAGCTTGATGGATTTATCACCGCTGTGGCCCAAGGAAAACCAGACCTCATTTTAAACGATTTTGCTTCTGCCACCGAAACCGACAAAACTATGTCGATGATATTGTCCAATGCCGACACCGGTATGCCTGTTGGTGAAGCCCCGATCGTCACGCAGCCCGCGCCCGCGAAAAGGCGTGGATGGTTTCGTCTTTAAGGAGTGCATGACGTGGATAAGTTGCTTTTCGGCGATAATCAGTTTTTTGGCGTCAACCACATGTCCGAAGAAAAAGCGCGGGCGCAAGCGATGCGTTTTCAGAGAACTGACGCGATTATGGACGTTCTGGATGTTGCCTATGATGTGGGTATTCGCACTTTCATGTGTACGACCCACGATCAGATTTCAGAAGTGGCTGATCGTGTTCGGGCCGATCCCGTTCGTTACAGCGATTTCCAGTTCTACCCCTGTATGCCCTACGCGCATAAATACGCCAACGCCGTAACTGACCACGGTATGTTGGGGGCCATAAGACACCTCATGCCTAATGATGGTCTGTTTGCAACCGCGCTTGCGGGGACAAAAGCCCTAGCATCAAAAGAAATGGATGGCATCGCCAGGGCAATGATTGATATGGAGATGAAAATGTTCACGGGAGCAAAAACTCCTGTTGTTTTCATACAGAACGTCTTTGCTGATTTGTTGATTGGCGTGGGGTTCCATCGGGCTTTCCGAATTTTCCACGATCACATCCAAGAGAAATACGGCGCCGAGCCTGCTTACATCACAATGAACATGCCCCTGCTTCTTGATATACTGGAAAAGCAGGGCATTGAACGCCCAATAATCTGTTCGAATATCAACAAGATCGGCTTCCGTATGTCTGGCGGATTTGATGCCTATCTTGACGCATTGAAATCCGGACGTGTGCGGGCTGTCGCTATGTCTGTTTATGCCTCTGGGGCGATCCCCGCAGATGAAGCAATCCACTGGATATCAGAGCTCCCGGGCGTTGAATCGATTGTGTTCGGGGCTTCAAGTGCGGGAAATATTCGTGGGACGAAGGCGTTGGTTGACAAATACATTGGCGGGCGACGCAATGCATGAATTGAGCCCGTCAAGCTACTCGGCCGTTCCGACACTCCTGATGTCCTTATTGTCAAACTTTTGCAAACAATAAGGCATGCCCGATACAATTGCGTTTTTTGGATCCGGGAGCATGCATATCTATTGGTTTGGCCGAAATCCGATGCGCATTGCTTTGCGCGCTGACGTCGTGATTTTCAACCATAGTGCAGGTGTTAAAACCGGTCTAAGGGCCAGAGCGCTAAGCGCCGATGATTCCTGACTAATCTTGAAAAGCCAGAAACAAACGGTGACCAGCTGTTTCATATGCCTCATTTTTCACAGATCAACGAAACCGATACTTAGGTTTGATTGGCGACCTAAGAGTCTACCTAGTCAGGAAAAATGGCTTTGGGTGACGTTCCATCTATGCTACCAAATTCGTGTTTGTTCATTGTTTTGAATGTTGTTATGCCCGATCAGGTTTTTCCAAAGAGCGTCAAGCTTTCGTGCCGAGGTTGCGGCAAAGGTTTAGCCGAAACATTTGTCGATCTAGGCGCCACGCCGCTGGCGAATTCGTATGTAGATCCGTCCAGAGTTCTCGAGCCAGAGCCATTTTATTCGCTTCATGCATATGTTTGCCCACACTGTTGGCTGGTCCAGTTGCCAGCTGTCGAACAGCGCGAAACCATATTCAATGAGGATTACGCTTATTTCTCGTCCTTCTCGTCGACGATTCTGAGTCACGCAAAAGGCTATGTCGCCGAGATGACCGAACGATTTGGGATCGGCCCGGAACACCGGGTTGTCGAGATCGCAAGCAACGATGGCTATCTGCTTCAGTATTTTCACGCAAATGGCGTGCCTACGCTGGGGATCGAGCCATCGGCAGGAGTCGCAAAGGTCGCGCGCGAAAACGGTTTGCCAACGGAAATTCGCTTTTTCGGCCGTGAAACTGGTAAGTGGCTGCAAAGCGAAGGCCTGCAGGCTAAACTTCTCCACGGTGCAAATGTACTGGCCCATGTCCCGGACATTGACGATTTTGTGAGCGGCTTCCATCCCGCCCTGGCAGAGGGTGGGGTGCTTACAATGGAGTTCCCGCATCTGCTGAATCTGATCGAAAAGAACTATTACGACACGATCTATCACGAGCATTATTCCTACCTCTCATTGATTGCAGTTCGGGAGATTTTTGAACGCCACAAGCTCAAGATCTTCGAGGTGCAAGAGATCGCGCCACAAGGTGGGTCGTTGAGAGTGTTCGCCTGCCGTGCGGAGGACGTGGATACCCATCATCCGGTGTTGCCATCCGTGGCCGAACTTGAAGTTCGCGAAGTGGCTGAGGGATTAACGTCGCTCAATCGATACCGAGATTACGCGAAACAGGTTCACAAAACAAAGCGGGATCTGTTGAGGTTCCTGATGGACGCGCAGGAAGCTGGAAAATTCGTCGTCGGGTACGGAGCACCCGCCAAGGGAAACACCCTTTTGAACTTTTGTGGCGTCAAGACGGATCTTCTTGAGTACACCGTAGACGTGAGCACTGCCAAAATGGGCAAGTTGCTGCCAGGAACACGTATTCCGATCCACGCGCCCGATAAGATTTTCGAGACTCGGCCCGATTATGTGCTGATCCTTCCGTGGAACATCAAAGAAGAGATCATGGACTCGATGAAGGGCATAGTCGAATGGGGCGGAAGATTTGTTGTTCCATTGCCCGAAGTAAAGGTCTTAGAGTAGTGATGATGGCGGATCGCACGAATACCCCCGTCGGGGAGTTGCTTCATTCTCAGCTCGTTCGCCTATATCCAATATGCCGTTCAATCACGGGCCCAGGTGTACGCGAAACGCTTTCGCTGATAGGCGAGCATATTCCACTTTCCGTCACCGAGGTCCCGTCAGGCGAACCCGTTCTGGATTGGCATGTCCCAAAGGAATGGACCATTCGCGACGCTTGGGTTGCTGATGCCTCCGGGAACAGGGTGATCGATTTCCAAAAGCACAATCTGCATATCGTAAGCTATAGTCGTCCGGTGCACACCCGTATGTCACTGTCGGAACTGAAGCCACACCTGCATTCGGATCCTTCGAATCCCGAATGGATTCCCTATAGAACCGGGTACTACGCGGAGAACTGGGGTTTTTGTCTGCCACACCGTGATCTTGAGGCTATGCAGGAAGGGGAATATGAGGTCGTCGTGGACGCGACGCTTGAGGACGGATCTCTCACCTACGCTGAGTGTGTCATACCAGGGCAAACGAAGGATGAAATTCTACTGTCGGTCCACATTTGCCATCCCTCTTTGGCTAATGACAACCTATCATCGATTGTGGTTGCGACTGAACTTGCACGTCGACTATTGGAAGGGCCGCAGCCGCAGCACACAATCCGTGTTCTGTTTATCCCCGCCACAATTGGCTCGATCACTTGGCTCGCGCGCAACACTGCAACCGTTGACCGGGTCAAGCATGGTCTGGTGCTGGCAAACCTTGGCGATCCGGGGGCGTTTCACTACAAGAAAAGCCGCCGAGATGACACAGAAATCAACCGGGCAGTCAGATTGGTGATTCAGGATCAACCGGATCACAAAATGCTGGAATTCGAACCCTATGGTTATGACGAAAGGCAGTTTTGTTCGCCGGGCTTTGACATGCCAATGGGCTGTTTTTCCCGAACGCCATATGCCAGTTTCCCAGAGTATCATACCTCGGCGGACAATCCCGAATTCGTCAGACCGGAAGCGTTGGAAGACTCGTTGACTAGGTTGGAGAAGGTAATCGATATCCTTGAGCGTGACAAAAAGTTCATGAACCTCAACCCGAAAGGGGAACCGATGCTTGGACGACGTGGCTTGTATGACGCGATTGGTGGCAGATCGGATTCCAAGGAGCAGCAGATGGCGTTGCTTTGGGTGCTGAACTATTCGGATGGGGATCACAGTCTTTTGGATATCGCTGAGCGATCTCAACTTGGGTTTGATCGTGTGGCGCGTGCGGCTGAAATTTTGCTGCAACATGGCTTGCTGGTAGTCGCGTCATGAGGTTGGCTCGATTTGAGTCGCAAGTTGCCTTGGTTACAGGGGCAAGCGGTGGAATCGGCGGCGCAATTTCCGAGGCTTTAGTGGCCGAAGGTGCCGAAGTTCATGCATTGTCGCGTAAAACGAAACAGAGTGACCGACTTATCTGGCATAAAGTTGACCTCTCTGACGACGGGGCGATGGAAGCTGCTGCCGACAAAATTTCATCCACTATCGATGAGCTTGATATACTTGTTCACGCCGCTGGCGACTTTGCCATGGGCACCGTTGCGCGTGCGCCGATCACGGAATTAGACCGGATGTGGAGAATAAATATGCGCGCGCCTTGGGTTCTGACGAAGGCGTTATCGCGCGCGCTATCAGCCCGACATGGATCGGTAGTATTTTTGAACTCATCGATTTGGAACAACGCCCGAGGTGGCACCGGCGCCTATTCAGCCAGCAAATACGCGCTCAAAGCCTTTGCCGACGCCTTGCGTGATGAGTTGAACCCGGTCGGCGTCCGTGTCTTAAGCGTCTTTCCTGGGCGAACGGCAAGTGCCATGCAGCAAGGTATTTTCGCAGAAGAGAACCGAGCTTATAATCCAGACCTTCTACTGCAGCCGGATGACATATCGCAGATTGTGCTGCAGTCTTTGTTGTCGGCAAACACAGCGGAAGTGACCGACATTCATGTGCGCCCGGCTAAAAAGCTCTAGCCGTCCAGGTAAAAAACCAAGCTGCAACAATGCAACTTGGATAGTTGCAGCATTCACTCCGTTTGACTTGGCGGGGTCGCAAGTTGAATTCACTTAACAATCTTTTGCTTCATCCACTGCGGTGCATGCTAAGATCTAAATGAAATTTTTCTTCGGTGAATCAAGTTGAATACAGTCGACACCAACCCAGGTCTCCGTTTGGTTTCAAGACTTCGAACCAGAAAGAATTTGCCTGCAGTAAGCAGCGTTGTGTTCATCGCGAGATTCAAAGTTCCGTATCACCAATCATTGAGTTTGCAGAGAGAAGCCTCGTGAAAACCGCTCAAGAAGTTGTGTTCACCGATTTGGAATATATCGCTTCCAAGCTTGGACCAGAATTTGAAACCATGTCAGGCCGAAGCCTTTTGATTATCGGAGGGGCAGGCTTTTTGGGGTATTATTTGGTGCAATCCGTGGTCCATTGGAACAACGTTTCGGGTCAAGCACCGATCAAGATAACAGTGTTTGACAATTACATGCGCGGCGTACCGGATTGGCTGAAGTCCATACAGGATGATGACAACCTAGCACTGGTAACCCATGACATTACGGAACCGTTGCCGGATGACATGGCCGATTTCGATTACATCATCCACGCGGCCTCGATCGCTTCGCCAATCTATTACCGCCAACACGCGCTGAAGACGATGGACGCCAATGTCGGTGGATTGCGGTATATGTTGGACTACGCTTTGGCGCAGCATTCAAAGGAAAAACCGATCAAAGGGTTTCTCTTTTTTTCAACATCCGAAATCTACGGTGATCCAACCCCCGAAAACATTCCAACTCCGGAAACGTACCGGGGAAATGTGTCGTGCACTGGCCCGCGAGCTTGCTATGACGAGTCCAAGCGATACGGCGAAACGCTTTGCGTAGTGTTCGCCCAACAACACGATCTGCCGATAACGATAGCGCGTCCGTTCAATAACTACGGCCCAGGCCTGAAAATTTCGGACCGCCGAGTGCTGCCGGATTTTGCCCGCGATATCTTTGCTGAACGCGATATCGTGATGTTCAGCGATGGCGCGCCCACTCGGACATTTTGCTATGTCGCGGATGCCGTCTGCGGTTACTACAAGATTCTGTTGAACGGAAAGCCGGGCGAAGCCTACAACATTGGTATTGAAGACCCCGAAATCTCTATGGCTAATTTGGCCGAGCGTGTTATCGCAATTGCCCGCGACGAATTTGGCTATCAGGGCAAAGCGGTTTTTCAAGTCTCGGAAGACAAAGACTACCTTGTCGACAATCCCAATCGTCGCTGCCCGGTCATCGCTAAAGCCCGGTCCGATATTGGCTACGACCCTGAGATCGGAGTGGACGAGGGGCTGCGTCGCGCAATGATTTGGTACAGCGGCAATCGAGACGCAGAGGATATGTGATGCGTGTATCAGTCATAGGAACGGGATATGTTGGGTTGGTCTCGGGCGCTTGTCTGGCAATGAAGGGTCACGACGTGGTCTGTGTCGATAAGGTTCAGCAGAAAATAGGTCAGATCAACGCCTGCACGCCACCTATTCACGAAGACGGGTTGGCAGATCTCTTGTGCCAGACTGTAGGCCAAACGCTGCACGGAACGACAGATCTGCGCGATGCGGTTTTGAATTCGGACATTTCGCTGATTGCTGTTGGCACGCCGTTCGATGGCAACGAAATCGACCTGAGGTATATCCGCGACGTGTCGCGCCAGATTGGTGAGGTAATCAAGGACAAGGATGCCTATCACGTCGTAGTGGTAAAAAGCACAGTCGTTCCGGGAACAACCGACACGGTTGTCACGCCAATTCTGGAGGAGGCTTCGGGCAAAAGAGCGGGCCAAGATTTCGGTATTGGCATGAACCCTGAGTTTCTCAAAGAGGGCGAAGCCATCACGGACTTCATGCATCCTGACCGCATCGTTATCGGCGGAGGTGATGACCGTGCGATAGCCGCGATGGACGAGCTTTACTCCGTTTTTCCTAATGTTGATATCGTAAGGACAAACCCTGCTACCGCGGAAATGATAAAATACACCGCGAACTCTTTGTTGGCGACTTTGATCTCATTCTCGAATGAGATCGGAAATCTCTGCGCCAAAGTGGGAGTTGATGTAGTCGAGGCGATGGAGGGTATGCATCTGGACAAACGGTTTACTCCTATCCTACCGGAGAACGCGGAGCGCATCTGGCCCGGTTTCATAACTTATCTGGCGGCCGGTTGCGGTTTTGGTGGCAGCTGTTTCCCCAAAGATGTAAAGGCGCTGATTGCGTATGGAGAAAACGCCGGATCTCCGATGCCTTTGCTGAATGCAGTAATGCAGACCAATAATAACCAACCCGGCCAGATGCTGGACCGATTGAAATCTCATTTCCCTGACCTTCGCGGCAAGCGGATTGCTGTCTTGGGCCTGGCTTTTAAACCGGGAACTGATGATATCCGAGAAAGCCCAGCTTTGACCATTGTCCACAAGTTACTGACCGAACAGGCTGAGGTCGTCGCCTATGATCCGGTTGCGCGCCACGAAGCTGAAGCTCATTTTAGCGACTCAATTGCTTATGAGGACGAACTGAGCCGGGCGATCGAAGGTGCGGACGCGTTGATGATAGTGACCCGATGGCCCGAGTTTTCAAAATTGCCCGAATTGGTCAAAACGTTTGTCCCACAACCGCTGGTCATCGACGGACGTCGGATGATCCCGAAAGACAGTGTCGCGAATTACGAAGGAATTGGGCTGCAGGGTTTGGTGTGCTGATCGCCCAAACGTCCGAAGGCGACCTGGCCGGACAAACGATCCAGAGAGAGTGGAGAGCGCAAGAGGGTTCCCAAGGGAATATGGCCGTACTTATTGCCTAGAACGCAAAGTGGTCCACAGTTTGGATCGTGAATAAACGCCCGAAACTGCTTGGCTTGAAGTCGTTTTAGGAAATCGTTTCGAGGTCGGGCTGTTCTGGCTGGCTTATACCTAGCTGTCGGGACATGTCATTCAGGCGACTGTGGCGATCTATCATGGCCACGGTTTCCGGCAGATCCAAATACTCTAATACACTGGCCCAGCGGTGCACCCAGTCGTGCCTTTGCAGCGAATTGGCGAAGTTTATTTTCCGCCTACGATGTTGTTCAGCCGGGTTGTCCAGCAACGCCAGAAGGCTTTCCAAGGCCTCGTCCGAGTCTTCAGGCAAACGGAACACTGCTTCGGGCCAATCAAAGTACTGATAGTAGTCAGGTGTTTCTGGCGCGTATCCAACCTGAACTGCACCGCCCGCCATTCCTTCGATTTGTCGGGGGCCCCATGCGAGATGTCCTGAGCATTGGTCCTTGTGGCCAAATTTTGCGATGTCTACTACGAAAAGTTTACTGTGTTGGATGATACTGGCCAGTAGTTCGCGGTGCGCGGATTGCTGCTCGGTGACCGGAGGTTTAGTCGCCGTGTCGTACAGGTAGAAGCCGCCACGGGCTTTCATTGCTTTTACCAGCTTCTCATGCAGCTCTGGACGCCTTCTACCCATTGAATAGACGTCAACAGGCCTTTCAACACGTGACGCAGCCGGTGCAAATCGCACCATGTCTACAGCTGCAGGCATTTGGATAACGGGCTTACCCGTCAAGCGGTGTAATAGTTCGCAGGTTTCGGCAAACGCGCAGGTTATCAGATCAAATTCGGACAAGGATTTAATCAAAGGGGAATAAAGAGCGACGTCAGCAGCCCAGACCTCTTCGAGAACGCAGATTGCTACACCCGTTCTTTCGCGCCAATTCGGGATGGCATCCAAGGCAAGCAGCTCAATTGGTTTTTGAACATTGCAAACAAAGACATCATAGTCTTTTTCAAGCCGTGTCTTCGGCACGCCAGATGTCCAATATTTGAAAAGACCCGTATGTTTCGACAGCCATCTTTTGGGATTAACCTGAACGCGCGTTTGTTGGGCGCGGGCTGGCATCAAGATATCCGCGCCCTCAACCTGAGCGACCACATCTTCGAATTCGTACCCAGAGCAGCGTGAAATACCTGTGTTCAACTTGCGTTGAGAGAAAATCAAGACATCTCGTCGGGCTTGTTTGAAATTCATAGAACTCGTCAACCTAATACTCCTACTAAACACAAAATTAACAAATCTCTCACCCGTCCGAAACGACGCTCAATGACGAGTGATCGTCCATACTGTACCGCAGGGAGCAATGGGTGTCTGGCATAAGTGAAACCACTTGAAGCATTGTGCAGCCCGAGGGCAGGTGGCACTAAAGTGATTTATATCGCACCCAATCACCGGGATGCGCGCCACGACCAATACCCAGCCGGTGTCTGTCTCCATTCTGCCCCGACACATCGTCCCGAGCGCCATTTTTTTCTTCCCAAGTCGCCCACGGACGGTTCCCGCTTTTCCACATTTCTTCTAACCGTCTTTTGTCTGCTAGGTGGTCCATGCAGTACCAGAAACCGGAATGGCGATAGGCCATCAATTCGCCCAGCTCCATCAATTTAGGAAGAGGCCCCTCTTCCCACATGATGTCGTCGCCATTGACGCTTGCAACCGCGTCGAAAACTTCGGGTTCGAGCACGAAGAAGCCGCCATTGATCCAGTCAGTCGCTACTTCTGGTTTTTCCATGAAACCTTCCACAAGCCCATCTTCGCGCACCTGAAGGTGACCGAAGGTCGTTAGCGGCCGGACCATGGTTATGGTTGCCAATTTGCCATGAGATTTGTGGAAAGCCAATAACGCGTCCAGATCAACATTCGAAACCCCGTCGCCGTAAGTCAGCATGAACGTGTCATTGCCAAGGTAAGGTTGCAAACGGGCCAGCCGACCCCCGGTCATCGTTTCGGTGCCCGTGTCAATAAGATCGACAGTCCAGGGCGGCATCTGGGTGTCTATGGCCGAATTCCGATACTCTGGCTCGCCAAACAGTTCGCGCTTGGCGAAATCGACGCGCAGATTTCCGTCATGCTGACAAAGATCCGATATGTACTGTTTGATCAGATCGCCCATGTACCCCAGGGCCAGTACGAAATCGTGATGACCATAGGTCGAATAGTGCTGCATGATGTGCCACAAGATAGGGCGGTTCGCGATCTCAACCAAAGGCTTGGGACGAACGCGTGTTTCTTCGATTAGGCGCGAGCCCTTGCCGCCTGCAAAAATAGCTGTTTTCATGTGGGTCTCCCACCGAATAGGAACTCGTTAAGGCTTAAAAAGATAATGCCTAAATTCCATACCACTCAGCCGTAGCTGTCAATCTCGCTTGGATCCAAATATTGCTGAAATGGTTGTCGTTAAAGAAACGGTCGCAGGAAATCGCAGGTTTTGGTCCGCCCACATAAACCGAAACTAATGCGCGGCGGCATAGTTCGCCCGCGCCGAGGCCCTAAGCGCTTTCGCGACAAGGTTCATCTTTGTGGTGTATGCAACGAAGAAAATCCA
This sequence comes from Ruegeria sp. CDSA034, assembly GCF_059612275.1. Lineage (NCBI taxonomy): Bacteria > Pseudomonadati > Pseudomonadota > Alphaproteobacteria > Rhodobacterales > Roseobacteraceae > Ruegeria > Ruegeria sp. CDSA034. The sequence goes on from NZ_JBXWQH010000004.1 coordinate 58,441, forward strand.
GCTGGCGCTCATCCTTTCCATCACCATGCTCTCAGTGATGTTTGAGAAGATGAACACCATCCCCAAAATGAAAACGAAGACTATGGGTTCACGGTCCGGGATGAAGCGTAGCCCATAAAACATCGAGAAGAAAAAGCGAAACAACCCTAGAAGCAAAAGAGAAATTCCCACAAAACCCACATTAAGAAATGTTTCAAGCAACCCATTGTGGGAATAGTGGGGCAGGAAGCCCAAATTGGCCTTGCTCGAATACACACTCAGGTGCGAAGCATTTTCATACCAGTGGGCGGCATATCCGTAGCCGACCCAGAACCGATCCATAATATTGGGCCAGACCAATTCCCAAATTGGAATCCGGGCCGACAACGTGGGCTTTCGTCCGATCAGTGAAAACAGAGGCTCTGCAAGTGTCGAGGCAAGTACAAATGCGACCATGCCTACAAAGATCATTGAGAACAGTATGTATCCCATACCCCAAATTGTCTCCATTCGAGGCATAATTTTGCTAACATACAGCGCTGTCACAGAGAACAGGGCGATGATCTGAGATGACCGTGATTCTGAGGCAATCAATAGGAATAGTCCCAAAATTGCCGTTGCAACAAAGACAGTCTTTAGTTTGCCAGTGAATTGTCCAGATGCATAGGAACACGTTAGCAACGCGAACATCCCCGCAGTTCCCAGGCCGTTCTTATGCAGGAAAATCCCGTTCCATGTATTCCCCCACGGTGGAATGCCTCGTGCTTGGGGCAAGGCTATGATGGCCACCATAGCCAGCAAAATCACGATGCCATAGAACGTCGCCAAAAACAAAAGCAATCCCCGTAAGGACATAACACTGGCCAGCACTAGTCCAAGCGCGGTTGTTACGACCAATGGAACCGCGCGCTCGAAAGAATGTCTGGGGAAGTCGCTCCAAAGCACTGAAAAAAATGCAAAAATAACTAGCAGTGTGATTTCGGGGGATGAAACCGCACCGCGGATAAGGTGCCGAAAATACAATAGGGTGATCGTAAGTACAGGAACTAGCAGTAGAACTCCGATTTTGTTTGCGATGCCTTTCTGCCAGAACACGATTGCCAGAAAGTGAGTGCCAATCACCACCAGAACACACAGGCAAAAAGCAAGCACAAGGTGGTTAAACGATGTTCCTGCGTGATATTGATACGGTAAGCTGCGGGTAACAGGTTTCATGGCAAAAACTGGTCGACGAAAGAGACGTTCACAAAAAAGGATCACTTAGCAGAAGAGGGCTGCTGAAGCCACAAAACCGTACAAAGATGGCGGACGCTTGTCTACAAGCACCGCTTCGCTGCACGGTCGTAGGCTCAGATATCGTTCCCATAGACAATAGTGACCAGTTAATCCCAAATGTAAGATTAAAAAATTCGGATGTTATACACTCAGATCACGCATAGGGTATTGCGACGAACGGTCCGCGTTTGTCGTTCACGATTACCGGTCCAACGATTTGTGCCGATTCAATTCTCCTGGTTGCTCCGAAATGGGCGATTGTATCTAGCTATGTTTAAAGTTTTTTTCTTGTAAGGCGTTCTGAAATGACGTGGTTTTTTGTCCCTCGAGTTCTGTCTGCGGTTTTTGCGATAGCCATTTTGATGGTTATGACGAAAGTTTTGGGCCCGGCAGAGTTTGGACGATACAACTTAACACTTTTGGTCGGAACGATCCTGTTTTCATTTTCGTTTTTGTGGCTGGTTATTGCGATCGCCCGGTTTCATCACGCCAAGGAGTTTGAGGGTAGGACAATTGCCACCGTTATGGGGGCATCGGTTGTGCTGGCATTTATTCTTGTGGTTTTGTCCAGCCTCGTAACGCTGGTCTTGCCCGGAGAATGGGTCGAAAACCTAAAATTTGCGGCGATTTTTTGTATCAGCCACGGGATGCATGAGCTTGGGGCAGCTTGCCTGCGCCAGTATCACGAAGGTCCAAAATATGCTGCGGTGACTTTGTTGCGACACGCATTAGGGGTCGCGCTGGCGGTTGGCTTTATCCTGAACGGAGGGGGCTACGAAAGTGCCGTGATTGGAATGTCGATTGGGGCTTCTGTGACCGGAGGTTACGCATTGCTCATCGCGTTTCGGCGTTCAGGCATCGTTGTTCCCAAATTAGCCGAATTGAAAACATACCTCTCATTCGGCTTCCCTTTGGCCATTGTGTCCTCCAGCGCAACATTCTTCGCGATGTTTTCTCAGTCGATATTGGCGATTTTGGCGGGGATGGAGGCTGTTGGATACTTCGCCGCTGCACAATCCCTTGCGGCACGGACACTTCGCCTGCCAATGGGAACGCTGTCACGTGTGATTGGCCCATCGGTCTTCGAGGCCCAAGAAGTTCAGGGGAAAGCCTCGTCAGATGCGGTTCTCTACCGGTACTTCTCGTTTTTGATGCTGATCTCAATGCCGATCCTTGCCGTGTTGATATTTTCGGCGGACGTTTTTGCCAATCTTCTGTTCGAGCCTGCCTTTGCAGACCAGACCGCCGGATACATTCGTATCCTGACGCTCTCATCATTTGTGTTTGGATTACAGGGTGCCTACCTTAGTTTCGCGTTTACACGATCAAAGAAGACGGTCCTGCAGCTGATTATCTCGGTGACAACGCTGCTTGGTCATGCGGTGATATCGTATCTGTTCATATATTGGCTGGGCGCAAAAGGAGCGGCTTATGCATTTCTTGTGAGTGCAATTCTGAGCTTTCTGGTCTATTTTCAATACGGGCGTCGGATTGACCGTATCAGCATCCCGTTGGCAGAATTTGGCAAAGCACTTGCGGGCTTAGTTGCATTTGCGCCCTTAGGGTTGTGGGCGAACGCATCGACGGGCTTGATGCAGCAATTTGCGATCTTGGCCCTTGGCCTGACGATAATGTTCGTTGCATTACTGTATGTCGGCCAGACCGCCGCATTGGCTGTCGTGCGAAAGCTAAAGCGGCGCTTGCTGATCGGTGGATTTCCTTCGTCCAAGTAGCTCAATCCCAGCGGCAGGTGGACACCCTAAAGTAGACTGGGTGTTGCAATTCTGGCATTTTTTTGCCGAGTGGATTTGGTTTCTTCGTCAGACCTGTCGCAGTCAGGGCGCGTCAATACTATGTAGGCGATCGATGGCAATCGAGTGCGTGTCGCCTTTCTGTGTTCGACCAAAAAGACGTCGCGACAGCAACAACACTGGGGTTGCCTTAAAAAGACCACAAATTGGACTGAGCATCGATAAGTACCGGCTAAATGACAAACACTGAGAGCAAACACTGAACATGGTCATTGTTTACTTACTGTCCGGACCTTTGGTCGCCGCATTTTGTTTTGTGGCGTTCATCCTCAACGGCATGGGGGTCAGTTCAGCCTTGCTTTTTGGTTTTTTGATCGGGATGTGCACTCCTCTTCTGATCATGGGGCTCAAAATCTTGTGGGGGAGCAAGCTGCGCTTGAAACTTGCAGGTAAGCTCCCTTTGAAATCCGGCAGCTAGCCAAAATTGCCGGAACGTGCCGACTTGGTGGTGAATTCACATTTATTTGCCGCCTCGTCCCTGCTGCTTTAGGAGATAGCAACGCAGGGAAGGGCATGGTGGACCTGTGAACAATTTTTGTGCGATTGCGTATTCGCGGGCTCAGCCTCAGCAACAAAAAAGTTGTTTCACGTTGCCTTTAGTGCGATGCTCGTCGCCAGGGCAATTCCGGTACGGTTTTTTGTGCGAATCGGAGTAATAACTATGGGTGGGTGGCTGTTTAAGGCGGTTACAGGTCCAAGTCTATTGAGTAGAAAATAGTTAGGCAGCAGCGTTCTGGCCTCATTTTAGGTCACAGCGTTATTTGGCCATTCGCGAGTTATTAGTGTGGGGACGTCGCTGTCCTGCGTGTTAGGGGGTTAATATGAGTGATATTCCCGGTTCGTTTAGATTTGAAGAACCTAGAATTTATAATAAAAATCAGACATCTAGCGTAAAGAGTGATGTCAGCCAAAGGCTAAAGGGCTTCTACGCGTTGAAAGGTAAGCGCCTGCTTGATCTTGCACTGGTATTGATCGGCGCTCCTTTTGTTTTGCCGCTCATGCTTGCCATTGGATTTTTGATTAGGCTTGATGGCGGTCCTGCAATCTACCGCCAGAAACGAATTGGTATCGGTGGTGACGAATTTGATTTCCTGAAATTCCGCTCGATGGTCGAAGACGCGGATGAAATTATGCGGCAACATTTGGCTGAAAATGAATCTGCTGTCGTCGAATGGGAAACAAAGCAGAAGCTGGACAACGATCCCCGCATTACAAAATTTGGCCGTTTTATTAGAGCGACGTCTTTGGATGAGCTGCCTCAACTTTGGAATGTCTTGATCGGCGACATGAGCCTTGTTGGCCCGCGGCCGATGATGCCGGAGCAGCGGAAGCTGTATCCGGGCGGGGATTACACCCTGATGAAGCCAGGAATTACCGGTCCATGGCAGGTGTCCGAACGCAACGATGTCGAGTTTGCTCATCGCGCAATCTTCGACAGTGAGTATGTGCGAAAAGTCGGCTTCTGGTTCGACCTTAAGATTTTGTTTCGAACCATTGGTGTGGTGTGCAACGGAACAGGACAGTGAATTCGGAGCCCTTGACTGAGCTTATTTTGGCTTAATGGGTGAAAAGATTAAGTAGCAAAGGTGGTTTGGGATGCTTGAACCGATCCGGTACTTGTCGAAGCTATTCACAGCATGCGCACTTGGTTTGTCCTGCCTTATGCTAGCCACAGCGGCGATGGCGGACTTTGACCTTGAACCAGGAGATCAAGTCAGCGTTTCGCTAACGGGGCTGGATGACCTGTCCTTTGACGCCACAATAGACGCTCATGGCGATGTAAACCTGAAATGGCTGGGGCAATTTCGTACGCAAGGGCTATCTCTGGAGAGACTGGAACTGCTCGTCCGGCAAGATGCCGCAGGTAAAATCGTCAAACAGTACGACCTTAACGGCGACATCTACATAATCCAGCTCGCTGGTGATGAGATTGAGATTGCTCGAAATGGATACAGGCCCATCATAATCGGCGGCGACGTCGCTCGAACCGGCGAAATAGACTACAGACCAGCAATAACCGTGCGCGAGGCTGTCGCCTTGGCGGGTGGGGTCCGCAGCATGTTGCTGGCCGATGATGTGACAATCGACCCAATCCAGTTGCTGCGCTGGCAGACTGCGTATGGCCAGGCTGCCCTTCAACATGCGCAAGCGCTTGTCCAATCTTGGCGCAGCTCGAGTGAACTCGCACAGGACATGGATCTTGAGCCGCCAGTTCCCGAGTCCGTCACAGTATCGCCTAGTGTTCTGGCCGAATTGGTCGCCGAGCAAATCAGGATCCGCAGTATCAACCAGGAAAACGAGGCCGGTGAACGCGAGTTCTTTGAAGATGCGAGACAGCAGGCGGCCGAGAGAGTCAGAATTCTGGAAGAGCAAATAACTGAACTGGCGAAGGCGTTGGAAGCTGATGAAGAAGAAGAGGCTCGCGTGGTCAGTTTGGTCGACAAAGGATTAGCACCCGGATCGCGGCTGGCGGATACGCGTCGTACAACGGTGTTGTCCGCGACGCGGCTACTGGAAGTTGAAGAAGATCTGGCAGGAACCAGTCTCATTTTGACCCGGCTAATCCGCGATGAGGAACAATTCGAACAAGAACGGACGTTGAGATTGCTGCAAGAGCGCCGGGTTGCAAGCCTATCCGTACGCGACGCCAAGCATCAATTGGACACAATTTCGAAATACTTGGCAGGTGCATCCAATGAGATTGGAACGGAAAGCCTCATAACCGATATCGACTATACGGTCACAATTTTTCGAACCGAAGACGGCCAGCTTCAGCAACTTGTCGCAGACAAACTGACGCAATTGCGACCGGGTGACAGTCTGGAGATTTCTGTTCAGGAAATCACCGAAGATGCACCACTTACCGAGTGAGCGTAGCGAGATTCTGGCTACGTAATGCCCCATAGAACGTGAGTTAGTAGATCATCAAATCCAAATTTTATGAGTTCAAAGTTGACGAGTTAAGTTTATGCATTTGTGTACAATTCCTCCTGCGTATTTAGGCCCTAGAGTTCAGCAACCCGGTGCCCCAATTTGTTGGACTGACGTTCGAAAAAACCTGACGGGTATGCGACGTCATACGGCAGTAGGCGTTTGAAATGGGTTATGAAACAAACATGAGTGCGACGATCAGGTCTCGGCGCGGACCCGATTTTCTGTGCATCGGGATGCCAAAATGCGGTACATCGACCCTGCAGGTTCTATTTAAGGAACGTACCGAGATTTACGTGTCACCTGTAAAAGAAATCAAATTTTTTGCGCACAATAAAATCGGCTACGATGGGGGTCTCAGGAACTTTCTGTTCTCGAAACACTGGGCGGCCCGTCAAGAGCGCCGCGCAGTTGCTCAGATAGCCAAACAAGTTGCAACAGGGAAAGAGGATCTAAAGCGCTTAAACTGGGCTGTCAGTTTTGCTACTGCTCAGCGGGACCTGGACTGGTATCTTAACCTTTTTCCAAAGAACCGAATAAGCGGTGACATCTCGCCTTGTTACCATATGCTTGACGACGACGAGGTTCAAAACCTCAAAAAACATTTACCGAACTTGAAAATAGTGATCCTTCTGCGAAACCCTTTTGAGCAATTGTGGTCGCATTGTCGAATGTCCACTCGTGCTGTCAGAATCGATGATGAGGTCGCATTTTACAGGGAAAAAGTCGAGTATCAGATGAATATTTGCCGGCGCTATGTCGATCTGGTTGAAAGGTGGCAGAACGCCTATGGCCCCGATAATGTGATTATAGATTACTTGGAAAGCCTGAGCGCGGACCCGGCGGAAGTACTTAGCCGCATTGTCAGCTTCGTTGACCCGGCGAAGGGTGCTGTGAAGCGGATCGCGGCAGTCGACGCACCGCCTAGGGTTTTTAAGGGTAAGAAGATGTTTATGCCCGATGAAACTCGTGAAATGCTGCGGGATGCTGCCCTGCAACGGCTGGAAGGCTTCGAGCGCATCAATGAGGAATGGCGTCGACGGTGGCATTCCGAGATCAGACAACAGTTCGCAAATTAGTGTGCTGATTGGCGAGCGCCAGATCTTTCGCTAACCATATCAAAAAACTTTAGTGAACTGCGTGCCCAGCAATACCATTAAATGCGATTACCCAAGAATTGGATCCCCGTAGAGCTTGACGCGTTTCATGTCTACGCGTGTAGCGACTAAGGCTGAGGGTCGTACACCGGCGTTCTCAAGTTCACGCATGGCTTGAAGGATGGACTTTCGCCGCGTGTCGTTCCATCGAACAAACAGGATCACTCGATCAGAGAGCTGCGATAGATAGCCTGATTCCACTGCGCTCAACAGCGGCGGCGTATCCAGAAGGATGGTATTGTAGGTTCCGGAAAGTGAACGGAGTAGGCTAACAAAAGCTGTAGAACACAGAAAGTCCTCCACGGACTTTATTTGACCTTCGTTCTCTTGGGCACCGATCAAGGGAAGGATGTCCAGACCATCCTGAGGTGTTCCAACGATATAGTTTTCCAGTGAAAGAGGATGAGTTGTCGCAAGTTTCAGCGACTCTGCTGTCATCTGAGACAGGTCGCGATAAGTGGACGTTAATGTATCACAATCGATGATTAGCGTTCGATATCCTGCTTGCGCACACACTGATCCGATCAGAAGAAGAGTTGAGGTATTTCCCTCATCTGGCAAAGCCGCTGCACCAGATAAGATAGTACATCCTTCTTCGGCGACCCGCTTTCTATGCTTGTTGTCCGAGTTTTTGGCAAATAAATCGGCCGACTGCGGTGTCGCAGTTTCGTCATCGGGTCGCATTGTTCGCAGGCCGATGGCGCTGCTGGCCAAAAGTTTTCGGCCGTAGTGCATCAACGTCGGATCAAGCTTTCCGTTGTTCATAAAGAAAGTTTCGAACGGCGGTTCGTTTTTGACCTCCGGAATGATCGCCGAAAGCTTTACTCCCGTTGTGTTCTCCAATTCAAACGTGGTTCTAAGGCGTTTTTGCAGCAGTTCGCGAACCACGGTAAAACCGAGGCCCAAGAAGATAACTGCAAACATGGTCGTTAGAGCGACGGACGACCTCTTGGGGGCAGATGGGTCAACGGACACGCGAGCCCGTTCAATAATATGGGCTCCCGCATCAAGGTAATTCCTTTGCTCGGCTCTGCGACCAAGTTGGGCAACAAAGTCCCTGTAGATTGTCTCAACGACAAGGATCTCATTTTCTATCCTCTTCGTGATCGAAGCGTGCTGGACCTGACGCACCTGCTGTTCCTTGAAGGTTTCAATGCTCTTTTCGAGGGTTACCTTCTGGCCGTTGAGGACCTCTAGTTTGGTTTCCAGAGCCTTGACTCCGGTGTGCAGCACTTCGGCCTGTTCCTCCGGTGTGTCCATTGCTTCAGAAGGGAATATCAAACCGACTTCGGAAGCAAAATAAATGGCTTCCTGTGTTTTTCCCTCGTTGATCAGGTTTTGAATGGTACTGAGGTGCCCGTCCTGCGCGACGATCTCTGCGTCAACCAGCTGCGCCCGTTTCTCTGATTTGATGCGTTGCGCTTTGATCGTTGCATATTCCTCAGGCGAGAACGGTGTCTCGATCGAATGCGACTCCAGTTCGGAGCTTAGAACATTAAGATCCTCGCGAATCTGGTTAATCCGTGTCGACAACCATTGCTGTGCCTGGTCAAGGTCATCGCGCTTCATTCGCGTAAGAACAGTCAAGTATTCAGAGGCCAAGTAGTTTGCGATACTTGCTGCTTTTTGCGGGGACTTTGAAGTGACGCTAATCCTGTAAACCGCTGATATCTCCCCGATCTGCTCTACCTGCCTGGATTCAAGAAGTTTTTCAACAGTTGCCGCGCGCTGAATTTCACGCAGTTCCTCGGGTTCTAGATCGCCTGCCGCACCATTGTCTCCGCCGATCGCGTTCACAATCACATCTTTCAAGCTGCGGGCCCACGAGATTGGGTTTAGGGAAAACCCAGCTTCCGCGCCCGAAAACTCGGGGTCGTCTTGCAATTGCAGACGATCAACAACGCTTTCGATGATGTCGGTGGAGCGCAGCAGTTCAAGCTCACTCTCCAAAGAGGTCAATGACAATGGAAGTCCGGACACTTGCGTCGTGAACTGCGTCTCGGTTTGGACGCGGGTGTCGATCATCACCTTCGCACTCGAGGTGTATTTGGTATCGGAAGTGTAGGTCAGAACATAGGCGGCAAACGCGACTGCAAAGGCTGCCAGGAAAATCCAACCGATCGAGCGTCTGATCGCCCAAGCAATACTCGAAATCACTCGCAGTTCAGGGTCTCCTGCCGGAGCAACGCCTAAACCGGAAAGCTCTGCGTCCAAAACTTTTCGGTACTGATCAGTCATAACAATAAACAATCTCAAACAACGATAACTGGACAATAAGGGTTTACGGGCGACGGCAACAGAAAAAACTGTATTTACCAAAAACAATGTATCGGAATCGCTCATATTGAAGCCAAAATCGAAAAGTGCCGGCTTTGATTGCTGACCTTGTCAGCGCATCCAAGATCAATACCGGATCAGAGAGCAATTTTAGTTTCAAAAAAAATGCGGTCTTTGATAGTGTTGCTCAAGTTAGAAGTATTTGTACTATTTGTTTTGAGAGTGAGTAACGATGGAGCGAGTTCTGAAGATGCGCTTGCCACATGTGATTGTAAGTGGGATGCCAGTTGCGCTTGTCAGCGATACCGAACTTAGCTCAGCGATGGTCGAAGATGTCAAACGCCGGCGAAGCGGTGAGGCTCAACGCGCATTGACTGTTTTCGATGCTAATGCATACGGTATCTCGCTGTACGAAAAGGACCCGCAATTTGCCAAGGCAATTAATTCTGCGGACATAGTGCATGCGGATGGTCAGATCGTTGTCTGGGCTTCCAAATTTGCGCGAGGTTCGAAGCCAATACCAGAGCGCACGGCGACAACAGATTTCATCCACACAGCAGCCGGACCTGCCGTTAAGCATGATATCAGTTACTATCTGTTGGGTGGCACGGAAGAGATCAACCGTTCCTGCGCTGAAAAGCTGATTGAGCTTCATCCTGGCTTGACCATAGCAGGTCGGAGGAACGGCTATTTTGACGAGTCTGAAGTTGACGCGGTTGTCGCTGACATCAATGACAGTAAGGCCGATGTTCTTTGGGTTGGGTTGGGTAAGCCAAAGGAGCAACTCTTTTCACTCGAAATTACGCCTCGTCTGGAGCATTGCGCTTGGATCGTGACATGCGGCGGTTGCTTTCATTATGTGGTCGGAGACTATGCGCGCGCGCCTGTTTGGATGCAAAAAATCGGATTGGAATGGCTTCACCGTACCGCGACTGGCCCCGGTCACATTCGAAAGAGGCATTTTCGCAGGTACCCCCATACGATCAGCGTGGTTCTTAAGAAAGATATTTTGAAGTTAAAGTGAATTGTTAAAAAGGCTCGGGGCTTTTTCCCTTGTCTTGTTAGTGGGTTGAGTTGTTCAGAAGGGAATTCATGTGTCGAAAGTGGATTTCATAGGAATTGGCGCGCAGAAAGCTGCAACCACTTGGTTGCATCATGTTCTCTCAGAGCATCCATTGATTGCGACCAGCGAGCCCAAGGAGCTTAATTTTTTTACGGCGAATTATGACCGTGGATACACATGGTACGAGAGCTATTTCCATGGCAGTTCTGAAAATGCGATCAAGGGTGAGTGCTCGCCGACTTACTTCTTTAGTCGTGACGCCGCTGAACGCGCAGCCCAGTATAGCCCGGATCTGAAGCTTATATGCATATTGCGAGACCCAATCGAACGGGCATTTTCGAACCATATGCACGAGATCCGCAAAGGCCATATCCCACCAGAAACAACATTCGAAGCCGCTTGGAAACGAAATCCTGCATATTCACTACAAAGCCAATACAAGGCTGTTCTAGAGACCTGGCTGGCGAATTTCGATCGCGATGCTCTGCTCGTTTTGTTTTCCGAGGACATCGCGTCGAATCCAAATGTAATTTATGAGCAAGTGTGTGGTCATCTTGGTGTTGAACCCAAACGGCACCCAGCGTCACTCACAGAACGGCATCACGAAAACGTAACTTACCTTTACCCAGTAGTTCAAAAAACGCTGCGCTACGGAGGGGATGCGATGCGCTCGCTGGGGATGCAGGATCTGGTGAAAAACCTCAAAAAAGCGCCTGGGCTCAAGCAGGCTATTTCGATGAACAAGCAACACTTGAAGACGAAGGTAGCACCTCCGACGCCAGAAATGCGGGAGATGCTGGTCGAGCATTTCCGATCAGATGTTAAGTATGTGGCGCAACTTACTGGGCGTGCGGTTCTACCCTGGCCGACCTGGCGCGATATGAGTTTTGTCAATTCTGCAGCGAATGAGTGAATTATGAGCGTATCAAACACTTTGAACATGGCTGGAGATATGCGCTTGAACCAAGTGGTGCGGATGACCCGGCGTTTGCTGGGCGCGCGCTTTCTGGATAGCGAGGATTTTCTGCCGGTTATCTCTCCGGAGAAAGGGGAGAAGCTTGCCACATTAGCTCGAAAAGCGCGTGGCAGCATCGAGACTCCGGTTTTAGTGCTTGGTGTGATGCCGCGATCAGGCACCAATTTCTTGCGCGACCTCATCGCAATGCACCCTGATGTTGGGGCTGATCCGGGTCGTCTATATGAGTTCCCTCTATTGCACGCGGCTGGGGATGCTGCGGCTTTTACTCGGGATTTCTTGCGATACTTCCCAAGAAACGAAGAAGTCTTGGGCCAGTATGACGTGCTGGCCATGCTTGCTGGCAGCTGGTTCAGAGAACTGCAAGCGCAGGTTGATGGTAAGAACATATTGCTGAAATGCCCCCACGTTCATGACCTGTCACTGGCGCGGTACATCTTTCCCGATGCAAAGATCATCCTGTGCATTCGGGACGGGCGTGATGTCGTTGACTCTTCGCTCAAGACATTTTCTCGGTTTTCACTTACGAGCAAAAATTTCCGCCAACTGGCGGATGAATGGCGTTTGGGTGCCGAGGCCATCATGACATTTGCCGAAGGTGGCCTGAACCGTAACGACGATACAATGGTCGTCCGCTACGAAGATATCCTTGCCGATACGCATGAATACGTAAGAAAAACCTTGTATCATATTGGGTTGGATGAAGCCGTGTTCCCTTGGGATGAAATCGACAAGATGCCCGTTCGTGGATCGTCCCGCTCGAAGGCTTCGGATCAAGAGCGCTGGCAACCAGAGACCAAGTCAGTGGATTTCAACCCGATCAAGCGCTGGGCATCATGGTCAGACGGAAAAAAGGCGAGGTTCGACAGAATAGCAGGGCATGCGCTAGAGATGGTCGGTTATGAGCGTTGACGCACGATCTCAGGCGGGAACCCACGTTGCGATCTGTATAGCGACCTATAAACGTCCACAGGGATTGCGGGCATTGATTGACAGCCTGAACGATCAGCAGCTTGGCGCCCGCGATGTGCGCGTAACGCTCGTGATTGCAGACAACGCTCCAGCTACGACGGCCCGTTCGGTTCTGGGCGAAATTCAGGATTTGTCATGTTGGCCAGTGATTTACGTTCTGGAACACGAACGCGGGATTGTATCGGCGCGCAACCGGACATTGGCCGAGGCCCCTCCGGATGCGGACTATTTTGCATTTCTTGATGATGATGAAACCGCCTCTGAAAACTGGTTGGCAGAGTTATTAGGAACCATGATTTTACCAAACACTGTTGCGGTTCAGGGAGCTGTCGAACCGCGTTACGACGAAGCTCCACCCGCTTGGGTCGAACAACTGAACCTGTTCCGAATGGGTCCCTATGAGCAGGGGGCTGAACTTCCATCAGCTGCCACCAACAATTCAATGGCGGATGCTGCCATCATTAGAAAACAGACCATGAGGTTCGACGCCCGCTTTAACACCACTGGCGGAGAGGATGAGGAGTTTTTTTCGCGACTTCGGATCGAATCGGGCGGAACTATCCGCGCTGCTGCGCAGGCTCTGGTCTGGGATCATATCCCAGCTCACCGGGCGACGATGCATTGGCTCAGGCGTCGTTGGTTTCGCATGGGGCATACACTGGCGCGGATAGCTCAAATCCGTCGCAAGGGAATACCGATACGTGTGGTAAAAGGTTTTGCGGCTATAGGTTGGGGGCTTGTGATGTGCGTTTTCCTTGGTTTCGGGTCAAAGGCAAGATGCTGTAAAGGAGCGCTCGAAATTTATCGTGGGGCCGGGATGTTGGCGGCCTTTTTGCAGATCCGTTTCGACGAATACAATACAGCTGCCGTCCGCTTCGACCGAGCAGGAGGGGGCTGATATGGACAACTCAAAACCTGAGTTTTCGATCATCATTCCCGCTCGGAATATGGAGCGCTATGTCGAGGAAACGCTACAAAGCGTATGCCGGCAAACAATGACGGAATTCGAAGTTTTGTGTATTGACGATGGCTCGACAGACGACACCCGTGAGATCTTGGAGCGTTTCGCTATGCGCGACGTGCGTTTTACCCCAGTGACTGGCCGGGCCAAAGGTGTCGGTGCGGCCCGCAACCTAGGTTTGAGTCTAGCGCTCGGAAAGTTCGTGCTGTTTTTGGATGCGGACGATTTGCTGCACCCTGAAGCGTTGCAAAGATACTCGGATGTGCTGGCAACGTCCGACGCCGTTGCAGCCATCGCCGGTGTCCAACGGATCAACACCGTGGGGCAGGAGATGAATGGCGCGGACAACCGCTTACTTGTTCCTAGCAAGGACCAATTGGCTGTGTTGTTGCGTAAAAACTATGTGGTGAATGGCGGTGCGCTTGCGATGAAAGCCGATGCAGCGCGGCAGTCCGGCGGTTATGAAGAAGACCTCGTGTATGGCGAGGATTGGGAGTTCTGGTGCCGTGTCGCTTTGATCGGAGGGTTCGCCGTAGTCGAAGGACCGCCACTTTTGTATTATCGGCAGGTGGCCAGCGGAGCGAACTTCAGAGCCCGTGATCCCGCTTTTGCCCGGCGAGTGCCGTGCATCGAAAAGGTTTCAGCCAACCCGGCAATGCGGCAAGCCTTCGGGTCGCGGTTGCGATTCCTGCTGCGTGCGCGGAAGATTGATATCTTCTGGTCCGGGGTTCGGAACCAATATCAGTATGGGCGCAAACCGCTAGCGCTGTTGGAGGGCGTCTGTGGGATGTTTATGTATCCTGACAGCCTGTTTCGCCCAAAACTGATCTATAGGTTCATGCGCAGTTTGGATCGAAGGGTGTAAGCTTAGGCTAGGGGCTTTCTCGCGCCTATGGAGGGGATGGGGCAAATGCAACTTTCACGGCGGGCATTTTTGTTGCGGGGCACGGCGGTGGCCGCCGCGCCAATTGTGGTTACGCTGGCGCCCAGTTTTACAGCGGCCGCCGCCGACAAGGCCGATGTTGGATATGTCGGAGAGAATGGGTTCCAATTGACGGTGATAGACACGATGTTGGACATGTCGACCCCGGTCGAAGTGTTGCGTTCCGACCGGGTTCGCTGGTCACCGGACCCGGCAAACGGGTTTGGTGCGTCCGGCAAGCTGAACGGATTGCCGGGCTATTTCTCGGGCGATGCGCATACCACAGCGCCGCAAATATTTACTGCCTGGCCTAAGGTTCAGGAGCAAAGTCGGAAGGACGGTTTTCGCATCGGTAACTCTGCGATTCAGCCGCAGGCAGCGGCGGATCGAACCGACAACTGGCGTGTTCTGATTGACGGACAGCCAGCGGGCATTGTCGGTCTCTGGCGCAAGTCTTCGCCCATTCGCACGCTAGCCGTTGCTGATCGTCGGTGGGAAAGCACCAAGCGGCATTTGGTGACATTTGAACTTGACCGCGCCATTCCTCAAGGTGCTGTTCTGAGCATCACGGGTCCATCCTTTGCCGAGACTGAATATGTAAAAGACCCAGACGTATTCAGTGAATCCATCCATGTGTGTCAGGCGGGCTATCCTTTGACCGGGCCCAAAAAGGCTTATGTCGGCAGTTGGCTGGGACAGGATCAGGTCGGCAAAAATGGCAGCACTGATGCATTGTTGTCACCCGCAACTGAATGGAGCTTGGTATCTACGCAAAATGGCGCCGTTGTTCGATCGGGTCGTTTGACCTTGGCCAAACCCTCCGAAGAACCACATCGGAATGGCCTTAACTTCAATGGTTGCAGTATTTATGAGGCCGACTTCTCCGACCTTGAACTTGATGGTGAATACCAGATTCAGGTATCTGGATTAGGGCGGTCATTCCCGTTCAACGTATCCCTAGCGGCCTATGATGAAGCGCTCCGCCTGGCTGCCCGTTGGTATTTCCATCAAAGGTCTGGCTGTGAGATCGCCGCACCTTATGGTGAGGGCCGAACCCGTCCCCGCAACGGGCATCCGGCAGATGGGCTGACGGTCTGGCAGACGGATTTGAAGCTTGGGAATATGAGGGATGGCTACGGCAAGGTGCGGGCCCCAAAAGCGCTGTCAGAAAATGTAAACACTCTGGGCGGGTCAGACACGGCACCCGAGCGCTCATCTATGAAGGCCAACCCCAAAGCTTGGGGCGGTTGGCATGATGCCGGGGATTGGGATCGGCGCATTCAACATATGGATGTCGTCTTCCACATGGCCGATATCGTCGAGACCTTCCCCCATTGTCGCAGTCTGAACCTGAACCTTCCGGAAAGCAAAAAAACCTTCTCGCACGCAGATGTCGCATCGCGCAAAGACGATGACGATAGGGGTGACGGCGAAACCGTTCTGCCTGATCTGATCCACGAGGCACTTTGGGGGGCATCGCTGTGGCGTCGAACTCAGCACGAAAATGGTGCGATTATCGGAGGGGTCGAGTATTCCATCAGCGGAATTCTGGGCTCAGTATCATGGAACCCTGTTCAGAAAGCATATGCATATGGCCCAGAGGATTGGGCTGCTTATCGTTTTGCTTATGGGGCTGCAAAGCTGGGCCATGTGATCCATCATGTCTGCGGCGATACCGTTCTAGGAAGTGCCATCGTCGCTGAGGCAACACGCGCTTGGCATTGGGCCGAACAACAGCCAACCGACGGGTTTTCTGACTCTGCACTTAGTAGAGTTAACCAGATCCGTATCGCCGCGGCCGCAACTGTCTACCGAGCTAGCGGAGATCCTCAAGCGCGCAAGGTATTTGAAGACCAAAACCCTTTCGTGCCGCAAGCCGAGAAGCCAGACTCTTCATTGAAAAAAGAAGTGTTTCCGGCCGCTTATCTTGAGTATGTGCGAGCCGCGCGCGAGGGTCGAGAGGTTAATACCGCGATCGTTGGAGCCATCGAAGGGTGGATCAAGCAGCGCACCCTGAACGGTAAGCGCATGGGGCGCGACTTCGGGCTGCACAACACTGCCGCTTATCCCTGGGGCCTGGGATGGCTACGCTTTGGCCCCGGTTCGAACTGGCGGGCGGGGCAAATGGCAATGTATTTCGCGTCAGAAGGTGTGGCGACCACGGAAGTGCGTAACGCTGCAGTTGAGGGAATGTGGTTCGGACTGGGATGTAACCCCGCCAACGTGAGTTTCGTGCAAGGGCTTGGGCATCGGGAATTTTCTGACCCGCTCTTTACGGACGAACTCAGTGGCAAAAAAATCCCCGGACAGATCAGTTTCGGCGTAGCGGGGGGGAAGTTGTATGAATGGGAACAGCGTAAGACCGCCGGAGCGTTCTACCCACCCAATCAGGAAGCCTGGCCTATCTACACACAGATTTTTGAAAGCCGCAGTATTGCAATCGCGGCCGAACATGGGATCAAGTCGAATGCGATGGAATGGCTGGTGGCCTGTGCCTTTGCAACTCTGCCTGACTGACCCACGCAATAAAACCTAAGTTCTCGGAGCACCGGATCGTGGGCCTTTGAAAAGCTGTTGAAACCCTTTGACACTCTTGCTGTCTTGACTATGTGTACTCCAGCACCAGCGGAGCCTTGCCGTCTATAGATTTCCGCATTGATTAACTAGGAGCGTGTCAATGTTGTTTCTCCGTTCGGCACTTGTTTTTCTTAGCTTTTGCTCTTTGCCAGTAGCAGCATTGGCCCAGTCAGAGGAAAACAAACCGACCGGTTTGATCATGGAACTCAATACGGTTCAGGATGTTGGCCAGGCATGTAGGTTGACCTTTGTGATCGAAAACAAAACAGGCGCAGCAATTGATGCTGTTAGCTATGAAACCGTAATTTTCGATGCCTCTGGTAGTGTGGTCAGCCTATCATTATTCAATTTTCGTGATCTGCCTGTCGATCGACCACGCGTACGCCAGTTCGATCTTCCCGGCATGACATGCGGCGCTGTTGGTAGAGCCTTGATCAACGGTGCAAATACCTGCGTTGTTGCCGGA
Source organism: Ruegeria sp. CDSA034 (assembly GCF_059612275.1). Taxonomy (NCBI): domain Bacteria; kingdom Pseudomonadati; phylum Pseudomonadota; class Alphaproteobacteria; order Rhodobacterales; family Roseobacteraceae; genus Ruegeria; species Ruegeria sp. CDSA034. The sequence continues at coordinate 75,808 of NZ_JBXWQH010000004.1, forward strand.
TCGGACAGTCAGGTCTGTCATGAGGCCTTGAAACTGCAAAGCCGAACAGATGTGGAGTTGATTGGATGAGCCCCTTTGATGCATTGCGCGAAATCCTTGATCTGGGCGGGCCTGTTGTTGCGATCCTGATCGCGATGTCGGTGGTGACTGTTGCGGTCACGCTTTACAAACTCTGGCAATTCGCAGCATCTGGCGTCGGGCGTCACCGGGTGTTGTCCGAGGCGCTGGCGGCCTGGGATGCTGGCGATCCGCAAACCGCCCACGCCCGTCTGGACAAAAGCCGCAGTTACCTTGCCCCCCTGGTACGGGTTGCGATGAATGCCTCAGACACGCCGGGTCTGGACCAACGGCTGGATGCCGAGGCCGGTCTGGCGCTTGCCGGGCTTGAACGCGGCTTCCGACTGCTGGACACCGTGGCGCAGCTTGCGCCGCTTCTGGGTCTGTTCGGCACGGTCCTGGGGATGATTGAGGCGTTTCGCAGCCTGCAATCCGCTGGGTCGTCTGTCGACCCATCCCTGCTTGCCGGAGGTATCTGGGTTGCCCTGCTGACAACGGCTGTGGGGCTTGCCGTGGCGATGCCGACCTCGATGCTGTTGTCCTGGTTCGAAAGTCGCACGGCGCGCGAACGGGTCTTTGCGGACAAGGCGCTGCGCACAATTCTGGTGCCGGGGCAGGCCGTTCCGCAGGCCGACGATGTGCGGGCTGTGGCGACCGCCCCCGGACATGCGTAACACCGCACCCTTCGTACGGCGTCCCATGTCGATGACTCCGCTCATCGACGTGATTTTCCTGCTGTTGCTGTTCTTCATGTTGACCTCGACCTTTGCCAAATATGGCGAGATCGAGCTGAGCAATGCAGTGGGCGGCAGTACGACTTCGGCGACACCGACCGAGCGGTTGTTCCTGCAGTTGGGGGCGGAACGGCTGGTGCTGAACGGGCAAACGGTCTCTCTCAATGATCTGGAAACGCAATTGGAGGCCGGGCAGGTTCTGGTCAGTTTGGACCCGGATACAACGGCGCAGCGTGTCATCGACGTATTGGTCCGGCTGCGCGGGCGTGACGGGTTAAGCGTTCTGGTGCTGGAATGATCAAGTACAGGCGCCCCAAACGCAGACGCGACTCGACGATTGCCCTGATCAACGTCGTTTTCCTGATGCTGATCTTTTTCCTGCTCACCGGTACGCTGGCCCCGCCGTTGGATCCGGATCTTGAGCTCGTGAACACCGCAGACCTTGAAGGGCGCGAGCCACCTGATGCGCTGATCCTGCACGCCGACGGCACGCTGAGCTATCGTGGAACGCCAACAGATCCCGAAGCGCATATGCGTGGCCAAGGGGACGAAGCCGTGCGCATCGTGCCCGACCGAAACGCACCGGGCCCGCGTCTGATCGAGGTGACCGGTGCTTTACGCCGTCTGGGCGCGTCATCCGTCTTTGTTGTGACCGAGAAGGCGCTGGAATGATCCGCCGGTCGGTTATGATTGCGGTGGTGGCCATTCTGGTGTCGCTGTTTTTGCACCTGATGGGGTTAAGCGTGACCGGGCAGCGGCTTGCAGAAGACGCGCCAGGCGGCCAAGCGCCTGAATCAATTGAGCTAAGCACGACATTCGAGGATCTTGCCGAGGTTGTCGCCGAACCGATTGAACCTGAACCGGCCGAGGCACCAGAGCCACCGGTTGAAAGGCTGCCTGAGGAACCGGAAATCCCGGTCAGTGAGGCGCTTGTGGCGTCTGAAAACCCGCGGGAGGTTTACGCGCCTGATATCGGCGAATCCGAAGTGGTCCAGCCGACTGCCACGGAACCGGTTGAGCCTGATGTGGCAGAGACCGAAAACACATCCGAAGGCGATGCCGCCGCCAGCGAAGATGTCGACGAAACCCCGCCGGTCGAGGCGGAAACAGCGACCGATGTGCCCGAAGGAATCCCCGAGGCAGTCGCGGTCGAGCCAGAGGTCGCGACCGAGGTCCAGCCCGTATCGCCCCAACCGCAAGAGCTGGCGGCGCTGCCGGTCAACCCGTCGCCCGAGGCCGCGATCCCTGTTGTACCGTTGGAGTCCGAGGCGATTGAGCCGGATGATCCGGTTGATCCAACCGAACAGGATGCAAATGAAGACGTGACAGAACTGGCCGTGACGTCTTCGATCCGGCCGCAGCGCCCTGAACGCCAACCGACGCCGGAACGGCGGGGCGTGCTGAATGGTGCGCGGGACTTCAGCGAGTTGCAGTTTCCGTCAGAGGTGGTTGAATCGCCCCTTTACGCCTATCGGCGGGAAGGGTTGGATGCCTTCACGTCTGGCAGTAGTGGCAGCCGTTCGGGCGGGCGTGGCCCCGGCAATTCGGACACTACCAATTATGCGGGTGAGGTCTTGGTCCACCTGAACCGCGCACCCCCGGTATTTGTTGCTGCCCGGGGATTCGCCAAGGTGTTTTTCGAAATCAATCCCGATGGCACGCTGGCCTGGGTCGATGTCATCGACAGTTCAGGGTCGTCCGATGTTGACCGGGCCGCAAGGGCGCAAGTGCAGGCGGCTTCGCCCTTTCCGCTGCCGCCAGGTGGGGTCAGCCGCAAGCTGTCTTTCTTCTACACCAGCAATTGATTGGTGGGTTTCATCATCCGATTTACCCATCACAGAACCTGTTTTGAGCGGGATTTTGCCCGAATCTGCCCATTTTCGGAAGGTGGGGTCAGCCCCCGGGAAGTCTCAATTGCAAACATGTACGTTTTTTGGCATTTAAAGGGGCATCGTCGCATTTCTTTGATCAACTTTTTGTAACGAAACACTGCTGATCGCGAAACATACGTAAATACTCAGGAAATTGGGTTTCGTGCGGTATTCTGCATTTGCAAAGATGCAACAAATACCAACCTTGCCCAGAATGAAATGCAGCGAAACCATTGCGCACGCTCGGAATTTGTCCGAGTAGGCCAGCAGTCGCCCTAGCGGCTGCACTCCTCTCAAAACTTGTGGGTTTACCATGAAAAATCTTCTCATTGCATCGACGGCTCTGATTGCAACTGCAAGCGTTGCAGCGGCCGACGTTAAATTCAGCGGCTACGGTCGTTTTGGTATTGGCTACCAAGAAGATCGCACCGGCACTGTTAACAACTTTACCACGGATGCAAACGGCGACATCGTCGCTGATGGCACCGCGAACGTCGACACCGACAACACCATCCTGGTCTCGCGTTTCCGCCTGAACATCGACGGCACCGCAGAAACCGATGGCGGCGTTGAGTTCCAGGCACGTGTGCGTCTGCAGGCTGATGACGATTCCGGCAACGGCGAACAGAACAGCGCGGGACTGAACGGCGCACGCTTCTCGGTCATCTACGGTGGTCTGCGTGTTGACGCTGGCAACGTTGCAGGTTCCTTTGACAACCTGGCAAACTACTTCGGTAACGAACCGGGCCTGGAAGAGTTTCTGGGTCAGTATTCGGGCGTGAACTACAGCTTCCTGGAGTACACCTCGACCGGTTCAGGCGCGAATGCTGTGTTCTTCCAGTACGCAGTTGGCGATTTCGCATTCGGCGCGTCATATGACCAGGCAACGATTGCTTTTGACGGTGTTGCGCAGGACGCAGACCGCTGGGACGTCAGTGCAACTTACACCTTCAACAACATCACCGCTGCACTGGCCTATGGTCAGACCAAGGCGAACGTGAACAGCGCGAGCGAAAAGCAGTCGCTGACCGTTCTGACCCTGGGTGCAGAATTCGGTGACTTCTCGGGTACTCTGTTTGTTGCGGACGATGACGTTGTTGATGATGCCGAGAACGGTACCGCATACGGCCTGTCGCTGGCATACAATCTCGGCGCCGCAACCACCCTGCAGTTTGCTTACGGTGACGGTTCGGCTGACAACGATACCCGCAATATCGGTATTGGCGCCATCTACGACCTGGGCGGCGGTGCATCGCTGCGTGGTGGTATCGGCGAAATCAAAACGGGTGACGAAGACGGGCGCATCCGCGCTGACTTCGGTGCTCAGTTCAACTTCTAAGTTGAGCTAAACTACAAAGTTTAAGGGCAGGTCTTCGAGCCTGCCCTTTTCTTTTGCTAGCTTATTTCTTCTCAAAGAACAGGATGACCTCGCCCAGCCGGACGCCATAACGCGAGACATAGGCTCGGTTCAGCAGACGGTCATCGTCCAGCAGCCACATCCAGTCGTCAAAGTTGACCCGCATGGTGCCCTCTTTGACCGGCAGGTCGATCTTGTATGTCCAGTTGAACGTGTCGCCGCGTTCGACCCCTGTGGCGGTGCCCAGAACGCCGGGGGCGTTGCCAGTCCAGGTGTCCGCGCCCGTTTTGGTCAGCGTCCAGACACGCTGCTCGGTGGCGCCGTCATCATAGACAAAATCCTCAACCAGAGTCAGGGTTTCACCATCCCACGTTCCGTCGATATCCACCGTAAAGCGGCGCGGGATATTGCCCAGAACATCCTGAAACTGGCCATAGGCGACGGTCTTGCCCTCAAAAAACTCTTCAAGGTTCAACTGCCGATCAGACAGAAAGGTCTTGGGAACGCGCGGTTTAGCTGAACAGGCAGTCAGAACGGCCAGTCCGGCGACTGCCAGGCCCGCAACAAGGACCCGACGCGAGATCATTGCAGCGGCCTTTGTTCTGCGTCCGCATCATAGCCGTTTGAACTGGGGACATGTGCGGATTTAACCTCGGGCGCGGGGCGCATCGTGGCAATCAGCTCTGCGACCTTGATGCCGAACTTGCGCATCTCGGACCGGTTCATGATTACACCGTTTTCGGTCAGGTACATCCAGTCGGTGACGTCCAAAGTGTGCCCACCGGCATCCTCAGGAAGAATAATGCGGTAGGTAAGTTTGACAGTTGATCCTGAAATTGTTCCATGACCTTCACCGACGATGTCATCCGCCGTGGCGATGAACGTATTGCCGGTGCCCAGCGTCAGATACCATTTACGTGTCATCTGTTTGCCATTGGAATAGGTGAAATGCTCGGACAACGTGCCGGTGTTGCCATCCCAGTTCCCAACCATACGGGCGACAAAGCTGTTCGACATCTTGCCGTTCGGCCCATAGATCAGCCCCTCGGACAGGATCTCTCCGTTCAGTACCTCTTTCATTTTGAATGCAGGCCCAGTGCCGGTGTAGTCGGCCGGTGTTTGCGACCGGAAGCTCAGGAACCGGTTCTTGGCAATAAACAAAGCGAGAGCAGCGAACAGTAAAACAACAAGCGTTTTCATTTGGCTGAGACCTCCGTGGGCAACGTCAGGACCATGCCAAACGCGCCAAGTTTCAGGATGCAGGGTAGTACCGCATAAGCCAGATTGAGTGTTTCCAGGGCTTGGGCGGAATTTGATTGGCCAGGTGAAAAGCCGCTGCGTTCCAGCAGGGGCAATGTAAAGAAGGCGGCAAGCGCGAGGCCCAGCTTGCCCGCAAAGGACCAGATGCCGAACGCGGCTGAGGCGTTAAGGCCGGCGCGGGTCAAAACGACCGAGAACATGGCCGGCAGGACCACCATATCGGCCCCAAGTGCCGCACCCGAGGCAAGGCAGATCAGAGCAAAGCCCAAAAGCTCACCCGCCGGCAACATCGCAGCACCTATGAAGCTGGCAATAGACAGCGGCATAGCAATGATTAGGGTCTGTTTCGGACCAATGCGATTGCTGAGCTTGGCCCAAAGCGGCACGCTGGTGCCGGCGCTGAGGAAAAAAAGGATCAACAAGGGACCCGCCTTGCCCGGCAATTGCAGCCTGTCTTCGACGAAGAACAGAAACAGGGTTGAGGTAATGGCGACCGGCAAGCTGTTGACCAGCGCCAGCGCCAATAGTCGCAATGCTCCAGCCCGGCCCAGCCCTGCAAAAGACAGGCCCTCGCCAGTAATAGGCGTGCGCCGCCACATTGGGAATGTCAGCGCGATAGTTACGATCGACAGGACGCCCAGAAACAGCCCAAAGGCGGGGTATCCCTGTGCGCTCGCCCCTAAAGCGACGAACAGTGCAGGCGCGCTCGCGGCAATGACAACCCCCGCCAATTGTCCACCTTCACGGAAGGCTGCCAGTGTCATTAACTCTTTTGCGTCTGGTGTTTTGGCCAGGGTTGCGCTGCGCCCGTAAAGCAGGATGGTCCCGAGGCTGTAGGCCGAGAACAGCAGGATCAGGATCAGGATCAGCGATGTCACGCTTGCGCCCTGTGGCAAGGCAAAGAGCAGCGGAAAGCCGACCGCCAGCCCAACAGCGGCCATGGCGGCGAACGCCAACTGACCCTTCGGCCATCGGTCAATCGCCCAGCCTATCAGCGGGTCTTGCACAAGATCCACAAGCCGGATCAACAGCAGTACCGTTCCAATCACCCCAAGGCTAATCCCAAGGTTAACCGCAGCAAAACGCGGCAGGTGGATGTAGAGGGGAATACCCGCCGCTGCGAGCATCAGCGCATAGAGGCTGACCCGGGGATACAGCATCACTGTCCCCTCAATTGCCGCGTAAAGCTTGCGGATCTGGTGTTGTCGCCAAGAAAGATAGACATGAATGTATTTTTGACGCCTGGCCCGGACAGGGTGCAGGTTTTGCGCCCGTTCCGCCAGAAACCAACCTTGTTCGGCCCTTCCGAGATGGCCAGATAGCTGTCGCCTTTGCTGACAGCCTGAAAGCACTGTTCAAGCTGGACTTGTGTCAGCCCGCTGTTTCCTTGCCGTGTCATCTCATCCAGCGTGGATTCGACCAGAGCCTTCTGCTTGAGGTTTTTGCGGTAGGTCAGCTGCAATCCGAAATCATCGCTCCAACTGAACGGGGCACCGCCTGGCGTGAACAGCTTTGCGTCATAGATCGGCAGGCCAAGGTAACGGAACGTGGCGGACCCGCGCAGTTCGGCGTTCGGCAATTCGTTCGACACGGTTGACGCTTCCAGCATGACTGGGGCCAGCAAGGTCAGCGACAGCAGAGCGACGCACCAGACCGAGCTATTCGGCCGCGACAGGGATGACCAGGTCATTTTTGGCAATGCCATTGTCAGCTCCGATGGTTTGCGGGGTGCCATTCAACTGCGCGACAACATGCATCGCGCTGGCAATCCCGTCTTCATGAAAACCATGCCGGTTATATGCACCGGCAAACCACGTTTTGTTCTGTCCCTGCATGTCGCGAATTTGCCCCTGGGCCTTCAGTGCGGCTTGATCGAAAACCGGATGGGCGAATCCGACTTCGTCATAGATTTTGTCTGCGGGAATATCCGCCGCAACATTGAGCGTTACAAACATCGGATCACTGTCCGGAATGTTCTGTAACCGGTTCATCCAGTAGGTAACGCCGACATTTCCGGCCTGTGAACGATAGGTCCAGCTGGACCAGCAGGCCCGCCTTTTGGGCATCTGGCCGGGATCGCAATGCAAGACGGCCTTGTTGGGCTGGTACTTGATCGCGCTAAGGGCAGCAATTTCTTCGGGTGTGGCGTTGTCGCCCAGAATGGCCAGCGACTGGTCGGAATGGGTGGCAAGTATGATCTCATCATAAAGGTCAGCTTGGCCTTCGCTGAGTACGGTCACGCCCAGTTCATCCCTCTGAACATGCTGCACGGGGGAGGCGACGCGGATTTCGCAACCGCGGGAGCGCAATGCAGCCTCGATCCGGCGGACATATTCAATGCTTCCACCTTTGACCGTCCACCACTGATGCTGCTTTGACCGATCACCGGCCAGCAAGGCATGGTTTTGGAAGAACTGCACCAGCGAACGTGCGGGAAAGCGGTCAATGAATTCGACGGGGGTAGACCAGATCGCCCCGCACATGGGCATCAGATAGTTGTGGCGGAACCAGTGGCCCAAACGTAGTTCGTCGATCAGTTCGCCAATCGTAGTGTCATTGTTCTTGGCAGCTTCCGGGGCTTCTTTGCCAAAGCGCAGGATGTCCGAAATCATCTTGTAATAGGCCGGACGCATCAGGTTGCGTTTTTGCGCTGTCAGGGTGCGCAGATTGTTCAATCCGTATTCGAGGCGACCATTGTCGATCGTGGCGCCAAAGCTCATCTCGCTTTTGATCACGGGAACGTTCAATTCATCGAACAGTTTGGTCAGGTTGGGGTAGGTGGAATAGTTGAACACGATAAAACCGGTGTCGACCGGTTGATCACCGTTTTTACCAGCCATGACCGTTCGGGCATGGCCGCCCAGTCTTGGCTCGGCCTCATAGACCGTTACATCATTGTCTTCGGATAGATAGTAAGCTGCGGATAGGCCTGATATTCCTGCACCTACAATTGCGATTTTCTTGCGTGCGCCCCTTGGTTCGTCGAACATGTGATCCCCTTAGTTCGGCAATTTAAAAGGATTACGCATCAGATGCGGGTACGGATCAATCACGTTGGACTTTTTTTGAACGTGCGTTACATCGTGATGTCTTGCCTGGTTTTTTGAGCGTTAACGTGATCCAGCTTTGTTGCCGATCCGTAAAATCCTTAAATTGTCTGAAACAACACGAAACCAATGTCCGGGCCATTTGTACCCGACAGTCCGGATGGCCCAAGCATGAGCAGTTTTGACGGAAAAACCTATTGGATCGTTGGCGCCAGTGAGGGGCTGGGCCGATCTTTGGCCCAGGCGCTAAGCCGACATGGGGCAAAACTGATCCTCTCGGCGCGCAATGCGGCGCGATTGGCCGAGATTTGCAAAACCCTTCCGAACGCGCGGGCGGTGCCGTTTGATGTGACCGATCTGGCGGCTGTGCGCCGGGCCGTTGCAGATGTCGGCGTGGTGGATGGGCTGGTCTACAATGCCGGTGCCTACGAGCCTATGAAATCGGCCGATTGGGATACTGAAGCTGTTCTGTCCATGACAGACGTGAACTACCTTGGCGCGCTGCGTGTGTTGGGTGAGACGGTGCCAGGGTTTCTACGGGCCGGACAGGGCGACATTACCCTGATCGGGTCTTTGTCTGGCTATCGCGGGCTTCCGGCTGCTGTCGGATACGCGGCCAGCAAGGCAGCGCTTGTCTCATTGGCTGAAACGATGCGATTTGATCTGGCCGGCACGGGGGTAACCGTGCGGATCGTCAATCCAGGCTTCATTAAGACCCGGCTGACTGAAAAGAACACTTTCAAGATGCCGATGCTGATGACACCCGAGGACGCGGCGGACCGGGTGGTCAGGGCGATGTCGCGCCGCCGGTTCCGCACCGATTTCCCGGCACCGTTCTCTTGGGTGATCCGTTTGCTGGATTACCTGCCGGATTGGCTGATCTACCGCGGAAAATAGAGTCTGATCAGGCGTTTTAACCAAACTGCCCCTGACAGAACCAGCCTGCCGACATCGTGCCGCCATGGCCGTAAAACAGCCACAGTCGCTCACCCTGTTCGGTGACCACCACCCAGTAGTCACGCACGCCGCTGCGCCAGTTGGGGTCATCCAGCCACCATTCGGGTGCGATCCGTTCCGGACCGGTGGCCTGTGCCAACTGCCAGTCGCGCCCGCGCCACCGAAAGGCGGCTGGAACATCCGGGGCTTCAGCGGCCATCACCGGCTCGGGCTGCCACATCTGCAACGGGCGCGGGCGCGACGGGGCAGGCCAGTCACGGGCGGGTTCCGACCACGCCGCCGCCAACGTCTGCGCGGTTTTTTCGGGGATATGTGAGGCCGCCGGGTGCCGCCGGGTGATCACGTCCAACCCGACCCGGGCGCCCAGTTTGCCGATCAGATCATCTACGGCTGTATTGCCCTCCAGCCGCGCGCGGGCCACACGGCGCGCCTCGGCGTGACCGGCCACGGTGCGGGCATGGATGGGCTCGGTCTGGATCGCCTCAAGCCGCAGCATGTCGATGCCATAGCCTGCGTCGATCTTATCGATTTTCATCTCTAACAAAGGGCGAATGCGGTGTTTGTCATAGGTTGGACGGGCCAGACCAACCTTGATGATCTCGGCCGCCTGATCGGCGCGATGCGCCTCGAGCCGCAGGGTACGCACGCCGCGCGCCTTCTCTTCCAGCTTCGTGCACAGCGCGGGCAACACCCGGTCGATGGCGGCCATCACATCCTCGATCAACCCGATCGGGTTGGGCAGGGTCATCCGCACCGCAAAGTGATGCGGCGGACGCGCGGGGGATACCGGTTCGGGCGCGCTGCCCATCGCTTGGTCCAGTCTCATCACCAGCCCGCGCCCGAACCGTCGGGCGAGAGAAGCCCGGGGTTGGCCCAAAAGATCGCCGATCCGGCGTAGGCCCAGCCGGTTCAGTTGTGCCACAACCTGATCTTCCAGCCGCAGCGCCGCAATCGGCAGGGGGCTGAGCGCGCCATAAGATTGCCCTGGTGCTGCGATCCGTGCGCCGCCACCCAGGGCCATCACTTGCGGTGCAGCCCCACCCTTGGTCCAGTGTCGCCGTTTACCCGCCCGTGCGCGGGTGGCGCGGGCCTCTTGACTGATGGCATCACCGTTGCGATCTGATGTGGCCTCTTGCCCCGCATACCGCGCCAGCGCCCAGGCCGCGCCCAGCGTGTCGGCGATGCCCATCTGCACGCTTAGCCCCATATCTGCACAGTCGGTTTCAATGACGCTCAGTAGTGCCTCTTCCCCGCCGAACAGATGCGTGCAGCCTGACAGATCGACGACCAGCCCATCCGGTGCCTCTTCGGCCACCCAGGGGCTGAACTTGCCGGCCCAACGGCGCAGCGCGGTTAGAAACGCAGCCTCAGCCGGGGCGTTGCGGTGTCGCGTGATCAGGGCTGCACACATGGCGTGGGCATCACGCACGGGTTGACCCACACGCAGACCGGCGGCCTGCGCTTCCACGTTCAGCGAGGTAATCACCTGCATGTTTGACTGTTCCGCAACCACGGCCAAAGGGCCAGCATGCAGCCCCCGCGCAGCACGGATCAGCCGTTCAGCCCCCAGACGGGGGAACCACAATGAGAGTATTCGGCGTTTCGGCATCGGCAGACATCAAAATGTTCTCACTTTGTTCTTACCTCAGAATCGTCCGCCGAGTCCACGCTTACCCGCAGGTCAGGCGCTGAATGATCCCCGAACCGGTCACATAAACGTTCAGCCGGTCGATGCGGTAATCCTGTGTGGCGATGTCATCGGGGCCCAGAACGCGCGAGCGTTCGGGCAGCTGGCTCTGAATGGTCGACACCGGTTGGCCAATGGAATCGGCAAAAGCTTCGCCCTGGCAAAAGGCCAGATCAACCGAGGCGGCGTCCGTCGACGCAGGTGTTGCAACAGGCGCGGTCGTCTCGGCGCAGGCTGCCAGCAGGACCAGAGCGGGAATAAATCGGTGCATTGGCGTTTCTCCTTCTGACAATGTCGTTACTGCAATATCAAACAATTAGCCAACTTGTCACCAAAGCGCAGTTGAAAATGCCCTGCAATTGACGCAGGGTCGGGGCAAATAAGACAGGGAGACAACAACCATGCGTACCCGTGCCGCCGTCGCCGTCCAGGCGGGCAAACCTTTGGAAGTGATGGATGTGAACCTCGAAGGCCCCAAGGCGGGCGAGGTTCTAGTCGAGATCAAAGCCACCGGCCTCTGCCACACCGACGAATTCACCCGATCGGGCGCTGACCCCGAAGGCCTGTTTCCGGCGATTCTGGGCCATGAAGGCGCAGGCGTTGTGGTTGAAGTGGGCCCAGGCGTGACCAGCCTGAAACCGGGTGATCACGTGATCCCGCTCTACACGCCTGAATGTCGTGAATGTGAGTACTGTCTGCACCCCAAGACCAATCTGTGTCAGGCGATCCGCGAAACCCAAGGCCGGGGCCTGATGCCCGATGGCACCTCGCGGTTTTCGACCTTGGATGGCGATCCGATCCTGCACTACATGGGTTGTTCAACCTTCGCGAACCACACGGTTCTGCCGGAAATCGCGCTGGCCAAAGTGCGTGAGGACGCGCCCTTCGACAAGATCTGCTACATCGGCTGTGGCGTGACCACCGGCATCGGTGCCGTCATCAACACTGCCAAGGTTGAGATCGGTAGCCGTGCCATCGTGTTTGGTCTGGGTGGTATCGGCCTGAACGTCATTCAGGGCCTGCGTCTGGCCGGAGCGGACCAGATCGTCGGCGTTGACCTGAACCCGTCGAAGGTCGAAATGGCTACCAAGTTCGGCATGACCGATTTCGTCAACCCGTCCGAGGTTGAAGGCGATCTGGTGCCTTATCTGGTCAACCTAACCAAAGGCGGCGCGGACTACACCTTTGACGCCACCGGCAATGTCGGCGTGATGCGCGCAGCACTGGAGTCGGCACATAAAGGGTGGGGTGAATCGATCATTATCGGCGTGGCGCCGGCTGGGGCCGAAATCTCGACCCGCCCATTCCAGCTGGTCACTGGCCGCTCGTGGCGCGGCACTGCATTTGGTGGCGCGCGGGGCCGGACCGATGTGCCCAAGATTGTCGACTGGTACATGGAGGGCAAGATCGAGATCGACCCGATGATCACTCATACAATGGGTCTGGACGACATCAACCACGGATTCGACCTGATGCACAAAGGCGAAAGCATTCGGTCGGTCGTCGTTTACTAAGACTCTAATTCGAGACAATCCGCATAATGCGGTTGAAAACGGCGCGCGGAATAGTGCGCCGTTTTTTAGTTTGACGTTTACTCCCCTGGCCGTGACGCCCCGGTATCCGACCGAGGTGACCGCACCCTCAGGACGGGCGTGTTGGCTGAGGTCGTGTTGGTTCTGCTTTCGCGCCACACCACGTAGATGCCGGATGCGATAATGACGCTTGCACCGACTGCAACCCAGACGTCCGGGCGTTCACCAAAGAAAGCCATGCCGAAAATCGTGGCCCAGATGATCTGGCTATATTGACTGGGGGCAATAACCCCGGCAGGCGCGGCCCGATAGGCCAGAATGATCAGGTGCTGGGCGATGACCGAGAAAACGCCTACCAATGCCATCATCGCAAGATGCAGCAGGGATGGTGGTTGATAGACGGCAGGCTGTGCAAGGCTCATCACCGCGATGGCCAACAACATGGGGTACAGGATCAGCACGGCCGATCGTTCCTCATTCCCGATCTTGCGCACCAACACGGATGCAAAGGCGCTACAGAATGCCGCCGTCAATGCAGCCAGATGGCCTAGGGTGATGTCGGTCGCCCCCGGACGAAGGACAATCAGGACACCGATCAGACCAACACCGACTGCGGCCCAGCGCTGGGCGCGGACTACCTCGCCAAGGATGGGGATCGACAGGACTGTCACGATCAGCGGGAAGGAAAATAGCAGCGAATAAACCTCGGCCAGCGGCAAAACCGAAAACGCATAGAACGCGCAGGACATCGCAGTGACCATCAGGGCAGATCGCAGCAAAACTAACCATGGGTGATGGGGCAGAAAGTTCCCGGTTGTCCGGTCGGTCAGAATCGTGACGGCCATCGGGACAAACGAGAACAGCGTGGCGAAAAAGATGATCTGCATCACCGAGTAGACGCCGCCAAGCGCTTTGATCAATGCATCATGGCTGGCAAAGACCGCAAAGCCCAAAAACGCATAGCCGAGTCCCCGGAGGGTGGAGTTCTGAGTGCTCATCTTTGTGGCCCCGGGTGATGTATCGGTGTTGTGACTGTGCCATCACACCGCGTATGTTGCGGGTGGCTTGCCTTTGAGTAAACCCATTTTGGCTGCGCGCATAGTCCTTAATTTACCGCTAACATTGCATGGCCGCTATGACGCGGGATCACCGCAGGATCGGGGGTGCTTCCTTGGGTTGACGCGCGGATTGAACACCGGCCTTCATTCCCACACCAATGCGGCGCGCCAGCGCGACCCACGGTGTTGCGGTTTCAGGGGGCAGCGTCTGCGTCGCGACCTCTTCGAACAGATCCAGCCAATGGGCGAAGAACTCGGGCTTTACGTCGGGACGTTCGATATGAACCCGCTGCGGATTGCCGTCATAGCTGCGCTCGAACAAAATCGCGTTGCGCCAAAAGGCGGCGATCTTTTCCTCATGGGCGGGCCAGTTGTGGACATGTTTGTTGAAGACCGGTCCCAGTGTCGCGTCCTCACGCACGCGGGCGTAAAAGGCGCGGACCTGCGCGTTGATCTGGTCCGGCGTTGCAGGAAAGCGTGGGGGCAGGGTGGGTCTGGTCATTGGCGCGGTCCGGTTTCGACTCTGTTCAGGGGCAATATCCCGTTCTGCAGTCATGCGACAGGGGTGGTTTTGTCGCGCAGCTTGGGCGTCAGCAGATGCCGCAGCAGGGCCACCGGATGCGCCCGTAGGCTGAGGCGGGTGGCGACGTAGTCCTCGACCACCTGCTCTCCCAAGGTCATTTTCGGCAGGTAAGCCTCGGGTTCATCCAGCGCCTCACCCTCCAGATCCTGCGAGAACAGCGGCAGCGGTTTGACTGTGGCAATCGCCTTGGCCTGCCACAGCGCCTCGCGCCGGGTCAGGTCGCAGGCGGCGAAGGCATCCGCCTCGGCCAGCCGTTCGATCACCGATGGTCCCAAACCGGCACGGCGCCAGACATCGTCGACCTGATGGTAGCCATTGCCGCGCGCGGCTGTCAGCCAGCTGGCATCTTCCTCGCTGAGGCCCTTGATCTGGCGGAAGCCCAGCCGCAGCGCCAGCCCGCCCTGACCGTCAGGTTCCATCACATTGTCCCAAAAGCTGGCATTGATGCAGACCGGGCGCACTTGAACCCCATGCTCGCGCGCATCACGGACGATCTGGGCGGGGGCATAGAATCCCATTGGCTGCGAATTCAGCAGGGCGCAGGCAAATATCCCCGGATGGTGGCATTTGATCCAGGCCGAGGCATAGACCAGCAGCGCAAAGCTGGCCGCGTGGCTTTCTGGGAAACCGTAAGAGCCGAAGCCTTCGATCTGGGAAAAACAGCGTTCGGCGAAGTCCTGTTCATACCCGTTGCGTTTCATCCCGCGCAAGAAAAGCGCGCGGAATTCGCTGACATTGCCGTGCTTCTTGAAGGTTGCCAGAGACCGGCGTAGCCGGTCGGCCTGTTCCGGGGTAAAGCCTGCGCCGACAATGGCGATCTGCATGGCCTGTTCCTGAAACAGCGGCACGCCCAGCGTTTTGCCCAGCACCTCGCCCAACTCGTCCGAGGGGAAGCTGACCTCCTCCTCTCCGTTCCGGCGGCGGATATAGGGGTGGACCATGTCGCCCTGAATGGGGCCGGGGCGGATGATGGCGACCTCAATCACCAGATCATAGAAATTGCGGGGCCGCATCCGGGGCAGAAAGTTCATCTGTGCTCGTGATTCCACCTGAAACACGCCAATCGAGTCCGCCTTGCACAGCATGTCGTAGACGACAGGGTCCTCGGGCGGCAGGGTCGCCAGCGTATAGCTGGTCTGATGGTGCTGACCGATCAGGTCAAAGGCCTTGCGAATGCAGGTCAGCATCCCGAGGCTGAGGACATCGACCTTGAGGATGCCCAGCGTGTCGATATCGTCCTTGTCCCAGCAGATGACCGTGCGGTCCTCCATCGTGGCGTTCTCGATAGGAACAAGCTCGTCCAGACGCCCCTCGGTGATGATGAAGCCGCCGACATGCTGAGACAGGTGACGGGGGAACCCGTCGATCTCATATACCAGCATTAGAGTCTGCTTTAGACGGCGATCTTCGGGGTCGAGGCCAATCTCGCGCATCCGTTCCGCCTCAAGCCCCGCGGCGGAGAAGAAGCCCCAAAGCTGAGATGAGAGCGCTGAGATCGTATCTTCGGTCAGGCCCATCGCGCGGCCAACCTCGCGGATGGCGCGTTTGCCGCGATAATGCACGACCGTTGCGCAAAGGCCGGCGCGATGGCGGCCATAGCGGTCATAGATGTGCTGGATCACCTCTTCGCGGCGCTCATGTTCGAAGTCGACGTCGATATCGGGGGGCTCATCCCGCGCCTCGGACACGAAGCGCTCAAAGACCATCGTGCCCATCTCGGGGCTGACTTCGGTGATGCCGAGGCAGAAACAGACGACCGAATTGGCCGCTGAGCCGCGCCCCTGGCAGAGGATGTCGCGCGAGCGGGCGAAATGAACGATGTCGCGGACGGTCAGGAAATAGGGCTCGTATTTCAGCTTTCCGATCAGGGCGAGCTCATGCGCCAGCATCTTTTTTGCTTTCTCCGACGCGCCTGCCGGATAGCGCCATTTCAGCCCCTCATGCGCCAAACGATGCAGGCGTTGGGTCGGGGTTTCCTGCTCGCTGCCCTCGCTGGGGTACTCATAACGCAGCTCGTCCAGCGAGAATGTAAGCTGTTCGCTGAGTTCATGCGCGCGGGCAACGGCCCCTTCATGCCCTTTGAAGATGCGCAGCATCTCGGCCTCGGACCGCAGGCGTTGTTCACCATTGGCTAGTGCCTCGCGGCCCAGATCATCCACCTTACGGCGCAGGCGGATGGCGGTCACCACATCGGCCAGCTTGCGGCGGGTGCCGTGATGCATCAGCGGCGTGGCGCTGGCGAGGGTGGGAAGGTCGAGTTGTTTTGATTCAGTCTCTAATAAAGAGAAAAACGCGCTGTCTGCGCCATCATACCGGGGGTGCATCAACAGATGCATCCGCCCGGCAAAGCGGCGCGTCAGCTGTTGCGCTTGTGTCCGCCATGCGTCCGCGCCGCCCGGAGACCGGGCCGTTTGTGGCCACAGCAGCAAGTGGAGGCCGTCGGAAAACTCCAGCAGGTCGGACAAGTGCAGGATGCAGTCGCCCTTTTCGGCGCGCAGCCGGCCCTTGGACAGGATGCGGCACAGGTTGGCCCAGCCCTGCCGGTTCAGGGGCAGGGCGGTAACCGTGGGTGCGTCGGTAAAGATCAGCCGTGCCGCCGGGATCAGGCGCGGCACCGCGTGGACGGGATATGAGGGCGGTTTCGGGATGTGATCGGGGCAGGGCGGGCCTATGGACGTGTTCTGCGCCTCCCACTCCAGCCGTTCGCGCACCTTGCGGGTGATCTCGCGCGCCTGCGTATGGGCGCGGACGATCCCAGCGACCGAGTTATCATCAGCGATGGCGATGGCGGGCAGGCCCAGGGTGACGGCACGCTCCATATACTCCTCGGGGTGGGACGCCCCGGTGAGGAAGGTGAAATTCGACGTGATCGACAGCTCGGCATACATGACGATTCCATATTATATTCACGTTTTGTTCTTTTTCGAGTCCTTTGCGCAGGAAACGGGTCGATTGGGTTTGGTCCGATGGGCAATGTCGGGAAAAAGGAGACCTGAAATGTTCAAAATCACCGCATTGCCCACCGAGGACGTACGCGCCCTTCAGGCCGGTCACCCGGATTCCTATGGCGCAACGCCAGAACGGACCGTTTCAACGGGTGCCGGTAACCCGTGTCGCCATTGTTTGCAGAACATTCCCGAGGGCGAAGAAATGCTGATCTTGGCCCATAGGCCCTTTTTAGAGACACATCCATATGCGGAAACCGGGCCAATCTTTCTGTGTGCTGCACCCTGTGAGCGATACGAGGGGCAAGACCTGCCCGAGATCCTGACCTCGTCGCCCGACTACCTAATTAAGGGCTATGGCACAGATGACCGCATCGTCTATGGCACCGGGGCGATCACGCCCACGGATCAGATCGGTGCAAAAGTCAGAGATATCTTTGCCCGACCAGATGTGGACTACATCCACGTCCGATCTGCGCGAAACAACTGCTATCAGGCCCGAATCGACCGAGACTAAAGCTTGACCCTGTGCATCCCCCGGCGCGGCTGATCCGGATCAGCCGCCGGGGCGTCCTCGGAGCGGCTGGACGTCAAGGCGAGGAACACATCCTCTAGATCAGCCTCTTCAGTGCGGACGTCGCGAATGCGGATATTGGCTGCGCGGACGGATTCCAGAACTTGCTCGGCGTTGGTTTGGGCGCTGCGATATTGCAGAACAAGGTTACCATCGTCGCGCAAGGCGGCTTCGACCCCTTCGGTTGCGGGCAGATCGACGACTGGGCTGTCAGGAACGATGACCATGGTGCGGCTATCCATTCGGCCCAGCAGGTTGGCGGTGCTGTCCTGAGCGATTTTTTCACCGTGGTTGATGATGGCAATCTCGTCACACATTTCCTGCGCTTCTTCCAGGTAATGGGTGGTCAGGATGATGGTCATGCCCTGTTCGTTCAGCTTGCGCACATTTGTCCAGAGCATCTGGCGCAGTTCGATATCCACACCTGCCGTCGGTTCATCCAGCACCAGGATCTTGGGGTGATGCACCAGCGCCTTGGCCAGCAGCAACCGCCGCCGCATGCCACCCGACAGCGTGCGGGCATAGGCTTCGGCCTTGTCGCTGAGACCGACCAGTTCAAGGATCTCATCGCTGCGGCGTTGGGCCTTGGGTACGCCGTACAAACCGGCCTGCACCTCCAACGCGCCGCGGGGGGTGAAAAACGGGTCAAGGTTCAGCTCTTGGGGCATCACGCCAATCGCGGCGCGGGACTGGCGCGGGTTGCGGTCCTGATCGTACCCCCAAATCGACACTGTACCCGCAGATTTCACCACCAGACCGGCCAGAATGTTGATCAGGGTCGATTTACCGGCCCCGTTCGGACCCAGCAGGCCAAACACCGACCCCCGTGGAATGCTCAGGTCTATGCCCTTCAGTGCCTGTTTCTCGGGCTGGCCCTTGCCACCCCGATAGGTCTTGCGCAGTCCATCGATCCTGATTGCCGCATCGGTCATGAGACCCTTGCCCCCGGTTTGCTCATCGCTCATAAACGCACCTAATGCATGCCCGCGAGGCCGACAACCAATGAAGGATCGCCAGCCGTGACACTTGATGCACCGGAAACCAAGATCGTCGAAACCGCACGTGTTGCCTGTGACGGCGGCGAAGGTGCATTGGGCCATCCGCGCGTTTGGTTGCAGATCCCCGAAGATACCGGCTGGGTCGAGTGCCCGTATTGCGATTGCAAATACGTACTGTCGGAGCACGACGCGCAATAAATTCGGAGGCCGGATGCTTTTTGCAGTGCAGCTTTTGCGGGTGTCCGATCAGGACCCGATTGCCAGCGGCGGACATCGAGACGTGTATGCGTGCCCGGGGCAATCTCACTTATTGGTAAAGGTGACGCGCCCGCGCAAACGGCCCAACCGATCCTTTGCAAAACGGTTGATCCGGCGGCTTCTGCCCGATTCTGTATTCCGCAATGCGCTAAAAGAAATCGAGGGCGAGATGAAGGCGGCGCTGAAAAGCGGCACCGACATCGAGCAACTGCCTTTGGCGCGATGTTTTGGCATAGCGCAAACCGACATTGGCCCGGCGATCATTGTGGAACGGATCGAATCCGATGACGGACAGCTCGCACATCCCCTTGCGAAGCTGTGCGAGGATGGAGCGCTGAGCGCTGATGTTCTGAGTGAATTGAACAGCTTTGCCCAAAAACTGTTTAAGCTTCAGATTGTTGCCCGCGATATTCACGAGACCAACATTGTCTACGGGCTGCGCAATCAAACCCGGATGTTTCTGCTGATCGATGGTTACGGAGAGCGCAATCTAATTCCCTTGCGCACGTTGAGCCGCAGATTGAACGACCGGTCGCTGCACAAGCAGATGAACGGCATCGCCGAGCGTGTGGGACTGATCTGGGACAGAACCGGGCAGGAATTCCGTGTCGCGTGATTGACGGCCTGCGTTGACGTTCCGGCACAGTTTTCCGGCCTCTTGTGTGGATTGACCACCTTCTTTGCTGGCCACCCGCGCGGGCCTGTGGCAGAACCGTTTCCAACCAGAACGGAGCGCGCGCATGAGCAATTTCGGAAAAGGGTGTCACCTGCATCTGATTGACGGATCGGCCTTTATTTTCAGGGCCTACCACGCGCTGCCGCCGCTTACACGAAAATCGGACGGACTGCCGATTGGCGCAGTTTCTGGCTTTTGCAACATGTTGCAGAAATATGTTGAAGGGAACGCTGGCCCGGACGCACCGACCCATGTGGCGGTGATCTTCGACAAAGGCTCGCACACGTTCCGCAACGATATGTATGACCTCTACAAGGCCAACCGTGAAGCGATGCCCGAGGACCTGCGCCCGCAGATGCCCCTGACACGCGAAGCAACGAAAGCCTTCAACATCGCTTGCAAAGAGTTGGAGGGGTACGAGGCCGACGACATCATCGCGACCCTTGCTGTGCAGGCGCGTGAGGCGGGCGGGCGTGTGACAATCGTAAGCTCGGACAAGGACCTGATGCAGCTGGTTGGCGGCGGTGTCGAAATGCTGGATGCGATGAAGAACAAGCGCATCGACCGCGATGGCGTGATTGAGAAATTCGGCGTTGGCCCTGAACGCGTGGTTGATGTGCAGGCACTGGCGGGCGACAGCGTCGATAACGTTCCCGGGGCTCCAGGCATTGGGGTCAAAACGGCCGCCCTGTTGATCAACGAATACGGTGATCTGGAAACGCTGCTGGACCGGGCCGAAGAAATTAAGCAGCCAAAGCGCCGCCAGACCCTGATCGAAAAGCGCGACCAGATCGAGCTGTCGAAGAAACTGGTGCAACTGGACGAGAACACACCGCTGGATTTCACGCTGGACGATCTTGAGGTGAAAGATCCCGAACCTGACACCTTGCTGGGTTTTCTGGCAGATATGGAGTTTCGCACGCTCACTAAACGGATCGCGGACAAGTTGGGTGCCGAAGCGCCAGCGATTGCCGATGCGCCGGCGCCGGCTGCTGAGGTGGTCGAAGCCGAGGCCATCCCGTTCGACGCGTCCAAATATGAATGCGTGCGAGATGCGGGTGCGCTGCAAAAATGGATCGACCAGGCGTATGAGCGCGGCTGGATCGCCGTGGATACGGAAACCACCGGCCTGAATGAAATGATAGCTGATCTTGTCGGCATCTCTCTGTCAGTTGAGCCGGGCGAGGCGTGTTACATCCCGCTGATCCACCGCGAAAGCGCCAGCGACGATCTGTTCGGTTCAGACGCGCTGGCTGAGGAGCAAATGCCCATAAATGAGGTTCTGAAGCTGCTGAAGCCGATGCTCGAGGATCCGTCGATCCTGAAGATCGGGCAGAACATGAAGTATGACGACAAGATTTTCGCCCGCTATGGCGTGAATGTGTCGCCCATCGATGACACGATGCTGATGTCCTATGCAATGCATGGGGGTGAGCATGGGCATGGTATGGATACCTTGTCCGAACGCTATCTGAATCACACGCCGATCCCGATCAAACCGCTGCTGGGTTCGGGTAAATCGGCGATCACATTCGACAAGGTGCCGATTGATGAAGCGACCGCCTATGCGGCCGAAGATGCCGATATTACTCTGCGCCTATGGAAGCTGTTCAAACCGCAACTGCATCAGGTGCAGGTGACAACCGTCTATGAAACGCTCGAACGCCCGCTGGTGCCGGTTCTGGCCGAGATGGAGATGCACGGTATCAAGGTTGACCGCGATGTGCTGAGCCGGATGTCCAATGCTTTTGCTCAGAAAATGGCCGGATTAGAGGCTGAAATTCACGAGTTGGCGGGCGAGAATTTCAACGTCGGTTCCCCCGCTCAACTGGGCGAGATCCTGTTTGACAAGATGGGTCTGGAAGGCGGCAAAAAGGGGAAGACCGGGAAATATTCGACCGGGGCTGACATTCTCGAAGACCTCGCGACCGAGCATGAATTGCCTCGGCGGGTGCTGGATTGGCGGCAATTGTCCAAGCTGAAATCGACCTACACCGACGCGCTGCAGACCCATATCAATCCAGATACGGGCCGGGTGCATACGTCTTATTCGATCACCGGAGCCAACACCGGGCGTCTGGCCTCGACCGATCCGAACCTGCAGAACATCCCCGTGCGCACCGAGGAGGGTCGGCGCATTCGCGAGGCGTTCATCGCTGAGCCGGGCAATGTGCTGGTCAGCCTCGACTACAGCCAGATCGAGCTGCGCATTCTGGCGCATATCGCTGATATTTCGGCTCTGAAACAGGCATTTTCCGATGGGCTGGACATTCACGCCATGACCGCGTCCGAGATGTTCGATGTGCCGCTGGATGAGATGACGCCGGATATCCGGCGTCAGGCCAAGGCGATCAACTTTGGTGTGATCTATGGCATTTCGGGCTTTGGCCTGGCGCGCAATCTGCGCATCCCGCGGGCCGAGGCACAGGGGTTCATCGACCGTTATTTCGAACGCTTCCCGGGTATTCGAAAGTATATGGACGACACTGTCGCCTTCGCTAAAGAGCATGGCTATGTGCAGACTTTGTTCGGACGTAAAATCCATACACCTGAGATTAACGCCAAAGGGCCTCATGCGGGCTTCTCGCGCCGGGCGGCGATCAATGCGCCGATTCAAGGAACGGCGGCGGATGTGATCCGGCGCGCGATGGTGCGGATGCCGGACGCGATCAATGGTCTGCCCGCCAAGATGCTGCTGCAGGTGCATGACGAATTGCTGTTCGAAGTCGCCGAGGATGCGGTGGACCCTTTGATCGATGTCGCACGCGACGTGATGGAAGGCGCATCTGATCCAGCTGTGAAGCTGGATGTGAAGCTGAGCGTGGATGCCGGACAGGGCGCCAATTGGGCCGAAGCACACTAGCTGCACAAAAGGGTGCGGCGCTGCTCATCAGGCCCGGCGGGCCCTCTTTGCAGCGGGTCAGTCCTGCGGTCTGACCCAGCCCTCGACCATACGTTTTACTGTTGGTCCAAGGGTCAGGATGACGGCGAAGGCGATGGGCCAGCAAAAAGCCCAGGAACCCATCCAGTCACCAAATGTGGACGGTCCGAAACCGACAGCTTTGACCGTGGCGATGCCAGTGACGATACAGGACATGAGGCCGGACATGATCAGTCCGAATACAGCGTGGGCCAAGCGGGCAGGGATCATTTCGGGCATCCTTAAGGTCGCGATGCCCCGGTTTTAGATATTTTCCCCCTGATTGCCAGACGGAATAGGGAATCTGGCGTCACATCCAGCCCAATGAGTGCACGGTTCTGGATGTTGACGGTGTGTATTCGGCGCTAACCCAACCGGAATATCCCGACGCCGTCATAGCGTTAAAAAGCTGAGCGAAATCCGTCGGACCGCGCCCCGGTTCAGAGCGGTCCGGGGCGGCTCCGACCTGGGCATGTACGACCCATGGATGAAACTGTTCCCAAACCTGCAGCGCATCTCCGTGGATCATATGGGCGTGAAAGCTGTCATATTGCAGGCCGACATTTGGGCGGTCGACACGGTCCAGGATATCAGCAGCCAGGTTGTAATCATTGAGGAAGTAATCGGGCTGAGACACGGGGTTGAGCGGTTCAATCGTAAATTGTTGGTGCGGTGCAAGGTCGGCCGCCCATTGCAGGTTGTGCACCATGCATTCAAACGCGTCCGGTCCCGAGGAATAGCCTGACATGATGTGGATCAGCCCCGGGCGGAGCACCTGAGCATAGCGCAAAACGCGGCGGATATCCGAATGGAACCGGCCTTCGCCACCGGGAACAGCGGCATAACCGGGATCACCGCCGGTGTAATTGGGTGGGGGCGCATTGATCAGCACCAGATCCAAACCGTTGGCCAGCAACGCGCGGTGTGTCTCTTTGGCGGCCAGGTCGTAGGGAAACAGAATCTCGACCGCCTTGAACCCGGCCTCTGCGGCGGCCTGAAACCGGTCCAAGTAGGGAAGCTCGGCAAAGAGCAGAGAGATATTGGCTGCGAATTTTGGCATCGGAGGCCTTTGGTTAGCTGGTGCGCTGACCTTATCCGCGAGGCGATTTTAACGAAAGAGACTGAAAACGACAGTTTGTCGAAATTCGACCAGATCGGCCTGACTGAATCAGCGAGGGTCGGGGCAACGCGGCGAATCATTTCAGAACGCCGTGCCAACAAAAGGTTCGAACATAATGGCGATGAGCCCAGACCCCGCGCGCGGGAACGCCCTTTCTGCGTCTGCCGGGCAAAATTCGGCCTTGTCCGGCAACGGCTTGGCAGTGGCATCCATGCTGACGTGGGCGGCTGGGTTTCCGGCGGCCGAGGTGCTGTTGCAGACATGGCCGCCAGTTGCGCTGTTGGTTGCGCGCATGGCCATGGCTGTTGCGTTTCTACTCCCGATCTGGGTCATGATAGATGGCCAGGAACGGGTTCTGCGCGCCCGTTGGGGACATGCGTTTGTTGTCGGCGGGTTTGGCATCGGTCTGGGGATGTTTCTGCTGATCGTGGCGCAAAAACTGACGGACCCGGTCACAACGGCCATCATTGCCTCATGCGCGCCATTGATTGCGACATTGCTGGAACTTGCGTCTGGTACTCGGCGACTCAAGTGGAATTTTGCTGTTGGGGTTCTGATCTCGGTAGTGGGTGGATTGATCGCCACCAGCGCGGTAGCCCCGGCACAGTTGGGTTTGGGCGCGGCCTGTGCCGTTGCAGCGACAGCCCTGTTTTGCTGGGGTAGCCAGGCAACCTCGCGAGATTTCCCCGAATTAAGCCAGACCGGGCGCGCAGCGGTCACATTTGTTGGCGGGTTCTTCATGGCAACCATCCTGATGGCCGGCGCACATCATCTGGGCATGGATATCGTGCCGTCCATTTCTATCGACACGCGTCAAATTGGGATGCTGGCGATCTATTCGCTGATTTCCATGGCGCTCAGCCAGATCCTGTTTGTCGCATCGATTGGCAAACTGGGCGTCGCGCTTACGTCCTTTCACATCAATGTCGCCCCCTTCTACGTGATGCTGATCATGCTGGTGCTGGGCGAAGAGTGGAACTGGACCCGAGCGCTGGGCGCAGGGGTCGTGGCAATGGCTGTTGTTCTGGCACAGGATCGTCGGGTCGCAAAACCGGCCTAGTCGGTCAGGCTGTCCGACCGGACAAGCGGGAAAAACTGCCCACCGGACCAGACGCCAAACCAGCCATCTTTGTGCGTTGCAATGTCCACAAGACGATAAAAGCTTTTGCGATCTATGCGCGCCTCAAGATTTGCGCGAACCAATACATAAGGTGACGGCTCGTCTGTTTCGGGATCGATGACAATCCGGATTGGGTGATCAGGGCCAGCAATCGCGGTATCACCAACACGGGTCGTAAATGTCAGTATTTGGGCCCGACCCTCGCCTGTCGCATCAAAATCCACGGCCACAAACGGCGCATCCTCGACAGTGATTCCCACCTTTTCCACCGGGGTCACAAGGTAGTATTTCCCGTCTTCTTTCTTAAGAATTGAGGAAAAAAGCTTCACAAGCTCGAACCGGTTGATCGGTGACCCTAAATAAGTCCAAGACCCATCTTTTGCGATATGGATGTCCAAATCGCCGCAAAACGGAGGATTCCACAGGTGAACAGGGGGTAAACCCCTGGTTTTGGCCGCTTTGACCGAGGCCGCCAGCCCGTCCGGAGAGGGGGTCACAGGTTTTTGTCCGCTCATTGCTTTTGCCATTTCCTTTTCGCGCGATACACTTGAACCATAATAGTCCACGGAAGGGAAAGTCATGACCGAACCTGCCGACCTCGTGTCCGAGATCGAAGCGCTGGAAATTAAGCTACAAGAGGCCAAGGCCTCGATCACCCGTCGCTTTATCGGACAGGAAAGGGTCGTGGACCTGACGCTGACCGCGCTGTTGTGCGGTGGGCACGCCCTGCTGATCGGCCTGCCTGGGCTTGGCAAGACGCGGCTGGTTGAAACGCTGTCGACCGTGATGGGTCTGCACGGTAACCGCATCCAGTTCACGCCCGACCTGATGCCTGCCGATATTCTGGGGTCCGAGGTTTTGGACACAGCCGAGGATGGCAGCCGCCACTTTCGTTTTATTTCCGGTCCGATCTTCTGTCAGCTATTGATGGCGGACGAAATCAACCGCGCCAGCCCCCGGACTCAGTCAGCGCTTTTGCAGGCGATGCAGGAACGCACTGTGACTGTGGCTGGCGAAGACCGCGATCTGGGTGAACCATTCCACGTATTGGCGACGCAAAACCCGATCGAACAAGAGGGTACTTATCCACTGCCCGAGGCGCAGCTGGACCGCTTTTTGGTGCGGATAGACGTGGATTATCCCGATCGCCAGACCGAGCGCGATATTCTTTTGGCCACGACTGGCGTAGAAGAGGACGAAGCGCACAAGATTTTCAGCAAGGAAGAGCTGTTGGCCGCTCAGACCCTGTTGCGCCGTATGCCGGTCGGGGACTCTGTTGTGGAACTGATCCTCGATCTTGTCCGCGCCTTCCGCCCCGAAGAGGCGGGTGTTTCCGAACGGGTGGCTGAAACCGTCGCCTGGGGCCCCGGCCCCCGTGCTGCACAAGCGCTGATGATGACAGTGCGCGCCCGGGCGATGCTGCAGGGGCGTTTGGCCCCAAATTCCGAGGATGTGCTGGACATGGCGCGTCCGGTGCTCAGCCACCGGATGGCGTTGAACTTTGCGGCGCGGGCGCGCGGTGACAGTTTGGCTGACCTGATCGACTCGACTGCCGCTGGTCTTGTCCGCACCGAGGCTGCGGCGTGAATGCGGCGCTAAACCTTCGAGAAAGATCTGAAGCCGAGGCGTCCCGGCTGCCGCCGTTGTTGGCACGGGCTGAGCAATTGGCCGGAACCGTTCTGCTGGGCGACCACGGCCGCCGTCGCGCGGGGCTTGGTGATGACTTCTGGCAATATCGCCCTGCTCAGATCGGCGACAGCCGCCGGATGATCGACCATCGGCGCTCTGCCAGGGGGGATCAGCAATTTGTGCGCGAACGTGAGTGGCAAATTGCGCAATCGGTAATGCTGTGGGTCGATCAGGGCGCGTCGATGCGGTTTGCGTCCGACAAGAACCTGCCCACCAAGGCCGACCGCGCTCGTCTGCTGGGGTTGGCAACCGCGATCCTGCTGGTGCGCGGGGGTGAGCGCGTCGGCTTGACCGGCACGACCCTGCCGCCACGGCGCGGCAACGCGCAGGTCATCCGACTGGCAGAAGCATGGTCCGAGGATGCTGAGTCCGACTATGCGCCACCCGAACACCGCGCCATGATCCCGCATGCCCGCGCCGTTTTCATTTCCGATTTCCTTGGTCCGCTGGATGAGGTTGAGCTGGCCCTCACCAAAGCCGCCGACCGTGGGGTGCGAGGCCTGGTGCTGCAGGTTCTCGATCCCGGAGAAGAGACCTTTCCCTACCGGGGTCGTACGATCTTTGAAAGCGTCGGCGGTTCCGTTCGCCATGAAACCCTAAAGGCCGGAGATCTGCGTGAGCGGTACCTGGAACGGCTTGCCAAGCGTAAGGACGCACTGACCCGGCTGTGCCGCGCGACGGGGTGGCAACTGGGGCTGCATCACACCGATGACAGTGCGCAAGCGGCTCTGTTGTGGCTCTATCGTGCGCTGGATGGGGGTACGGGATGACGATTCTGGCGGGCATTGGCTTTACCGCACCGTGGGTGTTGATGGGTCTTTTGACCCTGCCGATCCTGTGGCTGATCTTGCGTGCCGTGCCACCCGCACCGATCCGTCGGTTGTTCCCGGCCGTGACGCTACTGCTGGGGTTGAGGGATGACGAAAGCGTTTCTGACCGCACCCCATGGTGGCTGCTGTTGCTGCGCATGCTGGCGGCGGCGGCGATTATCATTGGATTGGCCGGACCGGTCCTGAACCCCTCGCGCGATCAGGCAGGCTCGGGTCCGTTGCTGCTGGTGCTGGATGCCAGCTGGGCCGGGGCGACCCGCTGGTCAACAACGCTGGATCAGATCAATGTGCAGCTGACCGAGGCCGGGCGCGCGGGTCGCACCGTGGCTATCCTGCGCCTGACCGAACCTGAAGCCCCCGTTTTCCAAGCCGCCGAAGCATGGCGCGGCCGTTTACCCGGGCTGACCCCGACACCGTGGCAACCGACCCGGGCGCAAGTCGATATGGCGCTGGCTGCCATGGATCAGGTGGACGGAGGGTTTGACACCCATTGGTTCAGCGACCGCCTGGCCTACGAGGGGCACGAGGCGATTTTGGCTGCCCTGCGCGCGCGCGGTGATGTGACAGTCTATCAGGCCCCGTCGCCTGCGGTTGCGATTCTGCCTGCTACATATCAGGACGGGGTTATTCAATTGTCCGCGCAACGGGCGGAACCCGGTCCTGCAGATCGCATCACGATTCTGGCTCAGGGGCGTGACCCCGCCGGTGCAATGCGTGTTCTGCAATCGGCCGAGATGGAGTTTGCCAGCGGTGAGACACAAGCGCAGGTAGAACTGTCGCTGCCTTCAGAACTGCGCGCGCGCATCACCCGGTTTGAGATTCAGGGTGAGCGTTCGGCTGGGGCCGTTACGCTGACCGATGACAGCTTGCGGCGGCGCGAAGTCGCCCTGATTGCCGGATCGCTGAACCGCGAAGGGTTAGAGCTTTTGTCGCCGTTGCATTACCTGACGCAAGTTCTGACCCCTACGGCGGACTTTGTCGATGGCGGATTGCTGGAAGTCCTGCCCGCCAATCCCGATGTGATCGTGCTGGCCGATGTGGCGAAACTGGCAGGGTCCGAACAAGCGGCGCTGGTCGAATGGGTGGAACAGGGCGGTTTGCTGCTGCGCTTTGCCGGTCCGCGGATGGCGGCCAGCGATCTTGGCCGGGATGCCGAAGACACCCTTTTGCCGGTGCGCCTGCGCAGCGGCGGACGCTCGGTCGGTGGCGCGATGAGCTGGGGCGAAGCCAAAGGGCTGGCACCTTTCCCGGAGAACTCGCCCTTCTACGGACTTCAGGTGCCGGAAGATGTCACAG
This sequence comes from Ruegeria sp. CDSA034, assembly GCF_059612275.1. Lineage (NCBI taxonomy): Bacteria > Pseudomonadati > Pseudomonadota > Alphaproteobacteria > Rhodobacterales > Roseobacteraceae > Ruegeria > Ruegeria sp. CDSA034. Next base: position 104,377 of record NZ_JBXWQH010000004.1, read on the forward strand.
TGACCACGCAAGTCATGGCGCAACCAGACCCTAACTTGGCTGATCGGGTTATTGCCTCACTTTCGGATGGCACGCCCTTGGTGACCCGCAAAGCGTTGGGTTTGGGGCAGGTGGTACTGTTCCATGTCACGGCGGATGCGGAATGGTCCAGCCTTCCCTTGTCTGGGCTTTTTGTTGAAATGCTGGACCGGCTGGCGGTGTCGTCAGCGGCGAAATCGCGGCAGGAGTCACAGTTGCAAGGCACCACGTGGGAACCGATTCAGGTTTTGGATGGCTTTGGTGTTCTGTCTGATGCCGGAAATCTACCGGGCGTCGATGGTGTTGAGCTTGTGACCGGTCAGATCGGTCCCGATCTGCGACCCGGCCTTTACGAAAGCGGCAAGCAGAAATTGGCACGTAATGTTCTGACCGATGAAACGGTTCTCAGCCCAGCGGTCTGGCCGTCGGATGTTCCGATCAAGGGCCAGGAGGTTAGCACCGAAACACCGATTGGGGGCATCCTGCTGAGCCTTGCATTGTTGTTACTGACGATCGACGTGATCGCCTCGCTGGCGTTGTCCGGTCGCCTGGGTTTGGCCAGAGCAGCGGCTATCGCACTGGGGGCAATTTTGCTGGTGCCCGAAGTACAGGCCCAAACGCCCGAAAGTACAGATTTCGCGTTGAGCGCCACACAGGAATTGGTTCTGGCGCATGTTCTGACGGGTGATCAGCAGGTTGACGATATTGCGGCTGCAGGAATGCGCGGATTGGCTCAGACGTTGTTTTTCCGAACTTCGGTAGAACCTGCTGAACCCATTGGCGTGGATCTGGAACGGGACGAGTTGGCGTTTTTCCCGCTGCTTTATTGGCCGATCTCACCCGACCAGCCGCAACCGTCGGCTGAGGCTTATGCCAAGCTCAACGCTTACCTGCGCTCGGGCGGGATGATCCTGTTCGACACGCGAGACGCGGATGTAGCCCGCTTCGGGGCCGCCAGCCCGAATGGGCGCAAGCTGCAACAGATCGCGGCCCCGCTGAATATCCCTTCGTTAGAGCCTGTTCCGCGTGACCATGTCCTGACCCGTGCCTTCTACCTTTTGCAGGATTTCCCGGGTCGCTATGCGGGTACCGAAGTTTGGGTCGAGGCGGCACCCATGGATGCCGAACAGATCGAAGGCATGCCGTTTCGCAACCTCAATGACAACGTGACACCGGTGGTGATTGGCGGCAATGACTGGGGTGCGGCCTGGGCCATTGATCGCAACGGTCAGGCACTACTGCCGGTTGGCCGCGGGTATGCGGGTGAGCGGCAGCGTGAGCTTGCAAACCGCTTTGGTGTCAATCTGGTGATGCATGTGCTGACCGGGAACTACAAATCAGATCAGGTGCACGTGCCTGCCTTGCTGGACAGGTTGGGACAATGACAGGAACCGTCATCTTCGATCCGCTGATCCCCTGGCCTGTTCTGGCCATCGTGGTTGCGATTGCCGTCGCTGGGGTTGTTCTGGCGCTGTGGCGTGGTCTGTCTGGCTGGGCTTTGCGCGGTTTGGCGGCGCTGGTTGTGATCGCTGCGCTGTCAGGTCCGGTCTATCAGATCGAAGATCGCACGCCGCTGACCGATATCGTTCTGATGATCGAGGATGAAAGCGCCAGTCAGACCCTTTCGGACCGGGCGGATCAGACTGCACAGGCCACAAAGGAATTGGCGGCCGAGATTGAATCCCGTGACAATACGGAACTACGCCGCATTCGCGTAGGTGACGGAAACGGGGACGAAGGCACCCAAATTATGGCGGCCCTGAACGAAGCGTTGGCCGAAGAACCACGCGCGCGGATCGCGGGCATTTTGGTGGTGTCGGACGGCATCGTGCATGATGCCGATCGGGCCCCCGAACTGCCTGCGCCCATGCACCTTTTGCAGACAGGGCGTGCAACGGATTGGGATCGCCGTCTGATCGTCCGCAATGCGCCTGCCTTTGCCATTATTGATGAACCCGTTACCTTGACCCTAAGGGTTGAGGATAGCGGTGCAGCACCCACTGGGGCCACGACCGCGCCACTAGAAATTTCGGTCGACGGGGCCGAAGCCGAACAATTCACGATTCCCATTGGTGTTGATGTCGAACTGCCGGTCACGCTGCCCCATGGCGGGCGCAACGTGATTCAGTTCACCGTGCCAGAGGCCGAGGGCGAGCTGACCGATCGCAACAATACGGCGCTGATCCAGATGAACGGGGTCCGTGACCGGCTGCGCGTGTTGCTGGTGTCTGGAGAGCCACATCCGGGTGGGCGAACATGGCGCAACTTGCTGAAATCCGACAGTTCTGTGGATCTTGTGCATTTCACCATTCTGCGCCCCCCTGAAAAGCAGGACGGGGTGCCGGTGGACGAGCTTTCGCTGATCGCCTTCCCGACGCGCGAGCTGTTTCTGGAAAAGATCAACGATTTCGACCTGATCATTTTTGACCGCTACAAGCGGCGCGGCATCCTACCGGCGATCTATCTGGACAACGTCACCAACTATATCAACGAAGGCGGTGCCGTTCTTGTTGCTGCCGGACCAGATTTTGCCAGCGCTGACAGTATCTTCCGCTCACCCCTGGCACCGATCTTGCCTGCGCAACCTACCGCGCGGGTGATCGAGGAACGCTATGTGCCGATGGTCACCGACCTGGGGCATCGCCATCCGGTTACGACTGACCTTGGCGACTCGGATAACTGGGGTGCTTGGCTGCGCCAGATCGACGTCAATCACCGCACGGGTGAGGTGTTGATGACGGGCGTGGATGACCGGCCCCTGTTGGTGCTCAACCGTGTTGGCGAAGGGCGCGTGGCGCTGCTGGCCTCGGACCATGCCTGGTTGTGGAGCCGGGGATTCGAAGGCGGCGGACCGCAGCTGGAATTACTGCGCAGGTTGGCGCATTGGATGATGAAAGAGCCGGAGCTTGAGGAAGAGGCTCTGTGGGCTGAGGCCAATGGTCAGGTGATGCGCATCATCCGTCAAACGCTGGGGGATGAGGTCGGGCCGGTAACCATAACTCGTCCGAACGGCGAAACGGTCGAGATTACCCTCGATGAGGTCTCTCCAGGGCGGTTCGAAGCACAGTATTTCGGGCCGGAAATTGGCCTCTACCGCCTGCAGGAAGGGGAACAATCCACCGTCATCGGGCTGGGCCCTGCTGCCCCCAAGGAATTCGAACGCACGATCGCAACGGCCGAGGTACTGGAACCTGTGACGGCAGAATTGCGCGGCGGTACGGTACGTTTGGAGGAGGGTTTGCCGTCGATCCGCAACGTACGTGCCGGGCGTCCCGCATCAGGGCGCGGATGGATCGGTCTGACCCCGCGCAACGCCTATGAAACACGTGACGTGACGCAGGCCGGGCTATTGCCACCTTGGCTTGTATTGCTGCTGGCGGGCGGGTTCCTTTTGGCGGGCTGGCTGCGCGAGGGGCGGTGACAGGTCAGTCAAACACCACGCTGACCGTGGGATTGCCGGGCAAGCCGTCGTAGGACACTGATGCCCCGCCTTTACCCTTTACAGGCGGGAACAACGGCCCGAATGATCCGACGGAAATCAAGTCCCCCGGTTGAAATTCAATCCCTTTGGACATCAGCCAAAGGGCGGCATTGGCCGGATGCCCCAGTACCGCTGTGCCCGGTACCTGCGCCAGAATCTCGTCATCTGCGGCACGGAGGGTGACAGTCATATCAGCCAAGGCCTGCACCATAGCTGCCGGATCGGACACAGGGATTTCTACACCCAAAACGCCCAGTTTCGGAGCAACGCTAATTGCTGTCAGTGTGACCGGGGTGATCGGTTCACCCTCGGCAAAGGTCAGGTCAGGTAGTTCGATAAACGGGCGGATGGCTGAGACGCCTTGCAGCACCTCCTCTGGCGATGTGGCCTGATTGATATCCGCGTCGCCCACAACCAGCACCAGATCGGCCTCAAACACCGGTCGCGCACCCCAGTCTGATGGAACGGTCGCGCCGTCATCCAGCATCATGTCGCGGAACAAAACGCCCTGCACCGGTTCCGACGCGCTGGTCAAACCGGCCTTGTAGCCGATGACCGGCCCTAAATGTGGCTCTAATGCGGACACTATGCGCGCTTGCGTGCACAGCGCGTCATTCATTGTGCCATCAGATGAAAGGGCAGGTGTGCGTGCAGCTGAGAGGTAATCCGCGACGAACCGATCGATCTGGCCATCCGTTGCGCAGCCCGCCGCCACAGGATGAGCAAATACGCCACAGGCCAACAACGCGCCGAAGAAACACCGCATATCACACCTCCGTTTTGGCAAGAGTGGCACGAGGTTCGATCATTGGGCAACGGCTTAAACAGTTCTTCACTCTCTGCCCGGATGCTGGACGCAGATTGTCCCGGAAACACCAAAGATGAGTCTTGCAGGAAAACTGTCACAGGAACGGCGCGCACGTCTGGCGGCCGAGCGGTTGTTAGAAATGAAACAGGCAGAGCTGTCGGCTGCGAACCGCAAACTGGGCCTGCATGCGATGGCATTGACCAAGCGGATCGGTGAAACCCAGGCCGAGGTTGAAACGGTCCGGGGTGAGAATGAAAAGGTTAAGTCCGATCTGACGGTCGCCAACGCCAAGATCGAGGTGGCCGAGCGACGCCTGTGGCATTCAATCCAAACCATTCAGGATGGATTCGCGTTCTTTGACGAGGAAAGTCGCCTGATCGGGGCAAACGCGGCTTACTTAAGCGTCTTTGACGGGCTGGAAGAGGTTGCGCCGGGTGTAACCTATCCGAGGATTCTGGAGATTCTGACGACTGAGGGGCTGATTGATCTTGGGTCCGAGCCGACGCCCGGCTGGCGCGATAGAATGCTGCAGAGATGGGCCATGCCACACCCCCAGCCCGAGGTTATCCGGCTGTGGAACGGCCATTACATCAAGCTGATCGACCAGCGCGGTCATGGTGGCGATGTGGTGAGTCTGGCCCTGAACATCTCGGCATCCGTGCGCCATGAGGCCGAATTGACCGCTGCTCGTGAACGGGCCGAGGCAGCAAACCGTGCCAAATCGGCCTTTCTGGCCAATATGAGCCATGAAATCCGAACCCCGATGAACGGCATCGTGGGCATGACTGAATTGCTGACCGAAACACCTTTGGATGAAGAACAACGGCTGTATTTGAACACCATCCGCAACTCGGGCGAGGCGCTTTTGGTGATTATCAACGACGTCCTGGACTATTCCAAGATCGAGGCGGACAAGCTGACCCTGCACCCGGAACAGTTCGACTTTGAACGCTGCATTCTTGAAGTCGCGATGCTGCTGCAACCCAGCGTGCGCGATAAAGGTCTGACGCTATTGGTGGATTACGATCTGTTCCTGCCCACATTGTTTGTTGGCGATCCGGGGCGGGTCCGGCAGGTTTTGACCAATCTCGTCGGCAATGCGGTCAAGTTTACGTCCGAGGGCCATGTCCTGATCCGTGTCACCGGTGTGCCTAACCCAGATACCCAATCCTGCGACGTGCATGTTGCAATCGAAGATACCGGTATCGGCATCGACGAAGACAAAATCGGGCATATTTTTGGCGAATTCAATCAGGTCGAAGACGAGCGAAACCGGGCCTTTGAAGGAACCGGTCTGGGCCTTGCTATTACCAAGCGGCTGATCACATTGATGGGCGGTTCAATCTGGGTGGATAGCGAGCCGGGGCAGGGGTCCTGCTTTGGCTTTCGGGTCTCACTGCCGACCGCTGAAGGCCCGCAACCCGCCCCGCCCGATCTTGACGGGCGCCTGCGCCATGTGATGATCGTCGAGGATCTGGCAGCCAACTGCGCGATCCTGTCCAAACAGCTGGGTCGGCTGGGGGTGCAGGTCACCGTTTGCACGTCGGGGCGAGAGGCGCTGACGGCGCTGGACGACAGTGTGGACCTTCTGCTGTGCGATCATGACCTGCCCGACATGGACGGGCTTGAGCTGGCTGTCCTGCTGAAAGACAGGGGGTGGGGCGCTCTGCCGGTTGTCGTGATGGCGGCCAATCCCGGTGTCATTCACGCCCACCCCGCGCGCCACCTGATCGAAGGCGTTCTACAAAAGCCGATCCCCAGGGCCGAGCTATACGCGCGCCTGAAAGCGCTTGGCCGCCCACAGGGCGTTGAGGCGCTTTCGGAGACCGCACCAATCAGCCAGGAACTTAACCAGCCTGCTTGTGAAGGAACGCAGCGCATCATGCGTGTTCTGGCGGCCGAGGATAACCGGACCAACCAACTGATCCTTAAGAAGATGGTCAAGGATTTGCACATTGACCTGCGCTTTGCCGGCAACGGGATCGAAGCGGTGCAGGAGTATCAGGAGTTTGACCCCGACCTTATCTTTATGGATATCTCGATGCCTAAAATGGACGGCAAACAGGCCACGGCCGAAATCCGGCGCCGCGAGATTGAGACCGGCCGACGTGTTCCTATTGTCGCCCTTACAGCTCATGCGATGGCTGGTGACGATCAGGGAATCTTATCAGCCGGGCTGGATCACTACCTGACCAAACCGCTGCAAAAGCAGACGATTCACCAGATGGTTCTGACCCATAGGCCGGATGATTGCTGCCCGGTTGTTGCAGAGGAAATCTGGGCTGACTAGATTGAACCCATGTCTGAAGATCGTGGATTTCAGCCCCGCGCGCTGGGTGAAATTGCCATCCGCTGCGTGGATATGGCCGCCATGGTCGCGTTTTATGAAAACGTGATCGGGTTAGAGCGTCTTAGCGGTGACCACAACAGCGCGATCACCTTTTTCCAGATTGCGCCCGGATATGGTGGCCATACGCAGGTCCTGGCCCTGTTTCACCACACCGCCGCCCCGCGACCAGGGTTGCATCCTACCGGGTCGCAAAAACCGGTGACGGGTGGGGCGTCATCCCTGCATCATATCGCCTTGTCGTTGCCATTCGACGAACAAGAGGCAGTGATGCAGTGGTATGACCACCATGGCCAACCCTACCGGGTCGAGCAGTTCGGATGGATCGGCTGGCGCGGTATCTTCACCGAAGACCCCGAAGGCAATACTGTTGAACTCGTCGCTTATGATCCGTCTATGTTGGATCAGGCCTGATAGGGCCGCACAAAGACGGGTTTGTTTTCTTCTGACAAATCGGGGCGGTATTCATAGCCACCTGAGTCAAAGTCCAGCAGTCCTTTGGGGGCGTCCAACCTGTGCTGAATGACATACCGTGCCATCGCACCGCGCGCTTTTTTGGCAAAAAAGCTCACGATCTTAGGCGTGCCTGCTTTGTCTTCCATGAAAACAGGGGTGATAACGCGCAGCTTCAGTGCTTTAAGGTCTACTGCGCCGAAATATTCCTGGCTGGCGCAGTTCACCAGAACGTCCGATCCAACTTCAGCACCTTGCGCATTAAGCGCTTTGCTCAGTTGATCGCGCCAGTACTCATACAGGTTCTTTCCGCGGCGGGTTTTAAGCTTGCTGCCCATCTCAAGCCGATAGGCCTGAATGGAATCCAGCGGGCGCAGCACACCGTAAAGACCGGACAGAATGCGAAGATGATCCTGCGCCCAGGCCATCTCCTCGGCATCCAGCGACGCAGCTTCGAGCCCCTGATAGGTGTCGCCCGCAAAGGCCAGCGCGGCGGGGCGAGTCACATCCTCCTCGGGCGCGTCTGAGAATGCGCGATACCGGTCGCGGTTCAGGCGCGCGAGATCATCGCTTAGGTCCATCAGTTTTTTCAGATCACCCAACGTCAGATTGCGGGCGGTTTTCGACAGGCGAATGGCATCGTCCTGAAAGTCTGGCTGCGTGACTTCGACATCCCGTTCCGCCCAGTCCAGCCGCTTGGCCGGGGAAATAACTACCAGCATATCCGCTCTCTTTCCTTGCCTGTACTCGGCCGTATCTAGTCCGTCTGTCGCAGCACGTCCAGAAAGGCGGCTCCAAACCTTTCGTGACGGCGGTTGCCCAGAACATGTTCGATCGCGCGCGGGTCACCTGACCGCAACTGTGCGACCTTGGCCAGTTGCGAGGCCGAGCAAGTTAGCGGCTTGTCGATCCCCTCCGGACCGCGTGACAGCTGCGACTGCACTTCAAGCAACTGATCATAGATATCGCCCTGATCGCGGCCAGCCAATTTGCGGCGCGCGGGATGAACGGCTTCAACCTCACCGGTGACGACTTCAAGAAACGTGTCACCATAACGTTCCAGCTTTTTCGCGCCGACCCCGCCAATTCGGGCCATATCGTCCAGCGACAGGGGGCGTTTCTCAGCCATTTCGATTAGCGTGCGGTCAGGGAAGATGACATAGGCCGGTACCCGCGCGGCTTCGGCCAAAGCGCGCCGTTTGGCTTTCAAGGCCGATAGCAGCGGCGCGTCTTCTTCGGACACCATCATTTTGACCGCCGGGCGGCGTCCGGCCTTGCGCAATGTGTCCTTGCGCAGGTTGATCCGGGCCTCACCCTTCAGGATGGGCTTGGCAGCCTCGGTCATTTGCAGTGCGCCGTGGCGTTCGGGGTCCGGGCGGACCAGATCATGCCCCATCATCTGCCGGAAGATGGCCTGCCATTGCGGGCGCGACCACTCTTTGCCGATCCCATAGGTCGACAGTTGGTCATGGCGCCGGGCGCGGATCTTGTCGGTTTCATTACCCAGCAGGATGTCGATCAGGTGGCCGGCGCCGAACCATTCTTCGGTGCGCAGGATCGCGGACAAGGCCATGCGGACGGGCGTGGTCCCATCGAACACTTCGGGCGGAGTGTCACACAGATCACACTTGCCGCAAGGTTCTGCCTGTTCTCCGAAGTAACCTAACAGAGTTTGACGGCGACATTCCAATGCCTCGGCCAGACCCAATAACGAATTCAGGCGTGCATGGTCGGCCATGCGACGTTCTGGCGGGGCCAACCCTTCGTCGATTTGCGAGCGGCGCAGGCGGATATCGTCGGAGCCGAACAGAGTCAGCGTCTCGGCAGGGCCACCGTCACGGCCCGCACGACCGATTTCCTGATAATAGGCCTCGATGGATTTGGGCAGGTCTGCATGGGCGACCCATCGGATGTCGGGTTTGTCGATGCCCATGCCAAAAGCCACGGTGGCAACCACGATCAACCCGTCTTCGCGGGCAAAGCGGGTTTCGACAATGCGACGATCCTCGGCCTCCATTCCGCCATGATAGTGGCAGGCAGAGTGCCCCTCGGCGCGTAAGGCTTGCGCGAGCACCTCGGTTTTGTTTCGGGTGCCGCAATAGACAATGCCCGACTGGCCTTTGCGCGCTTCGGCAAAGTCGAGGATCTGTTTGCGGGGGCCATCTTTGGTGCCAAAGGCCAGATGGATGTTGGGGCGGTCGAACCCGCGCAGAAACTTGTTGGGGGGCGTGCCGTCGAACAGTTTTTCGACGATCTCGTCCTGCGTTTCGGCATCTGCGGTGGCGGTGAAGGCGGCGAGGGGGACGCTCAGCGCGCGGCGCAGTTCTCCGATCCGCAGATAGTCTGGCCGGAAATCATGGCCCCACTGGCTGACGCAATGGGCTTCATCCACGGCAATCAGACTGACGTTGATCCGGCGCAGCATTCCCATCGCCGACCCTGCCGCCAGACGTTCAGGGGCCATGTAAAGCAGCTTGAGCCGCCCGGCCTCCAGCGCTTCCCACACGGCATCTGTTTCTTCGGGCGTGTTGCCCGAGGTCAGAGCACCTGCTTCAACGCCGGCCTCTTGCAGCCCGCGAACCTGATCGCGCATCAGGGCGATCAGCGGGGAAATCACCACCGTCACGCCATCCCGCATCAACGCAGGCAGTTGGAAACAAAGGGATTTACCGCCACCCGTCGGCATGATCGCCAGCACGTTTTCACCTGCGGTCACGGCATCGACGATCTCTTCCTGCCCGGGACGGAAGTCGTCGAATCCAAAGACATCTCGCAGCATCGGTGCGGCGTCGAACATGTGCGGGGTTGCCCTATTTTAAGGTTTATCTGCTCTTAAGACAGGACAATCACATACTAAGATTCGGTGAACAAGAGGGATCAGCCTCAGCTCAGGGCCAGAAAGAGTTCCGGCAGGACGTAGCTTCGCAGTGAAATGATGATGATCAACACGACCAGAGGCGTCAGATCGATGCCGCCAAGATCGGGCAACACTTTGCGAATAGGGCGATAAATCGGCTCCAGAATCCGATTCAACCCGTACCAAATCTGGGCAACGAATTGCTGGTGAAGGTTCAGAACCTGAAAGTTGATCAGCCAGCTCATTATGACCTGAATCAAGACGAACCAATAGGCGATGCTCAATACCAAGTCGATCGGGCCGAAAATTGCCATCATATTCGTATTCTCCAAGTCACGTTTCGCGAGAGGTAGTAGCTAGCGCGGCAAAGAGCAAGTGTGCGCTAACAGAACCCTTGCGAAATGGGCCAAAGACCCGTCTTATAAAAACAACGATAAACAGGGGCAGTCATGGCAGAAATTTCCAAGCGCAAGCGCATTTGGGGTTGGTGGTTTTTCGACTGGGCCAGTCAACCGTATCATACATTGCTGGTTACCTTTGTCTTTGGTCCCTACTTCGCCGGAGTTGCGGCAGAGTATTATCTGACGTCTGGTCTGGATGCTGATGCGGCCGATGCGCGGGCGCAGACGGTGTGGGCGAATTGCATGACCATCATTGGGTTGATCATCGCCTTTGGCGCACCGTTGATGGGGGCCATGGCGGATGTTTCGGGTCGTCGAATGCCATGGATTTTCGCGTTTTCGGTGATGTATGCGGTGGGGTCCGCCGCGCTTTGGTACACGATGCCCGACGGGTCGAATATGTGGCTGATGTTGTCGGCCTTTGGTCTGGGCTTTGTTGGCGCGGAATACGCTCTGATCTTCATCAATTCGCAGCTGCCCGATTTGGGGGACGAAAATGAGGTTGGTGAGATTTCGGGGTCAGGATTTGCCTTTGGCTATTTTGGTGGGCTGATCTCACTTGCGATCATGCTGGCGCTGTTCGTCGAGCAGGCCAACGGCAAGACCCTGATCGGGATGGATCCGCTGTTTGGGCTGGATGCCTCAATGCAGCAGGGCACACGTTTCGTGGGGCCATTCACGGCGGTTTGGTTCGTTCTGTTCATGATCCCCTACTTCCTTTGGGTCCGGGATGATGCGCCGACCGACAAAAAAGGCAATGTGGGCGACGCCCTGCGCCTTTTGGTCAAGTCGATTTCCAATCTGCGCCACCGGGTCAGCCTGGCCACCTACCTTGGATCATCCATGTTCTATCGTGACGCGTTGAACGGGCTTTACACCTTTGGCGGTGTTTATGCGCGACTGGTGCTGGAATGGGACCTGATCAAGATCGGTGTCTTTGGTATCGTCAGCGTTCTGGCTGCGGCTGCGTTTTCGTGGGTCGGCGGTAAGCTGGACAAGAAATACGGCCCTAAACCAGTGATTTTGGTGGCTATCTGGGTGCTGATCTTTGTTTGCATCACCATCGTGTCGATGGACCGCACACAGATCTTTGGCATGTCTTTACCCGAAGGATCCGGCCTGCCTGATCTAGTGTTCTTTGGCTGTGGGGTTCTGATCGGCGGTATGGGCGGTATTTTGCAATCCGCCAGCCGTTCGATGATGGTGCGTCACACCGACCCCAAAGCCCCGGTCGAAAGCTTTGGGCTTTATGGTTTGTCGGGGCGTGCCACAGCCTTTGCCGCCCCCTTGCTGATCGGAATAGCCACAACTGTAACCGGCAGTGCAAGACTGGGGGTGTCACCCATCGTTCTGTTGTTTATTCTGGGGCTAATACTGATGCGCTGGGTGAAACCGGAAGGGGATCAGAGCAGATGATTTTATTACGTTTTTTGACGATACTGGCCGCGATATTTCTGACGAACACTGCTACGGCGCAGCCTCTGGCAAAGCAGTTGTTCGGGGCGCAGAAAGCAAGTTCGCAGCAAAAATCCGCAGCCTTCGGCAGTTATTCGCGTGGGTGCGCTGCAGGGTCGGTGCAATTGCCCGAAACGGGACCGACATGGCAGGCGATGCGGCTGTCACGCAATCGAAATTGGGGGCATCCTGAGGCGATTGATTATGTGCAGGACCTTAGCAGGTTTGCGGCAAAGCAGCCCGGGTGGAACGGGCTATATGTCGGTGATATCAGCCAGCCGCGCGGTGGGCCGATGACATCCGGGCACCGCAGCCATCAACTGGGTCTGGACATCGATATCTGGATGCTGCCCGGCGACAACATGCGCTTAAGCCGCAAAGCACGTGAGAATATATCGTCGATTTCCCTGCGCCGGTCGAATGGCGCGTTTGTCAACGGTAACTGGACGAAACAACACCATGCCGTGCTGCGCCAAGCCGCAAAGGACAAGCGAGTTGCGCGAATTTTCGTCTTTCCCGGTGCCAAGGCGGAAATGTGCAAAAACGAGAAGGGTAATCGTGCCTATTTGCGCAAGATCAGGCCCTGGTGGGGACATCATTATCATTTCCATGTCCGTCTGAAATGCCCGCGCGGCTCTAAAGGTTGCGTTAATCAGGATCCTCCGCCAAAAGGGGATGGCTGTGCCGAGGCGCAGCAATGGGTGAATAATATCCTTAACCCACCCCCACCCGACCCAAATGCCCCAGCGCCCAAGAAACGGCGTGAATATCGATTGGCCGATCTACCTCAGCAATGCACACAAGTTCTGCAATCCAACTGATCGTCGCAGTATTGCTGGCCGGGGCGGCTTGGGCAGTTGATCTCAAGACACCCAACCACCTTGGCAGTTTTACATGGCGTCACACGGCCGAGTGGTTTGGCGGGATTTCTGCCATCCACATCTCGGATGATGGCCGCCATTTGATTGGAATGACAGATCGTTCGACACTGATTGCCGCACGGGTCGAGCGTAATGATGACGAAATTACCGACATTCAGATCACTGAAAATTGGCCTCTCATTTCCAGCAGAGGACGCCCTCTGACAGGTGGGGCCGGGGATTCTGAAGGCATAGCCATTGCCCCCGATGGCGGCTTGTACGTCTCGTTCGAAAACACGCACCGGGTGGCCTATTACCTAGCGCCAGGGACCAAAGCCCAGGTTTTGCCGCGGCCCAAGGCGTTTGATGGCTTTGAGCTCAACGGCTCGCTCGAGGCGTTGGCCATTGATCAACGCGGTCACCTTTTCACAATGCCCGAGGAAAACCGAACAGCGACGGGTGATATCCCTGTCTATCGGTGGGACGGTCAGGCGTGGTCGACGCCTTTCGTTTTGCCGCAACGGGGGGACTTTCTGCCAGTTGCAGCAGATTTCGGACCGGATGGCAGGCTTTACGTTTTGGAACGGGATGTCGGTTGGATCGGGTTCCGTTCGCGTCTGCGGCGATGGGAGTTGGACGGTGACACCCCAAGCGCCGAAGAGGTTCTTTTCCAAACTGGGACCGGTGCACATGACAACCTCGAGGGTTTGTCTGTCTGGCGCGACGACGAGGGCCGTTTGCGGGCCACTATGGTGTCAGATGATAATTTTCTGGCGCTTCAGCGTACTGAACTGGTCGAGTATGCTCTGCCCGATTGACACGTCCAAAGCAAAGGTCTAGAAGCGCGGCTTGCCTTGGGACGGTCCCTTGGCCAAGTCGCCGCTACCTTGTCAAAACGGGCATCTGAAAATGCAACGCGCTTATATACCCGGCATTATTGCCATGGCTGCCATTGTTGTGGCCTCGAATTTTCTGGTTCAGTTCCTGATCTTTGACGGGCTGCTTACCTGGGGTGCTTTCACCTATCCGCTGGCCTTTCTGGTCACCGACATCATGAACCGCGTCTATGGCGTGGCGACCGCCCGCAAAGTCGTGTTTGCCGGGTTTATCACCGGTATCATCTGCTCGCTGATCGGCAGCCAGATCATGCTGCAAGGTGACGGTTTCACTTATGCCGCTGTGCCGCTGCGAATCGCCGTTGCGTCCGGGACCGCTTTCCTGCTCGCGCAGCTTACGGACGTCACCGTGTTCAACTCATTGCGTGGCGGCCGTTGGTGGCGCGCGCCGCTGGTCTCGACCCTGATCGGATCGGCGTTGGACACCACTTTGTTCTTCACCATCGCATTCTCGGCTTCGATTACTCTCTTTGGTGCCGACGCCGACGCCGCAATCAGCTGGGCGTGGGAGCCTGTACCCTTCATGCTGACCGGTCCGATGGCGCCCCTGTGGGTAACGCTGGCCTTTGCGGATTGGCTGGTGAAATTGTCGCTGGCGATGATCGCGCTGATCCCGTTCAAGGTGATCGTGGCGCGACTGACCGCTCAGCCGGCGTAAAAAAAACGTTTTGAGTTTCGTGCAACTCGTGGCACGATTCCAGTAACCGAAACAGTTTGAAAGGAGGTGATCCAATGTCGAGAAAGGGATTGGAGAGAGGTGTTGGAACAACCGGGGGGATCGCCTGTTAAGGCAGCCCTTGGCGGAGCGCTCGCTCCGGCTGGTCGATTGATCTAACCGACCCAACCTCCTGAGCTTTCGAAGGGCCGTCCCATGCGGGGCGGCCCTTTTTGTTTTCGGATCAGGCCTGTAAGGTCAGCCTCATGTTGCGCATCACCGACGATATCACCCTGCAAGACTGGGAAATGACCGAGAGCTTTGTTCGCTCATCCGGTCCCGGCGGGCAGAACGTGAACAAGGTGTCCACCGCCGTCGAATTGCGGTTCGAGGCGGCGCGCTCACCTTCTTTGCCTGATCCCGTCAAATCGCGGCTCAAGCGACTGGCGGGGCGACGCTGGACCAAAGAGGGCGCGATCATCATTCAATGCGACGAAACCCGCAGCCAGGCGCGCAACCGCGAAATAGCGCGCAACCGGCTGGCCGACTTGATCACCCGCGCTATGGTTAAACCCAAGCGCCGTATCGCCACCAAACCCACCTACGGTTCGGTCAAGCGACGTCTGGCTTCCAAAAAGGCACGCTCAGACGTCAAAGCCCTGCGCGGTAAGATACCCGAAGATTGATCTGGTATCTTTACGGCGCATCGCTACTCTGATTTTGCGCAGCTGCAAAAGGACAAGATCATGAGGTTAGAGGGTAAAACCGCAATCGTGACCGGTAGCGCATCAGGTTTTGGTGCCGGGATCGCACGCAAGTTCTTGTCCGAGGGCGCCCGCGTCATGATCGCCGATATCAACGGTGATGCGGCCGAGGTTCAGGCCAATCAATTGGGCCCGAACGCCTTTGCACATCAGGTCGATTTGGCCAACGGCGCATCGGTTGAGGCGATGGCAGACGCAGCCTTTGATCGACTGGGGCATCTCGATATCCTAGTCAACAACGCCGGCGTCACCCACCTTCCCACCCCGCTGGAGGATGTGAGCGAAGAGGATTTCGACCGCGTTTTCAACGTGAACATGAAATCTGTCTATTTAACGGCCCGTGCATTGGTTCCGCATATGAAATCGCGTGGTACTGGCGCGATCCTGAACGTGGCCTCGACGGCGGGGCTGTCGCCACGACCGAACCTCAACTGGTACAACGCCTCCAAAGGTTGGATGATCACCGCGACCAAGACTATGGCGGTCGAACTGGCCCCATCGGGTGTCCGGGTAAACGCCATCTGCCCGGTTGCAGGGGAAACGCCCTTGCTCAAGTCTTTCATGGGCGAGGATACGCCCGAGGTTCGCGCCAAGTTTCTGTCGACCATCCCGCTGGGCCGTTTCTCAACACCCGAGGATATGGCCAACGCCGCCTGTTTCTTATGTTCCGACGAGGCCAGCATGATCACCGGCACAGCTTTGGAGGTCGACGGTGGCCGTTGCATCTGATCCGCTCTTCATCTGGCAAGAAATATCCCCGCCGGAGGCAGCACGCTTGCGCGCTCTTCTGTTCCAACATCTGAAGACGCAATGACCTCCGGACCCCGAAACCTGATCACCGATGTTCCCGGCCTTTTGGTTGGAAACGCTCAGGATGATGCGCTCAAATCCGGTGTAACCGTTCTGACGGCCGCTGATCCGTTCACGGCCTCCGTTCACGTAATGGGCGGCGCGCCGGGCACGCGGGAAACCGATCTGCTGGCTCCCGACAAATCCGTATCGCGCGTGGATGCGATCGTATTGTCCGGCGGGTCGGCCTTTGGTCTGGATGCTTGTTCCGGGGTGGCCGACGCCCTTCGCACGCAACACCGCGGTTTTGAGGTTGGCAATGTCGTGGTCCCTATCGTTCCGGGGGCGATCCTGTTTGACCTGCTTAACGGTGGCGACAAAGCCTGGGCCGAGAACCCCTATCGCGCGCTGGGGCGTCACGCATTCGAGGGCGCGTCCGATCAGTTCGATCTGGGTACTGCTGGCGCAGGGACTGGTGCCTTGGCTGCCATGCAAAAGGGTGGGCTCGGATCCGCCTCGTTTGTGATGGAAAACGGGGTCACGGTTGGCGCATTGGTTGCTGCCAATCCGCTCGGCAGTGTCACCACGCCGGGTGACCGTCATTTCTGGGCCGCTCCGTTTGAAATCGGCGACGAATTCGGAGGATTAGGGCCTGATTCCAACACGGGTCTTGGTCGTGTCTTGACCAGTCGCAAGGCCAAAGCAATGCGACCCGCCCAGCCGGACAAGGCCAACACCACCATCGCAATTGTAGCCACTGACGCGGCGCTGTCCAAGCCGCAATGCCATAGGTTGGCGGTGGCTGCCCATGACGGGATCGCGCGGGCGATTGTTCCCGCGCACACACCAGGCGATGGCGATCTGGTGTTCGGCGTCAGCACAGGCAATCACGACCTTCCAGAGGCTGAACTGGGGCTTCTTGGCCATGTGGCTTCGATCTGTCTATCGCGGGCCATCGCGCGGGCCGTATTTCTTGCCTCGCCAGCGGCGGGGGATCTTTTACCCTGTTGGTCTGGCTTACATGATTTAAGTTAAGGACGGCCTATATGCCGCAGTGGCACAGTGCCCTCGCGCGGCAATCTGCGCGTTGACTCTTTTTTGCGCCGACGGTCCATTCGGTGCAGCCAATTCGTATCGGAGCAAAAGTTATGAATCGCATTCTCGCGACCGCAATCGTCGGCCTTCTGGCCCTTCCCGCATATGCCGAAGGAGACGCCGAAGCCGGAAAGAAAACCTTCAACAAGTGTAAGTCCTGTCACCAGATTGCCGATCCTGAGGGTGAAGTCATCGTAAAGGGCGGTAAAACCGGTCCGAACCTTTATGGGGTTGCAGGCCGGACCGCAGGCACCGTTGAAGAGTTCAAATATGGTGACAGCATCGTTGCCGCTGGTGAAAACGGTCTGGTCTGGGACGAAACGACATTCGTTGAATATGCAAAGGACCCCAAGGCGTTTCTGAAAGATTATCTGGGTGAAACTTCGGCCAAATCCAAGATGACTTTCAAGCTGAAGAAGGGTGCCGAGGATGTTTACGCCTATATCGTAAGCGTTTCTGGCGAATAAAGCCGCAGACCAAACACCGTTTGAGGTTACAAAAGGCCGCAGCCCCTGCGGCCTTTCGTGCGCTTGATAACCGCGTTGAACAGCGCCAATTTGAAAGCGCGCGGTATTTCATGCATTGCACGCATAAATTCGCAGAGCCAAGCCGACCCGGTGGCAGCCAATTTCGAATTTCCGGCCCTTCGGGTGGATCGGCAGCAGGAGACGACAGATGGGAATCATGATCCCGGCCTGGGTTGATGGCGAGTTGACCCCAGTGGACAAGCTTGAGGCGCATGAAAAAGGCCTGCGGCACAAGGCGGTGTCGGTCTTTGTTGTGCGCGGGACCGAAATTTTGATGCAGCGTCGGGCTTTGGGAAAATATCACACCCCTGGTCTGTGGGCGAATACCTGCTGCACCCACCCCGACTGGGGCGAGACACCGTCTGTCTGTGCAGTGCGCCGGCTGCGTGAAGAATTGGGAATTACCGGGCTTTACCCGGAATACCGTCACCGGCTGGAGTATCATGCCGATGTCGGCAACAACATGATCGAGCATGAAGTGGTCGACATCTTTCTGGCCCATGTGCGCGGCCCGCTGAAGATTGAGCCCAACCCGGAAGAGGTCATGGAAATTCGCTGGGTCGATTACCACGATCTTCTGGCCGAAGTGCAGCGCTATCCCGAGCGATTTACACCGTGGCTCAAGATCTATTTGCACAATCACGCCGATACGATTTTCGGACCTGATCTGATTATCTCGGCCACCTCCTGACGGCTACGCCTTGCAAGGGCCGCCCAAGCCGCATAGATCAACGCGTCATGGCTAAGCAAAAGACAGACCCGAATTACAAAGTCATCGCCGAAAATCGGCGCGCACGCTTCGATTACGCAATCGAGGACGATCTTGAGTGCGGCATCATGCTGGAAGGGTCCGAGGTCAAATCCCTGCGTGTAGGTGGGACGAACATCGCCGAAAGCTATGCCTCAGTCGATGATGGCGAGCTGTGGCTGGTCAACAGCTATATCGCCCCTTACGAGCAGGCTAAATCGTTCAAGCACGAGGAACGCCGCCGGCGCAAACTGCTGGTGTCACGTAAGGAATTGTCGAACCTGTGGAACGCGACCCAGCGCAAAGGCATGACACTGGTGCCGCTGGTTTTGTATTTTAACCACAAGGGCAAGGCCAAGATCAAAATCGGTATCGCCAAGGGTAAGAAAAACCACGACAAGCGCGAAACCCAGGCCAAGCGTGACTGGTCACGACAAAAGCAGCGGTTGATGAAGGATCATAGCTGACCCTTCATACCTCTCAGAACGCCATCGCAGCTGATACCGCACGTTTCCAGCGGTCATAGGCGGCATCACGCTCTTCGGCGGACAGTTCGGGTTCAAACCGACGATCCAGCGCCCAGGTTTCCGAAAATCCCTGTTGGTCCGGGTAAACCCCAGCGCGCATTCCAGCCAGCCAGGCCGCGCCCAACGCTGTGGTTTCCTGCATGACTGGTCGGTCGACTTCCGCACCGAGGTAATCCGACAACCCCTGCATCGCCCAGTCCGAGGCGCTCGCACCGCCGTCCACGCGCAGAGTGACCTCGGTCGCGGCGCCCCAATCGCCCTGCATGGCGTGCCACAGGTCGCGTGTTTGGTAGGCAATGCTTTCCAAGGTGGCCCGTGCAAATTCGGCGCGACCCGAGTTGCGGGTCAGGCCGAACACCGCACCCCGGCAGTCTGGTTTCCAATACGGTGCGCCGAGGCCGGTAAAGGCGGGCACCAGCACGACATGCTGGTTCGGGTCTGCCTTTTGGGCCAGCTCGCCACTTTCCGGGGCGTTCTCGATGATCTGCAACGCGTCGCGCAGCCATTGCACGGCTGCCCCGGCCACAAAGATTGACCCTTCCAGCGCATACGTCCGTTTGCCGTCCAATTGATAGGCGATGGTGGTCAACAGGCGGTTCTTCGACTCGACCGGCTTATCCCCTGTGTTCAGAAGAGCAAAACAACCAGTGCCATAAGTGGATTTCATCATGCCGGGTTGGAAACAGGCCTGCCCGATTGTGGCGGCCTGCTGGTCACCGGCCACGCCCAATATTGGAATATTTCCCCCAAATAGGGTCGTATCTCCAAAATCCGACGCGCAATCGTGCACTTCGGGCAGCATGTTCATTGGGACGTCCAGCAGATCACAAATCTCGGCGCTCCACTCGCCCTTGTGAATGTCGAACAGAAGCGTGCGCGCCGCGTTTGTGGCGTCTGTCGCGTGGCTGCGTCCTTCTGTCAGGCGCCAGATCAGAAAGCTGTCGATGGTGCCGAACATCAGCTCTCCGGCCTCGGCCCGGTCCCGCGCACCCGGCACGGTGTCCAGCAACCATTTAACTTTGGTGCCCGAGAAATAGGGGTCCAGCAGCAGCCCAGTCTGGGCGGTCACGTCATCCTCGCACCCGGCCTGCTTGTAGCGCGCGCAGATCTCGGCGGTACGGCGGTCCTGCCAGACGATCGCGTTGTGGATTGGTGCGCCAGTAGCGCGGTCCCAAACTACTGTTGTTTCGCGCTGGTTGGTGATGCCGATGCCCGCGATCTGATCAGAGGTTACCCCGACGCTATCCATAACTTCGCGGCAAACGCGCAGAACACTGTTCCAGATTTCCTCGGCGTCGTGTTCGACCCAGCCTTCCTGCGGGAAGTGTTGAGTGAATTCGTGCTGCGCGGTGCCTGCGCGCTGCATCTCTGCGTCGAAAAGAATTGCCCGCGATGATGTGGTGCCCTGATCAATGGCAAGAATGTAGGTCACGCCTGCGCCCCCCGTCGTTTGGTTTTGCGGGACTTTAGCGCAAACAATGACGAACGTGCCAGAGTGTTCAGACAGGAATATTGTCGATCAGCCGCACACCATCCGCCCAGGCTGCTGTGAACAGGCGGGCAGGCCGGTTTGCGTGGGTTATTGGGTCCAGCGTTTCGGCACACCGCAGTTGAATATATTCCACCTGCGTGAAGCCCGCGGCCAGCAGATCAATCTCGGCCCGTGCAGCCAAAGGATCAAACGGCGCGCCGTCTTTCAGGGCGGCCGCCAATTCCCGCATGATCCGGTTTTTGTGGGCGGCAATATCCAGCCCTTCGGACGACAGTCGCAGGTTGCGCGATGACATAGCCAGACCTGAGGGCTCGCGCACTGTGGGGCATCCAACAACCTCGGTCGGAATGTCGAGATCACGCGCCATTCGGGTCACGATCATCAGCTGCTGATAGTCTTTTTCCCCAAAATAGGCTCTATCCGCCTGCGTTTGCAGGAACAGTTTGGCCACAACTGTGGCAACGCCGTCGAAATGTCCGGGACGGAATTCACCTTCCATCACATCGGTCAGGCCCGCGACGGATACGGTGGTGGCAAACCCCTGCGGGTAAATTTCCTCAGGCTCCGGAACATAGATCGCATCAACGCCGTAGGGGGCCAGTTTCTGCGCATCTTCGTTCTCGGTGCGCGGGTACTTTGCCAGATCCTCGGGGTTGTTGAACTGTTTGGGGTTTACAAAGATCGTGATGATCACCCGGTCACAACCCGCCTTGGCGGCCTCAACTAGTGACAGGTGCCCCTGATGCAGCGCGCCCATGGTCGGAACCACGCCGATCTCTTCACCCTTCCGCTTCCATTCCGAAGTCAAGGCACGCAGGTCGGCCAGACGGCGAAAGATTGGGGCGGTCATGTCTTGGGTCCTTTGGTCGGGGCCTGATCGGAAAAGACGTGTTCGTCCGCCGGGAAGGTTCGTGCGCGCACCTCGGCAGCATATTCTGCAATGGCGGCTTCGGCCAACGGGCCAAGTTCAGCATACCGTTTGACGAATTTCGGTTTGAAGGCGGTGAAAAAGCCAACCATGTCGTCGACAACCAGAATCTGACCGTCGCACCCCGCTGAGGCTCCGATGCCGATTGTCGGGATCGCGATTTCGCCGGTGATCTGATCGGCCAGCTTCTGCGGTACTTTTTCCAGAACGACCGAGAACGCGCCCGCCTCGGCCACAGCGCGGGCATCTTCCAGTACAGCCTCGGCCTGTTCGTCGCGACCCTGAACCTTGTAGCCGCCAAGTGTGTTGATCGATTGCGGCGTCAGGCCGATATGCGCCATCACCGGAATCCCGCGCTTGACCAGAAAGCGGATGGTCTCGGCCATCTCGACGCCGCCTTCCAACTTAACTGCGCCCGCGCTGGTTTCGGACATCAGCCGGGCGGCGTTCCGGAATGCCTCGGCAGGCGAATGCTCGTAACTGGCAAAGGGCATGTCGATGACCATCATCGCACTTTCCAAACCGCGCGCGACGGCCTGACCATGCATCACCATCATCTCCATCGTCACACCCAGCGTCGATTCCAGCCCGTGCAACACCATGCCGACGCTGTCGCCCACCAAAACGAAATCACAATGATCATCCATCAACCGCGCCATCGGCGTGGTGTAGGCTGTCAGACTGACCAGCGGCTCGCCGCCTTTGCGGGCGCGGATATCCTGTGCATTCGGGGCTTTTTTGCGGGCGGTGGCGCTCATTGTCGCTCCTCCGGTTGTCATGTTGCAGCGCGGCATAACAGATCGTTGCGGGCTATAGAAACCCCGGTTGCGCGAACATTTCCTTGAATGACCTAAGGTTTAAAGGGAAGTTGGGTGCAGTACGGCGCAAAAAAACGCAGGTTGCCATATTCAGTGGGGAGTAATTTACATGACAAAGCAGACATTTCGGTCCTTTGCCTCGGCGCTGGCGGTTAGCGCCAGCCTGTTTGGTACACAGGTTTTCGCTAAATCCGACATTACCATAGCGTTGCAACTAGAGCCGCCGCATCTGGACCCGACCAGTGCCGCAGCGCAGGCCATCGATTCGGTGGTTTACACCAATATCTTCGAAGGCCTTACCCGGTTTATGGGTGACGGATCGGTGGTTCCTGGTCTGGCTGAAAGTTGGGAAATCTCGGAAGATGGCAAGGTCTATACCTTCAAGCTGCACGATGGGGTTACCTTCCACGACGGCACCACGATGGATGCCGAGGACGTCAAGTTCAGCCTAGACCGCGCCCGATCCGAGGATAGCGCAAATGCGCAAAAAGCCCTGTTTGCCGGGATTGAAAACATCGAGGTGGTCGACCCGCTGACCGTCAAGGTGACCCTGTCTGAGCCAAACGGGAATTTCCTGTTCAACCTGGCCTGGGGTGATGCGGTCATTGTCGCGCCCGAAAGCATCGAGGGCATCAAGACCAACCCTGTCGGAACCGGCGCATTTACCTTTGGTGAATGGGTGCAGGGCGACAGTATCACTCTGAATCGCAACCCAGAATATTGGGGCGATCGGCCTGCGTTAGAGACTGCTACGTTCAAGTTCATCTCGGACCCGACGGCGGCTTTTGCGGCCATGATGGCCGAGGATATCGACGTGTTCGACAATTTCCCTGCGCCGGAAAACCTGCCGCAATTTGAGGCTGATCCGCGCTTTCAGGTGCTTGTCGGTTCGACTGAAGGGGAAACCATCCTGTCCACCAATAACAAGATGCCACCCTTCGATGATATCCAAGTGCGTCAGGCATTGGCCCACGCGATTGACCGTCAGGCGATCATCGACGGAGCAATGTTTGGCTACGGTACGCCCATCGGCACCCATTTCGCGCCGCACAATCCGGCTTATGTCGATCTGACTGGGAACTCGGCCTACGACCCC
The DNA here is from genome assembly GCF_059612275.1 of Ruegeria sp. CDSA034. NCBI lineage: Bacteria > Pseudomonadati > Pseudomonadota > Alphaproteobacteria > Rhodobacterales > Roseobacteraceae > Ruegeria > Ruegeria sp. CDSA034. The sequence goes on from NZ_JBXWQH010000004.1 coordinate 127,392, forward strand.
CAAAAGGCTGCTAAGATGTTGGCTGATGCTGGGTATGCCGACGGGTTTGAGACGACGCTGCATTTGCCGCCCCCATCCTATGCCCGGCGCGGGGGCGAAATCGTCGCCGCTCAGTTGGCCGAGGTCGGGATCACGGCCAATATCGTCAACGTCGAATGGGCCCAGTGGCTGGAATCGGTGTTCAAAGGAAAGGACTTTGGTCTAACCATCGTCAGTCATACCGAGCCTATGGATATCGGGATCTATGCGCGCCCTGACTATTACTTCCAGTATGACAGCACCGATTTCCAGGCGCTGATGGACACGCTGAATTCAACGACAGACCCCGAAGAACGCACCCGTCTGCTGGGTGAGGCGCAGCGCCTGATCGCAGACGACTACGTCAACGGGTATCTGTTCCAGCTGGCCAAGCTGGGCGTGGCCAAAGCCGGAGTTCGGGGCCTGTGGGAAAACGCGCCCACGGCCGCAATCGATCTGACGCAGATCAGCTGGTCCGAGTGACTCAAGGCAGGGGCCGCTGGTTCACGGCCCTTGCATTTAATGTTGTCGAGTGAGCCAAGGATGAATTTGTTTCGTGTCCTGTTTCTGGTTTTTGTGACCGTTGCCCTGGCGGCAACGACTGTGGAACCGGTTGTGGCGCAGAACATTCTGGACAGTCGGTTGGATACACCTATCGGGACGCCAGAGAACCCGCTGGATGTTGGCATCGGTATTCGAATCGATCAGATCACCAGCGTTGACCAGAAGGCCGAAAACTACGGTGCCGTGGTTGTGCTGCGTGTTGAGTGGGCCGACCCTGCGTTGGCTTTTGACCGGCAAGAGCTGGGGCGCGATTTCCGGGTTTTCAACCCCCCGGCGCTGGCCGATCATGCCGCTGAGATCGGGACGGTGGTACCAGCATTCGTCATTCACAACCAACAATCCAACAAGTGGATTCACGAAGCCGCCGCCTCTCTGCGATATGACGGGCGGGTGTTGTATGTCGAGAAATCCTCGCTGACATTACAGGCCCCACATTTCGATTTTCGGAAATACCCTTTCGACACACAGGAGTTTCATTTCGAGGTCGTTTCGATCTTTCCATCCCAATATGTGTCCTATCATCCGATGAACGAGTTCTCGGGCCTTGGTGACCTGCTGGGCGAGGAAGAGTGGATTCTGGACAATGCGCGGCTTGAAACCTCTCAGGTCACGGGCCTTTCCGGTCAGGACAGCGATCAGGTTGCGCTGATCTTCGAAGGCCACCGGCATCTGACCTACTATGTCATTCGGGTGTTTCTGCCGATGCTGGTGCTGATCTCGGTTGGCTGGGCACTGTTCTTTCTTGATGAATACCGCAAAAGGATCGAAATTGCCGGAGGAAACTTGCTGGTATTCGTAGCTTTCAACTGGGCGATTTCTGCTGATCTGCCAAAGCTTGGATACCTGACATTTCTGGATTTCGTTCTGCAATGCATGTTCCTGATGACCGGCGCATTGATTGTGTTCAATGTCGCCTTGCGCAGGCTCAAAGTCTCGGGTCGCGAATCCGGGGCGCGCAAGCTGGATAACTACGCCATCAAGTGGATTTACCCGCTGGGTTACGCCGCAATCGTTGGCTATGCGGTTTTTGCGTATCTTCTGGTTCCATAGGTGCTGGACCCGCAGAGCACGCACCCCTAACGTGGCCTCGATGCTTCGCTATGCCCTCAAACGCCTGATATCGCTGGTGATCAGCCTCGCCGTCGCCTCGGTGGTCATATTTGCCGTGATTGAGGTGGCGCCCGGCGATCCTGCGTCATTCATGCTGGGCGTCAATGCTCAAGAAGATACGCTTGCCGCTCTGCGGGCCGAGTTGGGTTTGGATGTCTCCAAGGTGCAGCGGTATTTCAATTGGGTTGGCGGGATGATGGTGGGGGATTTCGGAACCTCTTACACCTATCGCACGCCAGTATCGCAGATGATCGCGGATCGGCTGTGGGTCTCGCTGCCTCTGGCTCTGTATGCGCTTACCCTGTCTACCGCGATTGCGTTTCCTGTAGGCATCTACGCCGCCGCGCGCCGGGGCAAACCGGGCGATCTGACGGTAATGGGGGCAACACAGCTGGGCATTGCGGTTCCGAATTTCTGGTTCGCCATGATGCTGGTTCTGGTCTTCGCCATCAATCTGCGCTGGTTCAATGCCGGAGGGTTCGCAGGCTGGGATAAGGGACTTTGGACGGGATTACACTCCTTGACCCTTCCGGCCGTCGCGCTGGCCCTGCCGCAGGCGGCCATTCTGGCGCGGGTGATGCGATCGTCTTTGTTGGATATACTGGGTGAGGATTTCATGCGTACCGCACGTGCCAAGGGGTTGTCGCGGCGTCAGGCCCTGTGGCGGCACGGGGTGCGCAACGCGCTGATCCCGGTCCTGACCATCATCGGGTTACAGTTTTCCTTCCTTTTGGCAGGATCGATCATCATCGAACAGGTGTTCTACCTGCCGGGTCTTGGACGATTGGTGTTTCAGGCAATCTCGGCCCGCGATCTGATTGTGGTGGAATCCGTGGTAATGCTGCTGGTCTTTGCGGTCATCACCGTGAACTTTCTGGTCGACCTGGCCTATGCAGCCGTTGATCCAAGGTTAAGGAGCCGGACATGAGCCGGAGCCTGATCCTTGGGGCTTGTCTGTCCTCGCTGGTGCTGTTGGCGGCGGCGATTTCATTTGTCTGGACGCCCTATGATTACGCTGCGCTGAACATCCCCGACAAACTGCAGCCTCCCAACGCGTTGCATTGGTTTGGTACGGATCATTTTGGACGCGACATGTTCTCGATGATCATGGTCGGTGCCCGTACCTCGATTGCCGTGGCTTTGGTGGCGGTGGGGATTGGCATGGCGCTGGGCGTGCCTTTGGGCCTGACAGCGGCTGCGCGCAAAGGGTCGTGGCTGGACGAGCTGATCATGCGCGGCAACGATCTGGTATTTGCTTTCCCGTCTCTGGTCATCGCCATCCTGATCACTGCCGTGTTCGGTGCTGGCGCGATAAATGCGATCATCGCCATTGGCATTTTCAATATCCCGGTTTTTGCACGCATCACTCGCGGCGCAGCGCTATCTCTATGGGAACGGGAGTTCATCCTGGCCGCGCGCGTTTCGGGCAAAGGTGCGGCACGGATATCGGCTGAGCATATCCTGCCTAACGTCGCCAACCTTCTGATCGTTCAGGGCACCATCCAGTTCTCTCTGGGCATTCTGGCTGAGGCTGGTCTGTCCTATGTCGGTCTGGGCGCGCAACCGCCCACGCCAAGTTGGGGCCGGATGCTGGCAGATGCGCAGACAATGGTCAGTTTTGCCCCACATTTGGCTCTGATTCCGGGTCTGGCGATCATTGTCACGGTGCTTGGGTTGAACCTGCTGGGAGATGGGTTGCGCGATTGGCTGGATCCCCGGATCAGGGTGGCGCGCGCATGAGTTTGCTTGAGATCGAAAACCTGACGCTGTCCATTCACGGCACGAACATCCTGAAACAGGTCAATCTGTCCATTGCGCCCGGTCAGATCGTGGCCGTGACCGGGGAAAGCGGATCGGGCAAATCGATGACCGCGCTCGCGGTGATGCAGCTTTTGCCGGACGGAGCAAAGACAACCGGAGCCATCCGGCTGAACGGCTCAGATATGTTAGACCGCGATGAAAACGATTTGTGTGCCTTGCGCGGTGCCGCGATCGGTATGGTGTTCCAAGAACCTATGACCGCACTGAACCCGGTCAAAACCATTGGCGATCAGGTGATGGAGACTATCCTGATCCACAAGGCCATGCCGCCCAGACAGGCGCGTGACCGGACGGAGGAAGTTCTGACCCGTGTTGGCCTGCCGCCGGATCGCTTCCCGCTGTCCCGCTTTCCGCACGAACTGTCCGGGGGGCAGCGTCAGCGTGTCGTGATTGCGATGGCGATCGCGTTGCGTCCCAAGCTGTTGATCGCGGATGAGCCGACCACAGCGCTAGATGTGACAACGCAGGCGCAAATCCTCAAGCTTCTAAAAGGGCTGGTGTCGGAATACGACATGGGGCTGTTGATGATCACCCATGATCTTGCCGTGGTTGCGGATATGGCCGACCAAATTGTTGTTATGCGCCATGGCGAAGTGGTCGAATCTGGGGCCACTGCCCATCTGCTACACCACATGCAGCATCCATATACCCGTATGCTGTTCAAGGCTTCGGGGCATCAGGTATCCCTGCCCGAACCCGCGAAATCCCGCCCTTTGCTTGAAGCGACAAATGTCATTCGCGACTATCGTCTGCCTCGCAAGAGGCTGTTTGATACACCGGGGCACCACAGGGCAGTGGACCAAGTCAGCTTTACGCTCAATAGCGGAGAACGTCTGGGCCTGGTCGGCGAGTCGGGGTGTGGAAAATCGACCCTAACAAAGGCAATTCTGGGCCTTGAAGAAGTTCAGGGTGGTGACATTCGTCTGGATGGCCAGCCTGTCTTTTCGGGTCACAAACCCAACCTCGCCGTGCGGCGCAAGATGCAGGTGGTCTTTCAGGACCCCTATGGTAGCTTCAATCCACGTCACCGCGTGGCCCGGCTGATCACTGAACCGTTCCATCTGCTCGATGCTCCTGTAACGGGGTCCGAGAGGCAGGACCGGATCGCTGAAATGTTGACAGCGGTGGGTCTCAGCCCGGATGACGCTGGTAAGTATATTCATGAATTCTCTGGCGGTCAGAGACAGCGCATCGCCATCGCCCGTGCCTTAATCATCCGGCCCGAACTGATCTTGTTTGACGAGGCTGTTTCGGCCCTTGATGTGTCGGTCCGGGCGCAGATTCTCGACCTGTTGGCCGAACTATGTGAGGCCTATGATCTGACTTATCTGTTCATCAGCCATGATCTGAGCGTCGTGCGCACCATCACTGACCGCGTTATGGTGATGCGGGCCGGAAAGATCGTCGAAGAAGGCGATACCGAAAGCGTCTTCTCTGACCCACAACACCAATACACAAAAGACCTGATTAATGCCGCGCCAGTGCTGCCAGACATTGGTCGTGATGTGGCGTGAACCGCATATTAGAGCCGAATAAAGGAGTATCTCATGTCCAGCCCCCTTTGGTTTGATCCAAGCCTGTGTCTGATCGGCGGCAATTGGGTGCCGCCAACCACTGGACATACATTGCCTTTGATCAATCCTTCTGATGGCTCAGAGATCTGCCAGATCGCAAGGGGTGGCGCGCATGATGTTGATGCTGCGGTCAGGGCGGCTCAGACTGCGATTGACGGGGATTGGGGACGAAAGACTGCGCTAGAGCGGGGCCGTGTCCTTACGCGTATGGGAAGGATGGTTTTGGAGCGTGTTGAAGACCTGGCCACGCTAGAAGCCATGGATGTCGGCAAGCCCCTGACGCAGGCACGCGCAGATGCGGTTGCGTTGGCACGGTATTGCGAATTCTATGGTGGGGCCGCGGACAAGGTCATGGGCGAGACCATCCCGTATCTGGATGGCTACACCGTCTATACTTTACGGGAACCGCACGGCGTGACGGGGCATATCGTGCCGTGGAACTATCCGATGCAGATCATCGGGCGGTCAGTTGGGGCTGCGCTGGCGATGGGCAATGCCTGCGTTCTGAAACCTGCGGAAGAAGCTTGCCTGACCGCGCTGGCCTTTGCGCACCTCGCGCAAGAGGCCGGTTTGCCCGCCGGTGCCCTGAATGTCATACCCGGGTTGGGGGCCGAGGCGGGGGCGGCTTTGTCGGGCCATACGGGCGTGCACCATGTCTCGTTCACCGGGTCAGTCGCTACTGGGGCGCTGGTGCAGCAGGCAGCGGGGCAAAATGTGGTGCCCGTGACGCTGGAGCTTGGGGGGAAGTCACCTCAACTGGTGTTTGACGATGCCGATCTGGACGCGGCCCTGCCCTTTCTGGTGAATGCGGGCATTCAGAATGCCGGACAAACCTGCTCGGCCTCGTCACGCATTTTGGTGCAGCGCGGGGTTTATGATCAGGTCAAGCATCGTATGGCAGCGGCCTATGCAGATTTGACCGTTGGCCCTGCGCAAGACGATCTGCGCGTCGGCCCGCTGATATCGGCCCGTCAAAAGGACATCGTTTCGGACTTTCTGGCCAGGGGCGCAGACCTGACCGTCGCAGGGCAAGGACAGATCGTAGACGGTGCACCGTCCGAGGGGGCCTATGTTGTGCCGACCCTTTTTGCGGACGTTCCGCCGGATCACAGTCTGGCCAAGGATGAGATCTTCGGTCCCGTGCAGGTGCTGATCCCATTCGATTCCGAAGAAGACGCGGTGAAGATTGCCAACGGCACCGATTACGGGTTGGTCGCCAGCATCTGGACCCGCGACGGCGCACGGCAGATGCGGCTGGCAAAGCAACTGCGCTCGGGCCAGGTGTTCATCAACAACTACGGCGCGGGTGGTGGCGTAGAGCTACCATTTGGCGGTGTCGGAAAATCCGGACACGGCCGCGAGAAAGGGTTCGAGGCCCTATATGGCTTTTCACAGTTGAAAACGGTCGCGTCGTACCATGGTTAGAGCCTAAACAATCACCTCGATCGCCTCTTGCGCGCCTACGCCGAACACTCGTTTGTAGCGTTCGATCTGATCCTTCGGTCCCATCGCCTTTTCCGGGTTGTCCGACAGTTTCACGGTCGGCTGGCCATTGGCGGACACAGCCTTGCAGACCAGCGAGAACGGCGCCAACGCGTCGTTTGGCACGAGCCCGCGAAAATCGTTGGTTAGCAAGGTGCCCCACCCGAACGAGACTTTGGTTCTGTGGGCGAATTGAGTGTGCAGTTCCCGAATTTTATCCACATCCAGACCATCCGAGAAGATCACGCGCTTTTCCAGGGGGTCTTCTCCACGGGATTGCCACCACTTGATCGCGGTTTCCGCGCCTGTTGCGGGATCACCGCTGTCGATGCGAATGCCGGTCCATCCGGCCAGCCAATCGGGTGCGCGATCCAAAAAGCCCTGCGTGCCATAGGTGTCGGGCAGAATGATGCGCAGATTGCCGTCATGTTCGTCGTGCCAGTCGCTCAGCACGTCATAAGGCGCTTGCGCCAGTTCAGCATCGTCTTTGGCAAGGGCGCTGTAGACCATCGGCAGTTCGTGCGCGTTGGTGCCGATGGCCTCAACTTCGCGCCGCATGGCGATTAGACAGTTCGACGTACCGGTAAAACTCGATCCCAGACCCTCGATCATGGCCTGCACACACCAGTCTTGCCAAAGAAAGCTGTGTCGACGCCGGGTTCCGAAGTCAGCGATCCCAAGCCCGTCAATATCCCGCAGTTGTTCGATCTTCTTCCAAACGCGGGTCATGGCCTGGGCATATAGCACCTGCAGCTCAAACCGCCGCATGTTGTTCAGCACAGCGCGCGAGCGCAGCTCCATCAGAACCGCAAGCGCCGGGATTTCCCACAGCATAACCTCGTGCCACTTACCTTCAAATGTCAGCTCGTACTGATCGCCCTTCCGTTCCAGGTGATAGGGCGGCAGGCGCATGTTTTCGAACCATTCCATAAAATCCGAACGGAACATCTGGCGCTTGCCATAGAACGTATTGCCCCGCAGCCACGTGCTTTCGCCCCGGCTAAGGCCAAGCGATCGGATATGATCCAATTGCTCGCGCAGCTCGCCTTCATCGATAAGTTTGGCCAATGGAATGTGATTCGACCGGTTGATCAGGGAAAAAGCCACATCCGTTTGGGGCTTATTTCGAAACACTGACTGGCACATCAGCAGTTTGTAGAAGTCAGTGTCGATCAAAGACCGTACAATCGGGTCAATCTTCCATTTATGATTGTACACGCGTGTCGCAATATCGACCATGGGGAACTCCTGCGATTTCCGTTGTTAGATCAATCGGTGCGTGGAATGGCAAGAGTCGCTAGAATGATAACAATGACAAGGTCAGGTCACATTGCGAGCATATTGTGTGATCTTTTCACAGTTTAGTGAAAAGAGAGGGATGGTTGAACGAGGTTAATTTGGTGAATGGTTCTCGAGTACGATTTTGACATCGTTGTTAATGAGGAATTGGAAGATAACGCCGGTTCAGAGCGATTGGACAATTCCGTCGCGCGTGCCCGATTCCGTCACGTGAAAACGGCTGACGCGCTTCGGGCGACGTCACCGAAGATTCGACAAATTTTCCAGGAAGCCGGCTTTGATCTGGATTCAACCGACAGCAAGTTGTCGCAAGGGTACTATTCGTCACGGGACGTAGACCAACGCAAACGCATTCTGCATGCGCTTTTTGCCAATATTCGCGAAATGGGAATTGAGGGCGAATACTGCGGTGAATTCGACTTCCATCGATTTTTGGACAATGTCAAAACGGCCAAACCGCGCAACGACCAACGCCCAAAAGTCGAGAATTGGACGCCGAACCCGCGCTACAAATCACCCGCAACGCCCGAGCGCCGCACATTGCCCGGACGAATTGGCGTTGCATTGGGACTGGCGGTGATCTTGTTTGCAGTGCTCAGGTATCTTGCCGAAAAAGGCGCTACGCCTTAGGTCAACGCAACGCCAGCTTCACGCATCGCGGCCACGGCGGCTGCCAGTGATCCATCCAAATCAATCGCCCGACATGCGTCCATTCGGACCGTGACGTCAAAACCCAACCGGGCAGCGTCAACGGCTGAAAAATGAACACAGAAATCTGTGGCCAGCCCAACCAGGGTCAGTTTGGTGATGCCACGTGATTTCAAGTAACCTTCCAAACCGGTCGGAGTCTTTTGGTCGTTCTCGAAAAATGCGGAATAGCTATCGATGCTGCTCCGAAAGCCTTTGCGAATGACAAGGTCAGCATGGGTATTCAGATCCGGATGGAATTCCGCACCGTCGGTGCCCTGCACACAGTGATCCGGCCACAAGACCTGCGGCCCATAATGCATTTCGGTCATGTCCAAGGGAGCTTTGCCGTCGTGCTCGCTGGCAAAGGACGAATGTCCCGCCGGGTGCCAATCCTGCGTCAGGATCACGGCGTCGAACTCTGCCATCATAGTGTTGATGGGGTCCACGATCTCGTGACCTCCGGGCACCGCCAGCGCACCACCGGGGCAGAAATCGTTCTGAACGTCGATTACAATTAGGGCATGGGCCATCGGGAATCTCCTCGCATTGTCCTATCGGTAGGGGGCAGGGCGGGGGGCGTCAATCCGGTCTCTTGCGACTCTTGTCCAGCAGGTTTAGACCGCGCGCATGTATACGATCGCTGCTCTCTATCACTTCACTCGTTTTTCGGATCATGCAGCCCTGCGCGACCCGCTGCTGGACCTATGCCGCGCGCAGTCAGTCAAGGGCACCTTGTTGCTGGCCGCCGAGGGGATCAACGGAACCATCGCCGGCCCGCGTAGTGGGATCGATGCGGTGTTGGCCCACATCAAGGCTCTGCCCGGTTGTGCGGATCTTGAGTGGAAAGAGGCCACATCCGATCACCCGCCCTTTGGCAAAATGAAGGTGCGCCTGAAAAAAGAGATCGTGACCATGGGCCAGCCGGACGTCGATCCGCGTGCCCGTGTCGGCAATTATGTCGAGCCCGAGGACTGGAACGATCTGATCCGGTCTGACGATGTGGTCGTGATCGACACACGCAATGACTACGAGGTGGCGATTGGTACGTTTGAGGGCGCAGTAGACCCTGAAACAGCCAGTTTCCGTGAGTTCCCAGTCTGGTGGGAAGAAAACAAAGACCGCTTTCACAACAAACGAGTCGCGATGTTCTGCACTGGCGGTATTCGCTGTGAGAAATCCACCAACTACCTGCTGGGGCAGGGGGTTGAGGATGTGTACCACCTGAAAGGCGGCATCCTGCGGTATCTCGAAGAGATGCCCGCCGATGACAGCACCTGGCAGGGCGAGTGCTTTGTGTTCGACAATCGCGTCTCGGTTGGACATGGGTTGGTCGAAGGACCGCACAACCTGTGCCACGGCTGCCGCCGCCCGATTCTGCCAGAGGATATGAAGCGCGCGGAATACGAGCACGGCGTGTCTTGCCATCGGTGCATAAACGAGACATCAGACGCGGACAAAATGCGGTTCCGCGAACGCCAGAATCAAATCCTGCTGTCACGTCAGCGCGGGCAGGAACACCTAAGCATTGAATGATGGGTGAATGATTAAGGTTGCGGGTACAGGCCGGAACCCTGATGATCGCGGAAAAACCTAGGCCATCGGAAGTTTTATGCACCGCGAACCTACAACACTGGAAGAGTGGAAATCGACGCTTATCGCAGCGGTCGGACTGGTTATTGCGAGTTTTTTCGCGTGGTATGGTCTGTCGCGCCTGAGTGAGGCGGCCGCAGGCGAAACCATCGGTACTATTGTGTCGGTCTGCCTGGTGGTTTGGGTCGCATCGCAATCTTGGTACTACATGACACAGGTGAAACTGCCGCATCGACGCTTGTTTCTGATGGGTGTGTCCTTCATTCAGGTCGTACCGTTCTTGTTCGCGGCGGCGTATGGCGCTTTCGGCTACGCCGACAATTGCGTGGTCGGTGCAGATGCTCCAGCCGATTTCCTGTATTTTTCATACGTCACCTTCACCACTGTGGGATATGGCGACATGATCCCAACAGGTTTATGTCGCGGGCTGGCCGTCGCTGAGGCTGTTACCGGCTACATCCTCTTGGGTATGTTTGTTGCTGCTACGGTTGCGCTCTATACCCGCCACCATAAACATTAGACGGCCACTATTTGTTCTGATCAATCCAGCGGGACATCATCTGTTTGTCGCGGAAACACTCGGATGGGATAGGCCTGCGCCTGCTACGGGAAATGCGCTCGGCAAAGGCAACCTGCTTGCCGGATGGATAGTCCGCAAAGGGCGATGGATCGGCTGGCTTGTGCGCCGAAATCCAGGCAGACATCGACTTGCGATCCCGTTGTGCCTCGACTGGGATTTCCAAGGCCGACTGCTGGGCAATTGCACGAGCGTATCGCATTTGCCGGTCTGTGACGGGCAACAGGTGATAGTCGTTCGATGGGCCATCCATGGCCGGGTTGCGGGCGTGGTAAGACATCGGATTGTTCCTCTGACTATGTGGAACATAAATGGAACATTAAGCTTTTTATTCAAGAGGGAGCCGATTCACATCAGCGGGAGTCCGCCGTGGATTGCTTTTATTGACTGGTCAATCAATAAAATATAAACGCGAAAGAAAGGACCTCTGAGAAGGAAATCGGCATGAAGTTTCAGCCCAAAGCGAGCCATTTCATCAACGGCGCATATGTTGAAGATACCAACGGCGCCCCTATCGACGTGATCTACCCGGCCACCGGTGAAATCATCGCCCGGCTGCACTCTGCCACGCCGGATATTGTAAATCAGGCTCTAACAAGTGCCAAAAACGCTCAGGCAGAGTGGGTGGCAATGTCCGGGACCGAGCGTGGTCGCATCCTGAGACGGGCATCTGACATCATGCGTGACCGCAATCGCGCGCTTTCCATCCTCGAAACCCACGACACCGGTAAACCCTTGCAGGAAACCCTGGTGGCCGACGCCACATCGGGTGCGGATGCGTTGGAGTACTTTGGGGGGCTGGCTGCGTCATTGACGGGTGAGCATATCCCGCTGGGCGGCGGAGACTTTGTCTACACCATCCGCGAGGCGCTGGGCGTTTGCGTCGGTATCGGGGCATGGAACTACCCGACCCAGATCGCATGCTGGAAAGGAGCCCCTGCACTGGCCTGCGGCAATACGATGGTCTTCAAACCGTCTGAGACCACGCCCCTCTCGGCGTTGCAAGTGGCCGAGATCCTGATCGAGGCGGGCGCGCCAAAGGGCGTCTATAACGTGACCCAGGGCTATGGCGATGTTGGCGCATCGCTTGTGACCGATCCGCGTGTGGCCAAGGTTTCGCTGACCGGGTCCGTTCCGACCGGCCGCAAGGTCTATGCCGCAGCTGCCGACGGCATGAAGCACGTGACGATGGAACTGGGCGGCAAGTCTCCGATGATCGTGTTCGACGACGCTGATATCGAAAACGCTGTTTCGGGTGCGATCCTGGGCAACTTCTATTCCTCGGGTCAGGTCTGTTCGAACGGCACCCGTGTCTTTGTGCAGAAAGGCGTCAAAGAGGCATTCCTCAAGCGCCTCTCAGAACGTCTGGCCACTGCGAAAATTGGTGATCCGCTGGATGAGGACGTCAACTTTGGCCCTATGGTCAGCGAAAACCAACTGAATATAGCGCTGAGCTATGTCGAAAAGGGCAAGGCTGAAGGTGCGCGCCTAGTATTTGGCGGTGAGCGGATCGACGGTGACGGCTTTTACATGCAGCCCACAGTGTTTGCGGATGTGACGGACGATATGGCCATCGCGCGCGAAGAAATCTTTGGCCCTGTCATGTCCGTACTGGATTTCGATACCGAAGAAGAGGTGATGGCCCGCGCCAACGACACCGAGTTTGGATTGGCAGCCGGTGTCTTCACCAACGACCTGACCCGCGCGCACCGCATTGTGGCTGGGTTCGAGGCGGGCACCTGCTATATCAACACCTATAATCTGGCTCCGGTCGAGGCCCCGTTCGGTGGGTCCAAAATGTCGGGCGTCGGGCGCGAAAACTCGAAACTGGCGATCAATCACTTCAGCGAGATGAAGACGGTCTATGTTTCGATGAACGACGTCGAAGCGCCGTACTAATCAAAACCGGCCATTCAAGCTCTGTTCCCGACATTTTGCGTCGGGAACAGAGCATAAGCCACATAAAACATGTGGCTGACTTCCTCCAAAGGGTGCCGTTTTCGGTTCCGTCGGTGGGAGATCAAGTTCATGAAAACGCATGCACAGGCCGTAGTCATCGGCGGAGGATTGGCTGGCTGTTCAATCCTGTACCATTTGGCCAAGCTTGGTTGGCGGGACGTAGTCCTGCTTGAAAGGGATGAACTGACCAGCGGATCAACCTGGCACGCGGCGGCCAATATCCACGGGCTACACGACAACAACAATATCACCCGCATCCAGCATTACACGATGAACTTGTATAAAGAGCTGGAGCAGGAAACCGGCCAGAGCTGCGGAGTGTTCCAGCCCGGTTCCCTCTATCTGGCCCAGACTGAAAACCGCGAACACCAGTTGCGTCTGCAGGAAGCCAAGGCTCGGTTCTATGGCCTGAATTTCTACGAAGTCAGCCGCGAACAAGCGATGGAACTGCACCCGCTGGCGCGGTTCGACGATATCCGCTGCATTATGTTTGAACCCGATGGCGGCAACGTGGATCCCTCAGGCGTGCCGCACGCATATGCCGCAGGCGCGCGCGCCATGGGTGCAACGATTGAGCGCTTTTGCCCCGTGTTAGGCACTGAACAGCAGCCAGATGGGTCGTGGATCGTGCGTACCGAAAAGGGCGACATCCATGCGCAATGGGTTGTGAATGCCGCAGGCCTTTGGGGCCGCGAAGTAGCGGCATTGGCGGGTTTGACTCTGCCGTTGCAACCGACCGAACACCAGTATTTCGTGACCGATTCCATTGATGAGGTTGCCAACCTGGGTCGCGGTTTACCGTCGATCGCCGATCGGGACGGTGAGTACTACTTCCGACAGGAAGGCAACGGGCTGCTGATCGGGGCCTATGAAAAGGACATGAAGTTCTGGGCCGAAGAGGGCACGCCGCTGGACTTCGCCCATGATCTGTTCCCAGACGATCTGGACCGGATCATGGAGAACGTGATCCGCGCAACCGAGCGCGTGCCCGCCGCGGCGACGGCTGGCGTGAAACGGGTGATCAATGGGCCTATGATCTGGTCCCCGGACAGTTCCGCCCTTTGGGGACCGGTGCCGGAATTGAAGAACTATTTCCTCTGTGGCGGCCTGATCCCCGGTTTCTCGCAATCGGGCGGGCTGGGGTTGCTGGCGGCGCAGTGGATGATCGAGGGTGAGCCGCAATACGACATGTTCGCATGGGATCTGGCCCGGTTTGGCGATTGGGCGGACAAGAAATTCACCAAGGCGCGGGTTGAGGACCAGTATACCCACCGGTTCGCCATCCACTTCCCCAACGAGGAACGCAGCGCAGGCCGTCCGGCCCGCGTGCGCCCGGCCTATGGAATGCAAAAGGACATAGGCTGCGTCTTTGGTCTGAACTGCGGCTGGGAGCATCCGCTGTGGTTTGCCGATCAGCCCGGCACCACCGAGACAAACGGGTTCACGCGCCAGAACTGGTGGGAACCGGTTGGGCAAGAGGTCAAGATGCTGCGCGAAAACGTTGGCGTGATCGACATCTCGAACTTTGCCAACTACGTCATTAAGGGCCCGGGCGCCAATGAGTGGCTGGACAAGCTGGTTGCCAACCGGGTGCCGACCGTGGTCGGGCGGTCCTGCCTGACGCCGCTGATCTCGGTGCGCGGGGGTGTGGCCGGCGACTTTACCATCACCAAGGTGGCCGAGGACGAATACATGATGATCGGCTCGGGTATGGCCGAGCGCTATCATCAGCGGTTCTTCAACATGATCGACCTGCCCGAAGGCACCACGTTCGAGGTGGCGACGGACCGGATTGCGGGCTTCAACGTCGCAGGGCCCAAATCGCGTGACCTGCTGCAGCGGCTGACCAATGCGGATTTGACGAACGAGGCGTTCCGCTTCATGCGCTCGGCCACGATCGAGGTTGCGGGGGTGACCTGCCTGGCGATCCGTGTCAGCTTTACCGGTGATTTGGGGTGGGAGTTGCACTGCGCGGAAGAAGATCAGATCAGGCTCTATTCGGCGCTTCTTGAGGCTGCGAAGGAGTGCGACGGTGGTCCGGTGGGCGGCCGCGCGTTGGGGTCACTGCGGATTGAAAAGGGCTATGGCTCGTGGGGCCGCGAGTATTCTCAGGAATACTGGCCGCAGGAAGTCGGGCTGGCGGGTCTGATCAAGCTGGACAAGGACTTCCTGCACAAAGACGCCTATGTGCAGATCAAGGACAACGCCGCGCGCGAGGTTCTGTCGATTTTTGAGGTCGAGGTGACGAATGCTGACGCGTCCGGTGGCGAACCTATCTTTACACCAGATGGCGCACCGGTCGGACGTGTGACCTCAGGGGCCTATGGCTATTCAGTCGGCAAATCCCTGGCCATCGGCTATTCAAATCCGGCAGTCGTAAAGCCGGGGGATATGGTGGAAATCTTCATCCTCGGCAAACCGCATAAAGCCAGAGTTTTGGCCGAACCGCCCTATGATCCATCGGGTCTCCGGCTGCGCGATGTCCAACCCAAGGTGATGGAGGCAGCCAAATGACCGGCACGCTGGATCGGGTCACGGATTTTGCCCTGAACCTTTCAGCGCACGAGATGCCTGACAGCGCGAAAGAGGCCGCTGCCCTGATGATGCTCGACACAATGGGCATCCTGATCGCCTCCGGCCCGATGGAGGCCGGCGTGATCGCCCGCGATACTGCCGCGCTGCTCTATGCAAGCACTGATGCGGCATTCAGCGTTCCGATGATGTTTGATGGCCGCCTCGTCAGCACGGCGGGCGCTGCCTACGCAGCAGCCACACAAATCGACAATTTGGACGGGCATGACGGCTACAACCCGACTAAGGGGCATATCGGTGTCGTCGTCCTGCCTGCGTTAGTTTCACTTGGTGCGCATTGCCCTGATTTGTCCGGCCCCGAAGCCCTGGCTGCCGTCGTCACGGGATATGAAATCGCAGGACGTGCCGGGCTGTCGCTGCACGCATCGGTCAGCGATTACCACACGTCCGGCGCCTGGAATGCCCTTGGCGTGGTCGCCATGGCCGCGCGCATGCGCGGGTACACGCCAGAGCAATTTCGACAAGCGTTGGGAATAGCAGAATACCACGGCCCCCGAAGCCAGATGATGCGCGAGATTGCGAATCCGACGATGCTGCACGACGGATCGGGTTGGGGCGCGATGGTTGGCATATCATCTGCGATTCTGGCCGAACGTGGTTTCACGGGCGCCCCGGCCATCACAATCGAAGATGCTGATGTTGCGTCGTTTTGGGATGATTTAGGTCAGTTCTGGCAGGTCGAACACCAATACGTAAAACCTTATCCGATATGTCGCTGGGCTCATGCGGCAATTGATGGCGTTCGGGCTGTGATGATGGAGAATGACCTAGCCCACGACCAAATCCGATCCATCCATATCAACAGTTTTCATGAAGCGGCCTGCCTGTACGCAGGGATGCCTGACACCACGTCTCAGGCCCAGTATTCTCTGCCTTTTGCTGTGGCGGTTCAGGCGATCCATGGTCGGATCGGGGTCGAACATATCTCGGGTTCGGGTTTGTCTGATCCGGCGGTGGCAGAGTTGGTGTCGCGTATTCACGTTCTGGAAGATGCGCGCCACAGTGCACGCTTCCCGCAGGGGCGGTGGGCCGATGTCATCTTGAAATCGACCGATGGGCGTGTGTTCGAATCCGGCGACACTCACGCGCGCGGCGGGCCGGAGGCCCCGCTCAGCAGGGGAGATGTGATCGCCAAGTACACCGAGTTTGCCGCGCCGGTCGTCGGTTTAGACTGCGCGGACGCGATCCGCGCGGCCATATTGGGTTGGGTCGAACCTACATCCAGATTGTCGGACCTGATGCCGTTGGTCTTTGAACCGTAAAAGCGGCCGGTGCGGGCTGCGGGCCGACGCTCAGTGGGCACCTAATGAAAGACAAACCGTGAATGCAGGTGGCGCCGACCTAATCCGCTATTGGTCCACTTTCGCAAGCAAATCCAGAATGTGCTGGCGTGTTTTTGCGCTGTCATCCAACAAGCCCTTCGCGTCAGCTAAGGGCTTGTCCTGCATTCGTATTGGCGGCACGGACAGGAGCCGCGTTGTTTGCTGAACTGCGAGGAACTTTGTGTCGCGTTCGTGCTCGACTGTTTCCGGATGATCGGCCAACCAAAAGAACCGATCGGCTTTTTCATCGTCACCCACAGTACGCAAAAGCTGACCAGCTGCCACGTAATCATCTGTCATCTGCAATGCGTGCCCTCGCAAAAACTGGGCCGCGTCTGATGGATCGTCGACCAGTTCCAACATCGCTTGATGTGGTCGGTGTTGCAGTAAGGCAGCGCGCGCACGTAACCGTGCCCTTTCTGCGCGCCGGGCCTTGTCCTGTGACCGACTGGCCAGTTCCAGCGCCGCGTCCGCAAAACCAAGGGTAACCAAGCGCTCGGCCAATCCCACGCTTGTGTCTGTGAATAGCGCCAGTTTCTGCTCCGGCGTTAGGGTCATGACCCGTCTTAGAAATGTCGCGTCGTCGGCGCGTTCGGTCAGGATCTGGGCGACGCGGTTCAACGTTTCGGCGGCATTGTCCTGTGTATTTTGAGCGCCCAGCAGATCCATCGCCTTATCGAACTCATGGCTAAGGCTCAAAGCGACGATCTGTGTTTGCAGCATGCGCGGCCCGATTTCAGACCGTCGAAACTCCACGACGTAAGAGGCCGCAAGATCAAGCTCTTGTGGGGATATTGCTCCACGTTCCGACCACCGCTTGTCGACCAGTCGCGCAAGCGCAAGCGGTGCCTCCAACTCTGCACCCGACGCAGCGATGACCTCGTTCAACAATGCTTCTGACTTCGGGCCGTCGCCTTCGGCAGCCGCGACTTTAGCCTTGGCTTGGGACGTATCGGCGCTGTCCTCAGTCGCAACGCGGTCGACCGTGCGTAACACGCGCCTTGCTGGTTCAATTTTCCCAGCATCTGTCAGAATTTCCGCCAATGTTGGCCCAACTTGACGGCGAAGATGGTTGGGCAAGCGCGCAAATGACTGTTCGATCGACTGCAACTGGGCCTCTTCCTGCATCTCTCCTTCGATCAAAAGAGCCCAAAGCGCGGCGTCGCTTTCACACCGCTGAAGATTGGTAAACGGGTTCGGATGGGACGGCTTTGCGCCATCAAGATACCGGGCTATGGCGGTAACCCGATCTGTGTCCGGCGCATGCCGCCCAAGCAATTCAAGCGTCCGAAGAGCCTCTGCGCCGAACCCGGAATAGGCGTATAGCTGCGCCAGCTTCAGCGCCTTTTCTTCGTCGAGATGATCGAATTCTTTGAACAGGGCGGCGCGCAACGAAGCCACCTGTTCCGGAAAGGGAGTTGCCCCAGACCAACGGTCAAACCCAAGCTCAGCGCTCGAGATGCAGGGTGGGCGTTGCTCAAGCTGTGGCAGGGATGGCCCCAAAAGTTCATTCAAGCCGTCCAGAACGGATGTCACATGAATATTGGCATTAAGGTCTGAGGGGCTAAAGGGATCGTTCTTGGGAACCGACATCCGTGGTCCGACCGGAGCAAGCTTCAAATCAACGACTTCCCGGTCAGAGCCGCGCAGCAGCAGGGTAGAGAGCTGTTCTTCAAAGCGCTGTGCGTTCAGGTTTAGCAGTGGCAATTCGAGACTCTGCAAATATTGCGCAACCAACGGGTCTTTCTCTTTGGACGCTTTGGGCAAAACAGGCGACGGTATATCAGCGCTGATTTGGGGCAGCGCCGAGCCTGGTGCAATATCCACCACGATCATCGTGCCCTTGAACAGAAAGGCATTGGCAACACAGTCGCAACCAAATTGCATATCCAGCGCGGCACCCGGCTCTGACTGAGAGATCGCGGCCAAGCGGTTTTGCGTCAGACGCTGGAACACGGCTGCTGTGTCAAAGTTCACCTTTTCCAGTTTGACACTCAGACGCGCACCATTTTTCTTGTGCGACAGCGCCCATTTAGTGCCCGGCGGAACCTGTGCGACCAGCCGCGTATACCCTTCATGTTCGCCCGAGCGCACCTGCACATCTTGTGCTTGAACTTGCGCTGCCGCGGCGGTTAGCGCCAAAGCAAGTAAAACTGTCCGGATCATGCCGCTGCCTGTTTGAGTTCCTTCAACGCATCTTCCAGCTCAGAAAATGCTGGGCGGTTATGCGTCGGCGTGTTCTGGCGGCCAACTTCAATGCACATGGCTGCGTTGTGGTTGTGCAGGTTGGCGACCAGAACCTCTTTGATCAACTGGTAAAAATGGTTGTCCTCTTCGACTACCGCTTTCAGCTTGCCAGCGAACGGGCCAACCAGGCCATAGGCGAGAAACACGCCCAGGAACGTCCCGACCAAAGCGCCTCCGATCAGTTTGCCCAGTACTTCGGGCGGCTGGTCGATGGACCCCATCGTTTTGATTACGCCCAAAACGGCGGCCACGATCCCAAGTGCGGGCAAACCATCGGCGACGGTTTGTAACGCGTGGCTGGAATGCATGGCGTGGTGAAAACTGGTCTCCATCCGTTTTTCCAGCACTTCTTCAACTTGATGTGGATCGTCGTAATTCATCGACGCGGATCGCATCGTGTCGCAGATCAGATCGACGGCTTCCTTGTCCTTCTGAATCTTCGGATAGGCTGAGAATAGGGTCGAATTCTCGGGGTCTTCGATATGCTGTTCCACCTCGACCGGGTTGGCCTTGGCAATGCGGATCAGAGAAAACAAAAGGCACAGCAGATCGCGGTAATCTTCGGGCTTCCATTTGGGGCCCTTGAACACTTTACCCATGTCCTTGATCGTATGTTTGACAGCGCTCAAGTCGTTGCTGATCATGAATGCGCCAACGGCGGCGCCGCCGATCATCATCATCTCGAACGGGAGCGATTTCAAAATGATCGTCATCTTGCCACCGGCGGCAAGATATCCACCAAACACCATGGCGAAAATGACGACGATTCCGATGATTCCAATCATGGGTGGTCTCCTGCAAAGTCAGATGCGGGGGTAAAAAACATGTGCGCTACTCCTGCGGAGCCGCAGCATTGCGACCGGCCATGATCACGCTGATCGTATAGGCGGCTTCGGGGTTGAGACCGGCCAGAACACCTGCGGCGGAATCAGGCGGCATCCGCGACAGAAAGCCAGCCGCAAAGCCGGGGTCCATGGTTTCGAACAGGGCGGCTGCGTCCTTGGGTTTCATGCTCTGATACACATCCGTCAGGCGCGTCAGATCGGTCTCGGCGGCTTTTTCGGCGAAGGCCAGTGTCTGTCGCAGCGATTCTTCTGCCTCCTGCAAGGCAGCCAGGCGCGTTTCAATCGCCTGATCCGCGATATCCAGCGCCTTTTCTTTGTCTTGTAACGCGGCCTCTCGTTTCTTGAGCGCGTCTTCGCGGCGTAGCAATTCAGTCAACAATTCTTGCGCACCGGGCTGTTCGGTTTGGCTGCTCCTCGCCAGCGATGGGGCGGGATCGGATCCTTTAGCCAGCGCGGGCCCGGCCTCGAATCCTATTCTGATCGCGGCGGAACCGATCATAAGCATCGCGATCACCGCAAGAACGCCGCCTTTGGGACGGTTTTCTGCCTGCTTCCGCCTCATGTCGTGGCCTCGCTGCGGCTGTGACGCAGGAACATCAAGCCACCCGGACGTTTGACCTGAGTCTCGGCTGGCGCGTCTTCTTCAATGACGGGCACTGAGTTGGCTTGGGACTGTTCTTCAGAAACAACCGGCTCAGGCTCTGGTGTAGGGATCTCGGTCGCCTTTTCATCGTCCGGCACGACGTCATGCATCGAGGCCATCATCAACTCAAGCCGCTGCGCCACTGTTTCGGCGCGCTCGGTCAGTTCCTTAAGAACGACGCCAGACTGATCCGAGGCTTCCCGCGCGGCCTCCAGTGACTTTTTCAACTCTTCCGCTTGCGAAGACAGCACGGCCACCGCACCACCGACGCCTTTTTCAAGGTCGGTAAAGCGTTTCAACCGCTTGGACAGGACGAAACAATAAAGACCCGCACCTATGGCACCTGCGACCAGCAAAATATCTGCAATCAGCTCCAACTTCGCCTCCTAGTTCAGTACGAATTCCATGACGAGAACATCGCGAACGCGGCCTTCGCCGACGACGATTTCGATACGCCGCAACAGGTGTCCTCGGATGCGCATGAGCGCGAGCGAATCCTCAAGATCAGAAACCTCAATCGCGCGTAGATATCCGTTCAGCACGTCCATGATTCGCGGTTTCATCTTTTCCACATCCGCCGTGTACGGCGCGTTCACCTCGAGCTGGGCATGAAACTTCAGATGTCGCGAATCGCTGGTGTTTACCGAAACGACGACCGGAGTTAGGTCAACGAATCCAACCTTTGGCAGAGCCTTGGCAGGTCTGCTTTTCTCTGTTTCTTCGGTGTTCTGCACGACGGGTTTTCCGCCTATCGGCAACAGGCCGGTGGTGGTCAGGAAATACCCGCCCGCAGCACCGGCTATCGCCAGAATCGCGCCTACTATCATTCCCTTTTTCCCAGATTTTTCCGGAACTTCTGCCTGTTCTGCAGTCGCGTCGGTCATGACGTCCTCATTTCTACAATCTGCAATCGTCATAACCCGACAGGGACTAACCGATTGTTAAGGGCAATCATCCAAACAAGGGATGCGTCGCACAGAATGTCGGCGAGTCGGAGGTGATCGTGCAGCAGATCGGAACTGTCTGGGCAAGTTTGGATAGGCGTAAACAAATCATTGTCGCGGGTGCAGTCGTGCTGATGTTTCTGGGGATCCTGGCGATGTCGCGTCTGGTGACAACTCCGTCGATGACCCTGCTTTACGCCGGTTTAGAAAGCGGCGCTGCAGGGGATATTGTCCGTTCATTGGATCAGCGCGGTGTGCAGTATGAGATTCGCGGCGGCTCCATTTATGTGCCGGGATCACAACGGGATGAGCTGCGCTTGACGCTGGCCAGCGAAGGTCTGCCGGCAACCGGAAACCGGGGCTACGAGCTGCTGGATTCGCTCAGCGGGTTTGGCACAACGTCGCAGATGTTCGACGCCGCCTATTGGCGCGCCAAAGAAGGAGAGTTGGCCAGAACCATTGTCGGCAGCCCCCATATCAGCCAGGCACGTGTGCATATTGCCAACGGTTCAGCCAATCCGTTCCAACGCAGTGTTGCACCAACCGCATCGATCTACCTGGTCGCGTCGGGCACGGACATCACGTCGGATCAGGCAAAGGCGATCCGGTTTCTTGTGTCGTCCGCAGTCAGCGGACTGGCGCCCGAGAACGTCACCGTCATCGATTCGAATGGCGCAGTGATCGGAGCACAGGACAACCCGGTGTCCGCAGATACCGCTGACGATAAATCGCGCCAGCTGCGCGAACGGGTTCTGCGTCTGATCGAAGCCCGGGTCGGAGCTGGAAATGCGGTGGTCGAGGTGAGTGTCGATACGGTTACCAAGACAGAATCAATCCGCGAACGGCGTTTCGATCCCAATGGCCGTGTGGCCATCAGCACCGATGTCGAAGAGCGTTCGGACAGTGCCCGCAACCAATCCGGGGATGTGACGGTTGCGTCAAACCTGCCCGATGGCGATGGCGCGGGCGGGGACGAATCCAATTCTAACGCAACCCAGACCCGAGAACGGGTCAACTACGAGGTTTCCGAGACCGAGCTTGAGGTTCACAACGGCCCCGGCGCCATCAAGCGACTGACGGTTGCTGTTTTGGTAAACGGAACGCGATCCGTGGACGCAAACGGCAGTGAAACATTCACGCCGATGCCGCAGGCCGAGATGGATGCACTGCAGGAGCTTGTGGCCTCGGCAGTGGGCTACGATGCCGAGCGGGGCGACGTTATAACACTGAAATCGCTGGATCTGCCGGCGGTCGAGCCGCAGGGCAGTCTGGCAACCGCCTCGCTGTGGCAGAAGGTGCATTTCGACGCGATCTCGCTGATTCAGATGGCCGTGTTGGCACTGGTTTCCCTGGTACTTGGGGTGTTTGTCATCCGCCCTATTCTGACCCAACCCGCAACCGCTCCGGCACTGCTGCCCGCAGGTGCAGCCCAGGAACCTGACGCATACCTGACCGGCGAAATTGCGACGGAAGAAGGCGGGCAATTCACCACCTTGCCGGGGCAGGGGCCCACTGGGAACGTTCCGGCGCTTGCGACCGATGCCGGGGCGGACCCGGTGGATCGGCTCAGGGCGATGATCGGCGACAAGCAGGAAGAAACGGTCGAAATCCTGCGCAGCTGGCTGGAAGAAGGTGAGGAGCGTGTGTGATGTCGATTGCCCATCTTCTTGAGGATTTCACTATACAGGCCGGCGGCGGACAGCTGCACGTACTGGATGAGGACGCGTTAGAGGAACAAAGGCTGGCCTCGTTCGAGCAAGGCTATAGCGCCGGCTGGGAAGACGCGGTCCAGGCGCAAGAGCAGAGCCGGGGGCAGGTTTCGGCCGAATTGGCCAAATCGCTCGAAGATATGTCTTTTACCTACCATGAAGCGGTTAACCGGATGGCCCTGTCGCTGGAACCGATGTTTCAGAGCCTGACACAGCTGGTTTTGCCTGAAATGCTGGACCGAGGGTTTGCCGTTCGACTTGTCGAGCAGCTCACCGATATGGCGCGCGGGCAGATCGGACAGCCCATGCAAATCTTCGTACCCTCAGGTCGTGTGAACGAGGTGGAGGACCTGATCCCCGCCGAGCTTTCATCGCCTGTGCAGGTGATCGAAGACCCGACGCTTGAGGTAGGGCAGTCGCGGCTCAAGGTCGGGGTTTCCCAGCGCGAGGTGGATTGCAGCGGCTTGCTTGCTGCGGTCGATCAAGCCTTTCAGGCATATGTTTTTCAGGCAAAAGAGGCAGTGACCAATGAGTGATCCGCAAACCCCGAAATCCGAGAAGCCCAACCCGTTCGAGGCCGTTCCGATTGAAGTCACCGTATCGGTTGGCCGGGCGCGCCCTTTGATCCGTGATCTGCTGAACATGGGGGAAAACGCCGTGCTGATGCTGGACAAACGCATCGAGGATCCGGTTGACCTGTATGTCGGCGACCAGCTTGTCGCGCGCGGTTTGCTAGAGGAGATAGAGGGCGAGCAGGCCGGTCAGCTGGCTGTGCGTCTGACCGAAATCGCGGACCTGCAAAACGGGATCGGCTGATGCGCCGATTTCTAATTCTGGCGGTCGCGTTTGCGGTTTTGACCCCGTCTTTGACCACGGCGCAGGAGTTGTCTGTCTCGCTGGGCGAGGGCGGTTCGATATCTGCGCGAACGATTCAGTTGATCCTGTTGATCACCGTGCTCAGCCTGGCTCCGGGATTGGCGATCATGATCACCTGTTTTCCGTTTCTGATCACCGTTTTGGCGATCCTGCGCCAGGGTATCGGGTTGCAGCAATCTCCTCCCAATATGCTGATTGTCAGCCTGGCGTTGTTTCTGACTTATTTCATCATGGAGCCGGTCTTTTCCGAAGCCTGGACAACAGGAATTCGGCCGTTGGTCGATGAAACGATGGAGGTCGAGCCTGCATTGGAGCGTGCATTACAGCCGTTTCGCGGTTTCATGGCTGCGCGATTGGACCCCAATACGTTTCACGCCATGGCCGCCCTGCGCCCCGGTGGTGATGCCACAACGCTGTCGCCCGACGCGCCGCTGTCCATCCTGATGCCATCCTTCATGCTGTCCGAAATTGCGCGCGCTTTTCAGATCGGGTTTCTGGTCTTTCTGCCATTTCTGATCATCGACCTTGTGGTTGCGGCGGTACTGATGTCGATGGGGATGATGATGGTTCCGCCAGCCACAGTGTCCTTGCCGTTTAAACTGGCGTTTTTTGTCATCGCCGACGGGTGGTCCCTGATCGCCAGCGCGCTTGTGCGCAGTTATGCGACCTAGGTTTTTATTGCCGGGCGATTTGCAGACAGGCGCGCAGGCCGCAGTTGCCGGCCTCAAAGCGCATTTCTCCGCCATGCTGTTCGGCCACGGTGGCGGCAATTGTCAGGCCCAAACCATAGCCGTCAGAAGATCCGGTGTTGGACCCACGACGAAATGGGGCCATCAGGTTTTCGATGTCCTCCACCGACAGATCGGTGCCCTTATCTTCGACCGTGATCGTCGCGGTGGTCGCATCGGTCGCCAACTGCACTTCGGCGTGTCGACCATATTTCAACGCGTTGTCGATCAAATTGGTCAGCGCACGCCTAAGCGATATGGGCCGCGCCATGACCAGAACGCGGCGTGTTTCGGTCAGCTGTCCGTGTCCGCGCCGGGACATGAAAACCGATGTAACCCCATCGACCGCGACGGGGTCGGTCTTTTTTAGTGTCACGGGCAGGTCCATATCCTGATAATCGGCGACCAGAGCCTCCACCAAAGAGGTCAGAGAAATCTGGCGCGGTTCCTCAACATCCAGTTCGGATCGCGTATAGGTCAGGACACTTTCGATCATGCCCGTCATCTGATCCACATCCGCCTCGAGCTTTTCGCGTAGTTCATCGTCGGGGATCAGAGCGGCACGCAGGCGCACGCGTGTCGCAGGGGTACCCAGATCGTGGCTGACGCCGGACAAAACCGTTGCCCGCTTTTCAAGCTGCGCGCGCTCGGCCTCAAGATGGGCGTTCACCGCCGAGACGATATCGCGCAGTTCATCCGGGCCATCCGCCTCGTAGCTTTCCGGCCCCCCAAGGCGCTGCCGTTCGCGCAACGCGCGGGCAAACCGGGTGAAGGTATCTGAGACGTTACTGACTGCGGATAAGATGACCGCCATTGCGACGATCCCCATAAGTATTGCGGGCAGACGTAAATCCGTTGGGGCCGCCTGACAGCCCCATATCTGTGTCCCGTCGACCTGATGCCAGGCCTCGCGTCCAAATTTCGCAATCAGGATCGGCTCACTGCAATATGTTGCCAGCAACCGGGTCAGGTTTCCCATCTTTTCAGGCCCGGTTTGATCACTGCCTGACACAATGTCCGACACCGGATAAACCAACCGGTCGGACAGGATCGCCACGGTTAATTCACGCCCGCTGAGCGGCGAGGAACTGTCGGTCAGGATCGAAAGGTTGGTGACGAAGCGGCGGTTTGAAAACCCGGGCAACCGCTGAAATTCACCATTATCGGCAAGGGCCGTATCCTGGGGCGGCAAGGGCGTAATCGACAACCCTTCGGAGGGGGCCATGCCTGTTCGCAATTCTTCGTAGACGGTGAACCCTGCTACAAAAGATTGCAGCAGGTAGTCATTCCAGGCGCGCGCCGAAGCGAACCATAACCCTGCAGACAGCAAACCGGCAGCAAAGGCTGAAAGGGTCCAAAGCCACCCCAGATTGCGCAGGCGCAGTGTCATTCTTCGACCGAAATGTCAGCGGCAAAGATATACCCGACCCCACGTTCCGTGCGCAGCATTTGCGGATCTTTCGGGTTGGTCTCGATCTTAGATCGCAGGCGACCGACCAGCATGTCGATGGCGCGGCCCTGCGCTTCGGACTTGTCACTGTCCCCCGTGACATCCAGTGCCGTGACGATTTCATCGCGCGTAAGCGGAATATGTGGATTGGCCAGCAAGACCTTGAGCAGGGCGGTTTCCCGCTGTGACAACGCGACCAAATAGCCTTCTGGCGAATGCAAATCATCACGCTTTCCGTCAAAGACCCAGCCGTCAAAACGGAAGGTGCGGGTTCTTCGGCGATACGCCAGCGAAGACGACCGCCGAGCGCGCTGCATCACTGCCCTGACACGGGCCAGCATCAATTGGGGGTTGAACGGTTTGGCAATGTAGTCGTCTGCCCCAACTTCGTACCCTGCCATGCGCTGATGGTCGGCGGACAGGGCAGAGACCAGAATGATCGGGACGTCCTGTTCGCGCCGTAACCGGGCGCAGATATCAATCCCGTTCTCGTCCCCCAGCATGACGTCCAACAAAATCAGATCGATCCGGCCATTGGACAGGTGCGCCCGGATTTCCCGCTCGGAACTGGCGGGAAGGGCGATGAAGCTGTTTTGCTGCAATAGCTGCGTCATCATCGACCGCATCTCAGGGTCGTCATCCACCACCAGAAGCCGCGGAATGCTCACTCTGTCTTTCCTCCCGATCTTTTCCCTCTGTCGTTGTCCATTGTAACGAATGGAAACAGATTCAATGCCAACGTAACACCCTGTAACAGAAGTGGTGAAAATTTGGGCCGTTTCCGTACTTTACTATGAATTCCGCTTTGCCAGACGGCGATCAGACCACAGTAATAGCGCCATCGCTGCTTTGGCAGTCACTGAGTTCTCAGGGAGGAGACAAAAAATGAAGCGTTTTGCATTTGCCACCGTTTCGACTTTGGCCGTTGTGGCCGGATCGTCCGTTGTGGCCGAGCCGCAGGCGGAAGTACTGCACTGGTGGACCTCGGGTGGCGAGGCCAAGTCGGTTGCCGTTCTGCAGGAAGAATTCGCCTCGAACGGCGGCACCTGGACCGACATGCCCGTCGCGGGTGGCGGTGGTGATGCGGCAATGACCGCGCTGCGTGCCCGGGTTCTCTCCGGTAATGCGCCGACCGCCGTTCAGCTGAAAGGCCCTGCCATTCAGGAATGGTACGAAGAAGGCGTTCTGGCCGACATTTCGAACGTTGCCGAGGCCGAAGGCTGGGCGGATGTCCTGCCTGCGTCGATCGCGGGCCATATGATGTGCGAAGGCACTTGGTGCGCTGCACCCGTGAACGTGCACCGCATCGACTGGATCTGGGCGAATGCTGATGTTCTGGCGGCAAACGACATCGAAATGCCCGCCACATGGGAAGAGTTCAACGCAGCAGCCGAAAAACTGCAGGCCGCTGGTGTGATCCCGCTGGCCCACGGTGGTCAGGCCTGGCAGGACGCGACCGTGTTTGAGGCGGTTGTCATGGGTATTGGTGGACCAGAATTCTACCAGAAAGCCCTGGTCGATCTCGACCCCGAAGCGTTGACGTCGGACACAATGGTACAGGTCTTTGACCAGATGCGTACCATGCGTGGATATGTTGACGAGAACTTCTCGGGTCGCGACTGGAACCTGGCCACCGCCATGGTGATGAATGGCGAGGCCGCATTCCAGATCATGGGTGACTGGGCCAAAGGTGAATTCCTGGCCGCTGGCAAGAAGCCCGGCGAAGATTTCCTGTGTGCCTCGACCCCCGGTGACGGTTATCTGTACAACGTCGACAGCTTTGCCATGTTCGAAGTCGAAGGTGACGACAACCGCGCCGGCCAGGAACTGCTGGCCAAACTGATCGTCGCACCGAACTTCCAGGAAGTGTTCAACCTGAACAAGGGTTCGATCCCTGCACGGACCGACGTAGCGCTGGATGCCTTTGATATCTGTGCGAAAATCTCGGCAGAAGACATGGGTACGACCTCGGCAGGTGGTTCCCTGCTGCCGTCTTACGCCCATGGCATGGCGCTGCGCGGGTCGCAGTCCGGTGCGATCACCGACGTTGTGACCGCGCACTTCAACTCGGATATGTCCTCGGCTGACGCGGTTCAGCAACTGGCGGACGCGGTGGCCAACAGCTACTGATCCAAAACGCTCTGCCCCCTATGCTGAGGGGCAGAGCACTTTTCCCCGGAGGAAAAAATGTCCGAATGGCTGGAAAACCACCTGCCCAAGGTGGTGCTGGCACCGTCGTTCATCGCCGTATTGATTTTTGTCTACGGATTTATCGGATGGACCGCATGGGTGTCGCTGACCCGATCGAAACTACTGCCGAAATACGAGATCCATGGCTTCATTCAGTATGAACGCCTGTTCGATTCCCCTCGCTGGGATACGGCAATCAACAACCTGTATATCTTTGGCGCGCTGTTCATCGTGATCGCGATGGTGCTGGGGCTGTTGCTGGCCATCCTGCTGGATCAGAAGATCCGCGTCGAAGGGGTTATTCGCACCATCTATCTGTACCCGATGGCACTGTCGATGATCGTGACCGGCACCGCATGGAAGTGGATCCTGAACCCAGGTCTGGGCATTGAATCCATGGTGCAGGGCTGGGGCTTTCCGAATTTCGAATTCGATTGGCTGGTGAACCCCGATTACGCTATCTACACCATTGTGATTGCCGCGATCTGGCAAAGCTCGGGCTTTGTTATGGCGCTGTTTCTGGCCGGGCTTCGTTCGGTAGATGGTGAAATCATCAAAGCCGCTCAAGTCGATGGTATCCCCACATGGCGCATCTATACGGCGATCATCATACCGTCGATGGCACCGATTTTCCTTTCTGCCTTCATCGTGCTGGCCCACCTAGCGATCAAGAGCTTTGACCTTGTCATCGCGCTGACAGGTGGCGGTCCGGGATACGCGACTGATCTGCCAGCCACATACATGTATGCCATGGCGTTTTCGCGCGGCGATATCGGTCAGGCGGCCTCTTCCGCGATGATCATGATGCTGGTCGTCTTTGCCATCGTGGTTCCATATCTTTATTCAGAGCTGAGGGCGAAAAATGACTGATCTGTCGATGCCCCAAACCCAAACCCGCTCGCAGAGCGCCACAGGCAAGATTGCCCTTCGTTGGCTGCTTTACGTCCTGCTGGGCCTGTTCGCGCTGTACTACCTGATGCCGCTGTTCGTGATGTTAACCACATCGTTGAAAAGCCTTGAGGAAATTCGCACTGGGTCCCTGATCTCACTGCCGCGCGAAGTCAGCTTCGATGCCTGGAAAACCGCGTGGTCCGGCGCTTGTACCGGTATCCAGTGTGAAGGTCTGCGGCCTTACTTCTGGAACTCTGTCCTGATCGCGGTGCCTGCGGTGTTTTTGTCCACCCTGATTGGTGCGCTGAACGGCTATGTCGTGGCGCAGTGGCGGTTCAAAGGCGCGAACATCATCTTCTCGCTGATGCTGTTTGGCTGCTTTATTCCGTTTCAGGTTGTTCTGCTGCCAATGGCGCGGCTGCTGGGCATGATGGGGATCGCCGGAACCATTCCGGGCCTGATCTTTGTCCACGTGATCTATGGCCTTGGCTTCACTACGCTGTTCTTCCGCAACTACTATGTCACCATTCCGGCCGAGCTGACCAAAGCCGCTCGGGTCGATGGGGCAGGCTTTCTGCGGATTTTCTGGTCGATCTTCCTGCCGCTGTCGCTGCCCATCATCGTGGTGACAGTGATCTGGCAGTTCACGCAGATCTGGAATGACTTCCTGTTCGGCGTGTCGTTCAGCCAGGCGGGCACGCAGCCCGTGACTGTGGCGCTCAACAACATCGTAAACTCCACCACCGGCGTCAAAGAGTACAACGTCGACATGGCCGCCGCGATCATCGCGGGGCTGCCGACGCTGCTCGTCTATGTCGTTGCCGGTAAGTATTTCATCCGCGGCCTGACCGCTGGCTCTGTGAAGGGATAACCCATGGCTCCCATCCTTGATATCAACAAACTCTACAAGAATTACGGCGCAACCGAAATTCTGAAGGACATCAACATCTCGATCGAACCGGGTGATTTCCTGGTGCTGGTCGGCCCCTCGGGCTGCGGTAAATCCACGCTGCTGAACTGCATTGCGGGATTGGAGGAAATCACCGACGGGACACTGGCGATTGGCGGCAAAGACATGACCCATGTCAGCCCCAAGGACCGCGACATCGCGATGGTGTTCCAATCCTACGCGCTGTATCCGACGATGAGCGTGGCCAAGAACATCACTTTCGGCATGAAGGTGCGCGGGGTTGATCAGGCAACGCAGGAGGCCAAGCTGAACGATGTGGCCTCGCTGTTGCAAATCGAGCCACTGCTGAACCGTCGTCCCAGCCAGCTATCCGGTGGTCAGCGTCAGCGTGTGGCGATGGGCCGGGCGCTGGTGCGCGATCCCAAGCTGTTCCTGTTTGATGAACCGCTGTCGAACCTCGATGCCAAGCTTCGGGTTGAGATGCGGACCGAGATCAAGAAGCTGCACCAGACATTGGACGCTTCCATCGTCTACGTGACCCACGATCAGATTGAGGCGATGACGCTGGCCACCAAGATCGTGGTCTTGAAGGGCGGTATCGTGCAGCAGATCGGCAGCCCGGCCGAAATTTATAACAACCCGGCCAATCTGTTTGTCGCTGATTTCATGGGCTCGCCGGCGATGAATCTGATCCCTGCGCAGGTCACCAAAAACGGGTCGGGTACACAAATCGTCATCTCGCGCGATGCCGGCGAAACGCTGGTTCTGAACGATGCGCGCGATCTGGCGTTGCCCGAGGATGTAATCCTGGGCCTGCGCCCCGAGGATATCGCCGAGGCGGGTTTCCGTGCGGGTGATGGCGTGCAGGAAGCGGCGTGCATGGTCGATATGGTCGAACCTGCAGGGGCCGACACCTATGTCGTATCAGAACTGGGCGGCAAGCAGGTGACCGCAAGGTTACATGCCGAAACCAGCGCGCAAGCGGGCAAGATGCTGAACTTGGCGTTTGATATGAGTAAAGTATCGTACTTCGCCAAAGAAACCGGCGAGCGCCTGAATTAAAAGAAAAAACGCCGCGCGATTGAGTTCGCGCGGCGTTTCTTTGCGTTTGAACTGGGTCAGCTGACCTTGTTCTAACTCAAGTCCTTGATCAGACGGTTTAAGTCCCCACCGCGGGCGTCCAGCATCGCGCCAACCTCGGTTCGTTCGGTCAGCAGCATATTCACCCCTTCGATGAACATGTTGAAGAACTTGTCGCGGCCTGATTTGTCCGAAACCAGGAATGTCACCTCGAACGGGGACGAGCCCTGCAGCTTAACCGAGGTGCGTACCTCGTAACCGGCCTTGATTTTCCGGGCCTTCCTGACGGTGACTTGCCCACCAATGAATTCGCGGAAACGCCGGCCATATTTGTTCGAGATATAGCCCTGAAACGCTTTGGTGAACTGCTTCAACTGCGACGGGCTGGCCGAACGGGCGTCCGCCCCCAGCACATAACGTGCCATGATCGGCACATCGGCATATTGCACAAAGACCTTTTCGAAATCGCGGATCATCGCCTTTTCGGATTTGCCCGAGGCGATGATGCGGTTGATGTCATCCACGACACTGACGACCAGAGCCTTGGCGCTGGCTTCAGTCTGGGCAAAGGCGGAAAAAGGCAGGGCGGTCAGTGCCAGACCGGCAAGGCCAGTGGCGACAAAACCGCGTCGGTTCATTTGGTTACTCGGCATAGGGGTCCTCATAGGGGTCCTCGTATGGGTCTAGATAGGGATCTCTGACAGGGTCGGTCCCATTGTCTGCATAAGGGTCGTCGTAAAGACCCAGATAGGTTTCTTCGTCGTCTCTCGCCAGTTCGAAGCGGCGATTTTGTAGGTAAATGGTCCGCGCCTGCGCATAACTGTCGGCGCTTTCATACAGGATCGAGTCGACCGTGTCCGAAAAACGCCCCCGATCGCCCATCCGGCGCACGACCTCGGCATAGACACCGATATTGTCGACCGGACGGACCGGAGAGAAGTTGATCGGGTTCGAGAACAGGTTGACGATAACGCCAATCGAGTCCCGCTGCGTTGACGGGCCATAGAGCGGCAGCTCGACATAAGCGCCCTCGCCAAAACCCCAGACGTGCAGCGTTTCACCGAAATCGGTATCCACAGGCGGAAGGTTCAGTTCGTCGGCAGGGGCTGACAACCCCAGACCACCAACGGTCGTGTTGATCACAAACTGCAGCAGTGCGTTGCCCGACTGCTTAAGGTTGCCTTGCAGCAGGTAATCCACGGCTTGGCCCGGCATCGTCAGGTTTTCGGCAAAATGGTTGAAACTGGTCACCATCGGGTCGGGCACGATCTTTACGTACCCTTTCGAGGCCGGACGAAACAAAAACCGGTCGACGCCAAGGTTGAACTTGTGGATGCCCCGGTTGTTGCGTTCATACGGATCAAATGCTTCACCCTGCTGAACACCCTCCGGAGGGCGTGTGGTGCAGGCGCTGAGAACTGCCAATACGGACACAACGATCAGGGGTTTTAGGCTGATTCTGCTCAACACGGTCTTTGCCACTCCAAAACGTTCGGACAGTCCGTGCCCGAACACTTAATCAATACTCTTTTTGGCCGTTGTGCCCGGCCTACCCAAAGTCACATAGGCGTTTCGCCACCAATATGAAACAGATAGCGTTTAACCCGCCGAATAGGTCAACGTAAAGTGACACGGGTTCAACAGTTCAGAATAAGAAAAGTTACGCCCACAACCGGTACAGGTCACATCGCCGTTTTCGCACTTTTCGATCCTTGCCTTCCCGGTTAGCTTCGCCCCGACTCAAATTTGGGAGGAGACCTCATGAGCATCGCGGCGAAACTGGAAAGCTTGGGTGTCAACCTACCGGACGCGCCTGCGCCGGCGGCCAACTACGTGCCCTTCGTGCGCGTGGGCAATATCGTCTATGTCTCGGGGCAGATCTCGAAGGCGGATGATCTGATCACTGGCAAGCTGGGCGACAACATGGAAGTCGAAGCAGGCGCTGCTGCGGCCAAGGTATGTGCGATCAACCTTCTGGCCCAGGTCAAAGCGGCCTGCGGTGGCGATATCGAAAAGTTGGTGCGCGTCATCAAGCTGACCGGGTTTGTGAACTCGACGGCAGATTTTACCGCGCAGCCGCAAGTCATCAACGGTGCGTCAGACTTTCTGGTCGAAGCGCTGGGTGATGCAGGTCGCCATTCGCGTTCGGCCGTCAGTGCGGCGGCACTGCCCTTGGGCGTCGCGGTTGAGATCGAAGGTATCTTCGAAGTTCAATGACGCCCGCGCTGCCTGACGTATTCCTTCAAGTCCCGTTGGCGCATCGCGCGCTGCACGACAAACAGGACAACCGCCCGGAAAACAGCCGGGCGGCCATTCGCGCCGCCGTGGACGCCGGGTATGGGATCGAGATTGATCTGCAACGGACCTCGGACAACCGGGCCATGGTGTTTCATGACTATGACATGACCCGCCTGACCGGACAGCCCGGCCCGATCCAGCTGATCACGTCGGTTCAGGCATCAGGCACCACGCTGTTGCACGCGGACGATGGCATCCCGACGCTGGATGAGGTGCTGCACATCGTGTCAGGCAAAGTACCGCTGCTGATCGAATTCAAGGATCAGGACGGCGCGATGGGCACATCAGTGGGCCCGCTGGAACAAGACGCCGTACGTGCATTGTCAGGTTACGATGGGCCGGTGGCATTGATGTCGTTCAATCCCAACTCGGTCGCTGAACTGGCGCGGCTGGCACCGCATCTGCCGCGTGGCATCGTGACAGGATCGTACCAGCCCAAGGTCGAGCTTTTATCTCAGAGTGTTTGTGATCACCTGCGCGACATTCCGGATTTCGACCGTGTCGGGGCCAGTTTCATCAGCCATGAGGTCGAAGACCTTGACCGCCCCCGCGTGGCCGAACTGAAGGCACGCGGTGTACCGATCCTGTGCTGGACTGTGCGGTCGCCTGAACAAGAGGCAGAGGCCC
Source organism: Ruegeria sp. CDSA034 (assembly GCF_059612275.1). Taxonomy (NCBI): domain Bacteria; kingdom Pseudomonadati; phylum Pseudomonadota; class Alphaproteobacteria; order Rhodobacterales; family Roseobacteraceae; genus Ruegeria; species Ruegeria sp. CDSA034. The sequence goes on from NZ_JBXWQH010000004.1 coordinate 161,428, forward strand.
GCGAAGTTGCGAACAATGTGACGTTCGAAGGGTATCTGGCTGCACAACCGGGTTGAACCAGCCCTGCAACGTCACAGATAAAGATCGGAGGCGGAGGGCAAATGGATCAGGCACAGATCGAGGTTCGGGTGCTGGGCTCGCTGTCGCAGATATCTGCGGCGGAATGGGACAGCTGCGCCTGCCCCGAGGTTGCCGATGGCGGCCGTCCGCTTGATCCGTTCACCACCCACCGGTATCTGCTGGCACTTGAGCACAGCGGCTCGGTCGGGCGCGGAACTGGCTGGCAACCGCAATACCTGACGGCCTATCTGGACGGGATGCTGATCGCGGCGGCGCCGATGTATGCCAAATCCCACAGTCAGGGCGAATACATCTTCGACCACAACTGGGCGCATGCCTATGAAGGTGCCGGGGGTCGTTATTATCCCAAGCTGCAGATCGCCGTACCGTTCACCCCTGCAACAGGTCGGCGTTTTCTGGTGCGCCCCGGCTATGACTCGGTTGGCATGTCTGCGCTGGTGCAGGGGGCGGTGCAATTGGCTGCGGATAATCAGGTGTCTTCGGTCCACGCAACCTTCTGCACCGAAGCCGAGGCGCTGGCGGGTGAGCAGATGGGCCTTATGCTGCGCCAGTCACAGCAATTTCACTGGCTGAATGACGAATATCAAGATTTCGACGGATTTCTTGCGGCGTTGTCATCGCGCAAGCGCAAGAATATCCGCAAAGAACGCGCGCAGGCCATCGATTTTGGCGGCGAAATCCGCACTCTGACAGGGGATGACCTGCGCCCCGAACACTGGGATGCCTTCTGGCAGTTTTATCAGGACACCGGGTCCCGTAAATGGGGCGTTCCCTATCTGACCCGCCAATTCTTTGATATTGCGCATGAAACCATGGCAGGCGACATGGCCTTGGTGCTGGCTGAACGGGACGGATACGCTATCGCAGGGGCTTTGAATTTCATCGGCCGCGAAACGCTTTTTGGCCGGTATTGGGGTTGCACTGAGCATCACGCCTGCCTGCATTTCGAACTGTGCTATTATAGGGCGATCGATTTTGCCATTGCGGAAGATCTGGCACGGGTAGAAGCAGGCGCACAGGGTGAACATAAGCTGGCGCGCGGTTACTTGCCCACGCGCACGCATAGCTTGCATTGGGTCAATGACCCGGGCTTTGCCGATGCGATCAAGAAATATCTGGACGCCGAGGCCCACGCAGTGGGAGAAGAGATCGAGATTCTGACGGATTACGGTCCGTTCAGAAAATCGAATCCGGAGGAACAGCAATGACGGAACTATTGTCGACCGAAACTCGCGGCCCTCTTCTTGACCCGCTGTTCGACAACGGCTGGACCATGGTCACGGACCGGGACGCGATCACCAAGACCTTCATATTCGAAGATTTTGTTCATGCCTTTGGCTGGATGACCCAGGTGGCGATCTTTGCCGAGAAATGGAACCACCATCCCGAATGGTCAAACGTGTACCGCACGGTCGAGGTCGTCCTGTCCACCCATGATGTGGGCGGTTTGTCAGCGCTGGATGCCAAGTTGGCGCGTAAAATGGACAGCCTCGTTTAACGGTCTCCTCTGGATCCCATGCCGCCGGCCAGAGAAGCTATTTCACCCAGACGACGGAAATCGGCGGGTGTGACCGTGCCGTTGCTGACGTCTATGTCTCGTGGAATACCGGTTGTCCGATTCCCAACCGAACGAACGCTGCGCGCCGCCGGATTGATGTCCAAACATCGCGTATCATAGCACGTCAGGCCCGAAGTACTGATCTGGATCTGGGGCTGTCCGTTCGGTCCGGTCACCACGGGGGCCTGCGGCGCATCACAGGCGGCAAGAAACCCCAGAATGCCGATGGCTATCCACTTTTTCATCCCACGCTCCTATCGTTCAGCCCGGTCGTGCGATCAATCCAACTGGCCGTTTCCGTCCTGATCGGCGGCCAGGAAATCATCGCCCATCTGCTGGTCATACTCTGATCGTGAAATAAAGCTGTCGTTGTTGCGGTCAACGTTTTGAAACCGCTTTATGTCCAGAAACGGCTTAGCTTCTTCCAGACCCAGCGTTCCGTTCTTGTCTTCGTCCATGGCCTGAAAAGCATAATCCGAAAAAGCGTTGAACTCGTCCTTGGACAGGAAGCCATCGTTGTTGGAATCAATGGCGTTCAGTTCCTTTTCGTGCAGTTCAGCCACTGTTTCCGCCAAGGTTGCACTGGCTACCAGAATGATCGTCGTCGTTAAAATAACTGTTTTCATCATCATTCTCTCCTCAGCACGTGTAACGCTGGCCCGAGACACCGCCCGCGACGGCCCCGGCCGCGGTCAGGATGTCTTTGCCGGACCCACCGCCGAATTGATTGCCAATCGCCCCGCCGATCAGTGCGCCGCCTAGTGTGCCGCCGAGGCAGGCGATCTCATGCTGTCGTGCTTGCTGCTGTTGAGGTGTCGGGGCCGGGCCACACGCTGCCAGCGCGCCTGCAGCACCCAGAATGACTGTGATGACTTTGAGCTTCATCAAAAAACTCCCTGAATGAATGGGGCAAGTATCGACACATCAGGAAGTTGCATCAAGTGAAATAGGGTTAACGTGGCCCCGGCTGTACCGGGGCCCGAGTGACTTAGATAGCCTCAAGCAGACCTTCGCCCGCGGAAATCTCGCAGGCACCTGGGTTTTCTTCAAGATTCAATGCAACGACTTTGCCATCTTCGACCAACATCGCATAGCGCTTTGAGCGCGCAAGCAGGCCGACGGGCGGGGCGTCGAAATCCATGCCAATGGCCTTGGTGAATTCGGATGCGGCGTCGGCCAGCATGGTCAGGCCTGCGCCTGTCGCGCCAGTGGCTTCGCCCCATGCGCTCATTACAAAGGGGTCGTTGACCGAGACGCAGATGATTTCGTCCACGCCCTTGGCGTCGAACTGTTCCTTGGTGCGCATAAAGCTGGGCACATGGGCCGAGTGGCAGGTCGGCGTGAATGCGCCGGGCACTGCAAAGATCACAACCTTGCGGCCTTTGGTCTTGTCTGAAATCCGAACCTCTTCGGGCCCTTCTGCCCCCATTTGAGTCAACGTTGCGTCGGGAAGCGTATCACCGGTTGAAATCATCTTGTTCCTCCTGTCGATTGGATTTGCAGAGTCGGCCTCAGCCGCAATATAGGTGAGCCAGAGAATGAAACCACGGGAATTTGACAGGGCAGGACGAACATGAGCCATATTGTTGTGATCGGAGCCGGGCAGGCGGGATCATCTCTTGTTGCAAGACTGCGCAAGGACGGGTTTGAAGGCGATATCACGCTGATCGGTGCCGAGCAGCATCTGCCCTATCAGCGTCCCCCACTGTCCAAAGCTTATCTGCTGGGAGAGATGGAGCTTGAACGCCTGTTCCTACGCCCCGAAAGTTTCTACGCCGAAAACAACATCCCCCTGCGTCTGGGTCAGCGCGTGACTGCGATCGACCCCAAGGCCAAGACCGTGACCCTGGGCGATGAGGTGATTTCTTATGACGAACTGGCCCTGACCACTGGTTCCGACCCGCGTTACCTGCCTGCTGCCATTGGCGGTGATCTCGAAGGCGTCCATGTCGTGCGCGACCTGACCCATATCGACGAGATGGAGCCCCGCGTTAAAGAGGGCGCCCGCGCCCTGATCGTTGGTGGTGGCTATATCGGGCTTGAAGCGGCCGCCGTCTGTGCCAAGCGCGGGGTCAAGGTTACTCTGGTCGAGATGGCGGAACGGATTTTGCAACGCGTCGCAGCACCGGAAACCAGCGACTACTTCCGTGATCTGCATTCCGAATACGGTGCCGACATTCGTGAAGGCGTCGGGCTGGATCGTCTGGTCGGCGAAGACGGCAAGGTCACCGGGGCCATTCTGAGTGATGGCACCAAGCTTGAGGTTGATTTCGTCGTGGTTGGTGTGGGCATTGCACCGTCGACCCAACTGGCCGAGATGGCTGGGCTGGAGCTGGACAACGGCATCAAAACGGACGCTCATGGTCGCACGTCTGATCCGTCGATCTGGGCCGCAGGCGATTGTGCGTCCTTCCCGCATGGCGGCGGCCGTATCCGGCTGGAAAGTGTACCGAATGCCATCGATCAGGCCGAGATCGTTGCTCAGAACATGCTGGGTGCCGCCAAAGACTATGTGGCGACGCCGTGGTTCTGGTCGGACCAGTATGACGTCAAACTACAGATCGCAGGTCTGAACACCGGCTATGACAGCGTGGTGACCCGTAAGGGTGACGGGCAGACGGTGTCCTTCTGGTACTACAAAGGCGACCAGCTGATCGCGGTCGACGCCATGAACGACCCGCGCGCTTACATGGTCGGCAAACGCCTGATAGACGCGGGCAAAACGGCCGACCCGGCCGTCGTGGCCGACCCAGACGCAGACCTGAAACCGCTGCTCAAAGCGTGAGGATCATCGCCGGAGAGTTCCGAGGTCGCGCCTTGGCCTCGGTCGGCAAAGGAGATGCCGGGGCGCATCTGCGTCCCACCACTGACCGTGTGCGTGAAAGCCTGTTCAATGTGCTGAGCCATCAGATCGACTTTGATGGGCTGCGTGTTCTGGACCTTTTCGCCGGCACCGGAGCACTGGGGCTTGAGGCGCTGTCGCGCGGCGCGGCGCATGTGACGTTCGTGGATGACGGGCGTGTGGCTCAGGGACTGATCCGTAAGAACATTGATCTGACCCACAGCAAGGATCGTACCGATCTAATCCGTCGCGACGCGACACGGTTGGGTGACAATACGGGCACGCCTTGTGATCTGATTTTTCTTGATCCGCCTTACGGCAAAAGCCTGGGACAAAAGGCGCTTGCGACGGTCACTCAAGGGGGGTGGCTGGCAAAAGACGCCTTGATCGTCTGGGAAGAAAACGCCCCCATGGAAGCGCCCGAAGGGTTTGACCTGCACAATGCGCGAAAGTATGGCGACACGCATATTTCGCTGATGTGGCGGACAGAGGTCTGATATGCACGACCTGGTCATTTTCGATTGCGATGGTGTTTTGGTCGACAGTGAGCCCCTGTCCAATCAGGTGATGGTTGCGAACTTTGCCCGACATGGACTGTCCTTGACGGCGGAGGAGTGCCACAGGGTTTTCACCGGCAGGACCATGCCGGAAGTGCAGGATATCGCGCGCGATTTGGGGGCCGACCTGCCCGAGAACTGGATTATGGAATTCGATGCCGAAACCGACGCCCGACTGCGTCAGGGTGTTCCTTTTGTTCCGGGTGTAGCGGAATTGCTGACGCTCTTGGATGCGCGCGGAATTCCTTTCTGCGTGGCGTCCAATGGCGGGCCTGACAAAATGCGAGTCACGCTGGGGCAGAATGGTCTTTGGGATCGCTTCAAGGATGTGATGTTTTCAGCCTACACTTTGGGAGTCGGTAAGCCTGACCCCACCATGTTCCTTACAGCAGCCCGTCAATTTGAGGCCACCGCGCCAGTTGTAATTGAAGACAGTGCCAGCGGCGTTACCGCAGCAATCCGTGCCAATATGCGCTGCCTGGGCTATGTGCCTGATGGAAAAGGTGCATTTCTGGCGGACCTCGGAGCAGAGGTTTTCACCGACATGGCCGAGGTTCCAGCCCTTTTGGGAATTTGACTTGACCGTGGTAAGCTCGGCTTATGGACCGCGCTTTGACTCCACCGCTCTGGACCCCTTCCGACGCCGCTGAAACCCACACCGGACCCGCGCCCAAGCCTTTGCGCGCGCCTGTGTTCATCCACGACGCGATTACGCCGTGGGGCACGGAGACATTGCTGCTGAAACTGCTGCGCGAGCAGGCCGCCGATCAGGACGAATAGGTCGGATGGAATTTATTGCCCGGTGACAGGGTAAAGATATCGACACCATCAGCCGTCACACCCACCGAGTGTTCGAACTGCGCAGACAGCGACTTGTCGCGGGTCACCGCAGTCCAGTCATCGGCCAGTGTTTTCGTCTCAGGACGGCCAAGGTTCACCATCGGTTCGATGGTAAAGAACATGCCCTCTTCCAGAACCGCGCCAGTGCCCGGACGGCCATAGTGCAGCACGTTTGGCGGCGCGTGGAATACCCGGCCCAGGCCGTGACCACAGAAATCGCGCACGACGCTCATCCGATGCGCCTCGACATATGCCTGAATGGCGTGGCCGATATCACCGAAGGTGTTGCCCGGCTTGACCGCCTCGATGCCTTTGAACAGGGCATCATGTGTCACTTGGACCAGACGCTCAGCCTTGCGGGGCAGTTTGCCCGCAACATACATGCGCGAAGTATCGCCGAACCAGCCGTCTACGATGACCGTAACGTCGATGTTCAGAATGTCGCCATCCTTCAGCTTCTTGTCGCCGGGAATGCCGTGGCAGACCACGTGATTCACGCTGATACAGCTGGCATGCTGATAGCCCTTGTAGCCAATTGTTGCCGATGTCGCGCCTGCATCCTCGACCATCTGCGTGATCATGCCATCAATCGCGCCAGTGGTCTGGCCCGGAAAGACATGTTCTGCAATATCGTCGAGTATCCGCGCGGCCAAGGCCCCTGCCGCATGCATGCCGGCAAAGTCACCCTGTTCGTAAATGCGGATGCCGTCCTTGGTCAGACGGCCACGATGTTCTTTCATCGACGCTAAGCTCCAAATGTTGCGCGCAGCCTGCCTTTTACGCTGCTTGTGCAGAAAGTTCCAGAGGGTGCGCGTTTGCGAGTGTTAGATGGCGCGGAACGCCCCCGGATCAAGGCTGCAAAGTCTATCAAATTCGCTCAAAATCATAATTTCAGATAGAATGTTGTTCTTTCCCAGTGAGATCGTTTTGGAGGGTCAAAATGTCCAGCAATTCTGCCAGTTTTATCGGTGAAATTCCACACCATTACGATCAGGGTCTGGGACCGAACATTTTCGTAGACTATGCCGACAGGTTAACCGGGCTGTGTGACGGCCTTGAAACGGGTCGCGTTCTGGAGCTTGCCGCAGGAACGGGAATTGTCAGCCGTAAGCTGCGCAACGCGTTAAACCCGTCTGTTTCGCTGACGGTTTCGGACCTTAATCCGCCCATGTTGGAGATTGCAAAAGCAAAGTTCTCCGGCAGTGAGAATGTCGAGTTTGTCCAAGCGAACGCAATGGAACTGCCCTTCGAAGACAACAGTTTTGACCTGATCGTTTGCCAGTTTGGCGTGATGTTCTTTCCAGACAAAACTGCGTCATATCGCGAAGCTGCCCGTGTTCTGAAGCCAGGTGGCCGGTACGTTTTCAACGTCTGGAGCGATATGTCCGAAAACCCGTTTTCCGAGACAGCTCACAAAGCGGCGATGACGTTCTTTCCCGAAAACCCACCGGGATTCTACAAGGTCCCGTTCCACTATGGCGACCCCGACGTCGTACACGCGGACCTTGCGGCCGCAGGTTGGGGGACCGTTACGCACGAAACCATCAGGTTGAACAAACCAATCGCCGACCTTGAGAAATTTGCGACAGCCCTGGTGTATGGAAATCCGTTGATTGACGAAATCAGAGCGCGCGGAGGTGTCGATCCGGATGCGGTTGTGGCCGAAATGCTGTCGGCGCTGCGGTCCAGATTTGAGGCCAGTGATATGGTGATGCCCCTTTCAGCAACCCAGTTCGAATGCCGAAACAAGGGGTGAACCGGACCTGACGGGGGCAAGTGATATTACCCGGGCAGGTTAAAGTCCCCGAACCGTGTGGTATCCACCCAAACACCGTCGGGCGAAATTTGCGTACCATACACCAATCGCTCGACACCCTTCACCTGTGCCGTCTCAAATGCCGCCGCATAGGCCGCGTCTATATCCGCCGCCAAACCAAACCGATCGCAATCCGTGCGCTGCACCAGATACAGCATGATCGCGCGATGTCCCTGCGCCACCATGTCCGACAACTCACCCAGATGTTTGGTGCCACGCGCGGTAACGCTGTCGGGGAATTCTGCCAAGCCGGGCTCACGGGACAGGGTCACACTTTTGACCTCGACATAGGCGTCGGGCAGGCCAGGTTGCGTCAGCAGAAAATCAATACGGCTGTTTTCGCCGTACTTCACCTCGGGACGGACGGTTTCATAGGCCGCAAGCTCAGGTATTTCACCGGCCTCAAGGGACGCGCGCATGGCTTTGTTGGGCACCGAGGTGTCAACACCGGTAAAATGCCCGTTCTCATGATCGACCAGACGCCAGCCGTATTTCAGTTTTTTCTTCGGGTCATCGTTGGGTTCCAACCAGATCTTCTCGCCGGGTTCCGCCAGACCCATCATTGACCCCGGATTGGCGCAATGGGCGGTTACTTCACACCCGTCCTCCAACTGGCAATCGGCCAGAAAGCGTTTGTAGCGGCGGATCAGGCGGGCGGGGATCAATGGGGTGGCAAACTTCATGCCACCCGGCTTAACGCGCGCCCGTCCGTATGGGAAGTGTCAGACGAGGCCCGCCATTACGCCACCATCCACATCCCAGACTGCCCCGGTGACCCAACCCGCATCATCGGACAGAAGATGGGTGATCGTATGCGCCACATCCTCGGGCCGACCGACGCGGCCGATCGGGTGGAAAGCGTCGAAAGCACCAGTCAAGGTCGCCTCTATCTGGTCCGGTGCGATGAAGGCACCATAGATTGGGGTCACCACCACCGCCGGAGAAACGGCGTTCACTCGGATCTTATGTTCCGCCAGCTCCATTGCCAGATGCTGCGTCAGGGAATGAAGTCCGGCCTTGGCCATCGAATAGGCCGAGGACGGTGTGGCGCGAACTGCCTGTTTTGCCCACATAGAGCCTATGTTGACGATATTTCCGCCTCCGTTGGCTTTCATGTTTTCGGCCACGGCCTGCGTGATGAAAAAGGTCGCGCGGTTCAGGTCCAGATAGCTATCGTAATCCTCGGCGGTGTGTTCCATGAACGGTTTTGGCGCGAATGTCCCGGCTGCATTCACCAATCCCTGAATGTGACGCGTGTCCGATTTGATCTGGTTGATCAGCCTTTCGACGTCTGCCGCGTCGCGCAGGTTCGCGCGGTATATGTCCGCGGCGCCGCCAAGTTCCGCTTTCGCCGTGTCCAGCTTGCCAGCGGATGACCCGACAAGGGTCACGTGCCCGCCGCTTGCTATGATTTGGCGCGCTGTGGCCAGACCCATTCCGCTGGATCCGCCGACGATAAGTGTTGTTGTCTGTGTCATGATTAGATTCCCTATCTACTGATAGATAGATATATTGAGCTTGGAAATTGAAATTCAACCCCCTATCTAGTGGTAGGTAAATTATAGATTGATGAGCAGATGCCCAAAACGGAAAAACCCCTGTCAGAAACTGCCAGCCGTATTTTAGATGTGGCCGAGCGTATGGCGCGGCAAGGCGGGTATTATGCCTTCAGTTTTCGCGACATCGCGTCTGAAATCGGCATCAAATCGGCCAGCATTCACTACCATTTTCCCACCAAGGAAGCTTTGGGCGAGGCGCTGGTGACCCGGTACACTGATCGGTTCCTGGGGGCGTTGGGGCGGTTGGACGAAGCCACGCCTATGGAATCTCTTGAACAATATGTGGCAGCGTATCGGCAAGCGCTGATTGAACAGGATCTGATGTGCCTGTGCGGTATGTTCGGTGCTGAATTCGCAAGGTTGCCGGACCCGGTCGCCAGACGGACGCGCGAGTTTTTCGAGCGCAACCTCGTATGGCTTGAAACGGTATTCCGGGCTGCTGGCGCCGCAAATCCTGAAGCCCGAGCAGGGGAAACGATTGCCCGCCTGGAAGGGGCGATGATCCTGGCGCGGTCGATGAACGATATGGACCTGTTCCAACGCGTCACTGCCGATTTGCCCGCCCAAGCGTTGCGAGAATGACAAACGGGCCTTGCGAGGTTCAGCAGGAACGATATCTTGCGGCCTGTGCCATATCAGGAAAGGACAGGTCATGCCGAACCCAACCGCAGCAATGCTTGTGATCGGGGATGAAATCCTGTCGGGTCGCACCCGGGATGCGAACATGCATTACCTTGCGCAGGAACTGACCAAACAGGGCATTGATCTTAAAGAGGTTCGTATGGTCAGCGATGACGCCACAGCCATCGAACAGGCCGTGCGCGCCCTGTCGGACCGCTTTGATCATGTGTTTACCAGTGGCGGAATAGGCCCGACCCACGACGATATCACGGCCGACTGCATTGCCCGGGCCTTTGGTGCTTCGATCGACGTGCGCGCCGACGCCCGCGCGCTGCTGGAGCGACACTATGAGAATTCGGGGCTGGAACTGAACGCCGCGCGCCTGCGGATGGCACGTATTCCGGAAGGTGCGACATTGATAGACAACCCGGTCTCAACCGCGCCGGGATTCACCCTTGGCAATGTGCACGTCATGGCGGGAATCCCCACAATTTTTCAGGCTATGGTCGCCAGTGTTCTGCCAAGGCTGACCGGCGGCGATCCCCTGTTGTCACAGACGCTTAGGATCAACCGGGGTGAAGGTGATATCGCCTCAACCCTGTCGGCTTTGGCTGAGGATTACCCTGATCTCGCCATCGGCAGCTATCCGTTTCAGGTAAATGGTGTATTCGGCTCTAACGTGGTGGTTCGGGGCACGAATGGGTCACAGGTCGATGCGGCCACGACCCGGTTGGCGAAAGAGCTGGAGCTTTGAGCCCGAACTGGGCCGACGTTGTCGACGGCACATGGCCGGCGGCTCGGTTCGAGACAATTGGCCCTTTTCGCCTGCGGCAAGGGTTGGGTGGTGGCTCACGCGTTTCCGCAGGTAGCGCTCTGGCATCGGCGACCGACGCGGATATTGAAGCCGCTGAAGGGGCGATGCGCGCGATGGGTCAGCGGCCCATATTCTGCTTGCGACCGGGCGACGAACGGCTGGATCAGCAGCTTGCGGATCGGGGCTATGACATTCTTGATCCCGTCAACATCTACAAATGCCCGGTCGAGCACCTGACAGATACTCCGATCCCCCGGGTCACCGCCTTTACCATCTGGAGTCCGCTGGCGATCATGAACGAGATCTGGGCGCAGGGCGGGATCAGGCCAGAGCGGCTGGCTATCATGGACCGCGCCGAGGGGCCGAAAACGGGGATATTCCTACGTCATTCCGATCACCCGGCGGGGACCGGTTTTGTCGCCATTCACGACGACGTCGCCATGGTTCATGCGCTAGAAATCTTACCGGCCTATCGCCGTCAGGGCTTGGGAAAATGGGCTATGCGCGCGGCTGCAATCTGGGCGCAGAAGAACGGCGCAAAAACGCTGAGCGTGATCTGCACCAAGGCCAATGACGGGGCAAATGGTCTTTACCATGCGCTCGGGATGGAGATCACCGGAGAATACCATTACCGTCAGCTTGTCCAAGGAGAGTGACCACCGTGACCGACCAAACCTTGCCCACCGCGCTGGACCTGCCGATGGTGAATCCGCTGCCGCCTGAGACGCAGAAGTACTTTGATATCTGTGTCGAAAAACTGGGCTTTGTGCCCAATGTTTTAAAGGCTTATGCGTTCGACATCGAGAAGCTGAACGCGTTTACGGCGAATTATAACGACCTGATGTTGGGTGACAGCGGGTTGTCAAAACTGGAACGCGAAATGATTGCGGTGGTCGTGTCCGCGATCAACAAATGCTTTTACTGTCTGGTGGCCCATGGTGCAGCTGTTCGGCAATTGTCGGGCAATCCGCAATTGGGCGAGATGCTGGTTATGAACTACCGCGTGGCCCCTCTGGTCGATCGTCAACGCGCCATGCTGGATTTTGCTGCCAAGATGACGACCGCCAGTACCGAGATCGAAGAACCTGATCGCCAACGTCTGCGCGATGTTGGTTTCAGCGATCGGGACATTTGGGACATTGCCAATGTGACCGGCTTTTTCAACATGTCGAACCGGGTGGCTAGCGCAACAGCGATGGCCCCGAACGACGAATACCATACGCAGGCCCGATGATACGAACCGCAGCCCTTTTTCTGATGATGATGGCCAGTCAGGGTCTTGCACAGAACCTGACGTTGCCCTCTGGCGCACGGCTGGTCAGCGACCGGACGAGTGAATTGGACAGCTATGAGCTGCCAATCGGTCCTTTTGCTGACGGTGCAGTGCCCGCAAGAGAGGTTGAAGGAAAGGTCGAGCGGTTTACCTGGCGGCTGCAATCGGGCTCCAGCACCACGCTGCAATTACTGGCCCCGCTAAGGGATCAGATCGCCGCGCAGGGGTACGAGATCCTGCTTGAGTGTCAGGCCAAAACGTGTGGCGGGTTCGATTTTCGATTTGGCACCGAAGTCGTGCCCACACCGGATATGTATGTGGCCATTCAGGACTATCGCTTTTTGTCCGCCATTAGGGGTGGCAACGTGGTCAGCCTGTTGGTCAGCCGCAATCCGCCTGACGGGTATGTGCAGATGATCCGCGTCACACCGGTGGGTGCAGAGGCTCCGCCGCCGCTTGTGATCGACGAGCCGGTTACGTCGTCCAGCGACCTGTTGGCCGAATTGGAGCAAAACGGCCATGCAATATTGGAAGATCTTCATTTCCGCACCGGAGAGATGACGTTGGGCGAAGGGCCTTTTGCGTCGCTGAAATTGGTTGCGGAGTTTCTGAACAAAAACCCAAACATCCGGCTGGCACTTGTGGGTCACACGGATGACACGGGCGCGCTGGATGCCAATATCTCGGTCAGTACCGGCCGTGCCCAGGCCGTGCGTGCCCGGTTGATCGAGGCGCATGGGATCGCGGCAGACCGGGTCGAAGCGCGTGGGATCGGCTATCTGGCCCCGCTCACCTCGAATGCCTCGCCGGAAGGCCGCGACTTGAATCGTCGGGTCGAGGCGGTCTTGCTGATCAACTGACGCCTGGGGTGCCCATCAAATCATGATTTGCAAAAAAAAGGGCCCACGCAATTGGCGCGGGCCGTACAGTTTACCGAGGTTAATTCACCAATCCATCGGGCCTTTTTCGTGAAAGGCATCGACGAGAAAATCTATGAATGCCCGCACCTTGGGCTGTGTAAAGCGTCCGGGCGGGTAAACGGCGTATACGCCCTGAACTTCGTCCGGCAGCGATGGCATGGCGTCTACAACAGCACCGGATTTCAGCGCTTCTGCGTACAGATAGCTGGGCAGATATGCGATCCCCAAACCAGAGATGGCGGCGTTCAACAGGGATTGCCCATCGTTCACGCTCAGCCACCCTGCGGTGCGAACCTGTCTTTTTTCACCCGACGGCGCGGTCAGCCTCCACACATTGCCAGAGGACTGGCTGGAGTAATGCAGTAGCTTGTGTTCGTTCAGATCGTCAATTTTCTGCGGCCGGCCGAATTTCTCGACATAGCTGGGTGCCGCGACCATCCGCTTGACGGTTTCGGTCAGTTTGCGTGCGCGCAGGGTGCTGTCTTCTAACTCACCAATCCGGACGGCCACATCGAACCCTTCTGAAATCAACTCGACGTACCGGTTGTTCAGAACCATGTTCACTGTGATATCAGGATAGGCCGCCAGAAAATCCGACAGAACCGGAGACAGGTGATTGACGCCGAAATCCGTCGCAACGCTGATCCGAAGCAGACCCGAGGGGGCGGATTGCATCGAAGTCACAAGCGCATCAGCTTCGCCCGCATCATTTAGAACGCGCCGCGCGCGATCGTAATATGCCAGGCCAATTTCCGTCGGCGACACGCGCCGGGTCGTGCGGTTCAGCAGCCGTGCGCCCAGACGGGCCTCGAGGCTGGAAACATGCTTTGACACGGCCGATTTGGAGATGCCCATTTTCTTGGCCGCATCGGTAAAGCCACCCTGGTCCACCACATTGGCAAAGGCTTCCATTTCGGTCAGTCGGTCCATTCTCATTCCCCAGGTCTTAGTTCTTTTTTCCAACCTGACGTCCAATCTAGGCGGAAACAGGGCGGACATGGGATAATATCAGGGTTTCAATTCGGATCGTTTGCGATTGGGAAACGCGGAAACGATGGTTTCCCAGATGGCCACAAAGCCTGTAAGTCAAGGGTTTTGGGTGATTTCGGCCGGATATGCTAGGATGACAATGGCAAATTTGTGACCACGGAGGAGATCATGAAAGCCATTTATACCATCGCAGCCATATGTCTGTCCGCGACCTTCACATGGGCTGGTGGCGAGACGCCGTCGAACCCGGACGCACGGGTTAATTTTGTAAACCTGTCGGACGGCGACACGGTTTCATCGCCGGTGACCGTGGTCTTTGGGTTAAGCGGGATGGGCGTGGCCCCCGCTGGAACCGAAGCTGAAAACACCGGTCACCACCATTTGCTGATCGACCGCCCGCCCATTGGTGAAGGCGAGGACGGTGTGGATGAGCTGGCTTATGGTTTGCCTGCGGACGACAACCATCTGCATTTCGGCGGGGGACAGACCGAGGTGACAACGGAATTGGCCCCAGGAGCGCACACGCTGCAATTGGTGCTGGGCGACGCCGGGCATGTGCCACACTCCCCGCCTATTGTGTCCCAGGTAATTACGATTACGGTCGAGTAACCGACGTGCCTTTACGGCTCAGGCAACTATGCCACGTCGGGCAATAGGAAAATGCGGCGCGCCAGCGCCGAATTCAGCCGTTCTTGTGGATACCATTGGCTGAGGGCGGTCTTGGCCATCAAATCGGGGTTTTCCGCAATGAATGCCTCGAAAGTACTGGATTGTGAACTGGCAAGACGCTCTGCGATCAGGCTCATGAATGCGTAAGTGATCGTCAGGTTGAACTTATCCGGGGCGCCGGCTTTGGCCGCAAGTGTTCGGATCCCTTTGGCGTAGATCGCTGCAGCATCGATGAAATCGTACTTTCGCAGCAGGTCATATGCGACCTGTACATGTTCGGCATGTCCGAACGTTGTGTTATCGATGGCGTGTGCCTCAAACGCGCTGGTGATGTCGGTGCTCATTCTCCGTCCTCCTTGAAACGGTGGCTGTCCTCGGCTGTCCAGTCGAGGTCGTAGACACTTTTGAGCTGTTTGATCTTCTCCAGCGTTTCCTCGGAAAACGCTGGTTTGTTCTCAAAGCTATGCAGAGCAATCCCCTCGATCAGATCGCCAAGGGTCATGTCCAGCGACTCTGCCAGCCCCTTGAGGACTTTCAGCAGGCGTTTTTCGATACGAATTCCCGTTTGGGTGCGTTCAATTTTTTGACTCATGAAGTACATATGTACATAAGTACCAATAGAGTCAAGCAGCACGAAAAAAGCCGCCTCTTTCGAAGCGGCTTTCGTCAGAGCAATTGTGACAATGGCGTCAGAACGTAGCCGCCAACCGCGTCCCCTGATTGATCGCCCGTTTAGCATCCAACTCTGCCGCCACATCCGCGCCGCCGATCACGTGAGGGGTGATACCCCGTTCGATCAGCGCGTCCGCCAGACTGCGCTCGGATACCTGACCAGAACACAGAACGATGGTATCCGCGGCTATCACGGTCGGGTCGGCACGTTCCTCACCAAAGCTGACATGCAGGCCGTCTTCGTCGATGCGCTCGTAATTCACACCGCCCACAAAATTGACGTCCTTCATCTTTAGCGTAGCGCGGTGAATCCAGCCGGTTGTTTTACCCAGACCTTTCCCATGCGCCTGTTTCTTGCGCTGTAACAGAGTGACCTCACGCGCAGGTGCCGCAGGTTGCGGACCCTCAGGTGCCAGACCCGAGCGGTGTTCGGCCGGGTCTGTGACGCCCCATTCCTTCATCCATGCGGTCAGGTCGGTGGTAACGCTGTGGCCGTCTTCCAGCAGAAACTCGGACACATCAAACCCGATGCCTCCCGCACCGATCACGGCGACTGACTTACCGACATCCGCTTTTTCGCGCAGCACGTCGATATAATTGATGACGTCGTCCCGATCCTGACCCGGGATTTGCGGATCGCGCGGCATGACACCTGTGGCGATGACCACCTCGTCAAAGCCGGTCAGGTCGTCAGCGATGACTTCGCGGTTCAGCTCTACCTTCACACCCAGATCGGTCATCATGGTGCGGTACCAATCGACCAGTCCCCAGAACTCTTCTTTGCCCGGAACCTGCTTGGCCATGTTCAATTGGCCGCCAATCTCCGAGGCGCGATCGAACAGGGTCACGTCGTGTCCGCGCTGGGCTGCGGTCATCGCGGTGGACAATCCCGCGGGGCCGGCGCCGACAATGGCAATCGTCTTTGGCGCTTCAGCTGTGGTGATTTCCAATTCGGTCTCATGGCAGGCGCGCGGGTTCACAAGGCACGAGGTCAACTTGCCGCTGAATGTGTGGTCCAGACAGGCCTGGTTGCAGGCGATGCACGGCGCAATCTGTGCGGCGTTACCTGCGATAGCCTTGTTGACGAAATCCGCATCGGCGAGCATCGGACGGGCCAGAGATACCATGTCAGCGCAACCCGTCGACAGGACTTCTTCGGCGACCTCGGGTGTGTTGATCCGGTTCGAGGTGATGACCGGAATCGAAACCTTGCCCATCAGCTTTTTTGTCACCCAGGCAAAGGCCGCACGAGGAACGCTGGTGGCAATGGTCGGAATCCGGGCTTCGTGCCAACCGATGCCGGTGTTGATGATCGTGGCACCGGCTTCTTCGATGCGCTGGGCCAGTTCAACGACCTCTTCATGGGTCGAGCCGTTCGGGATCAAGTCGATCATCGACAGGCGGTAGATGATGATGAAATCGGTGCCCACGGCCTCGCGCGTGCGGCGAACGACCTCGATCGGCAGGCGCATGCGGTTCTCATAGGACCCGCCCCAACGGTCGGTGCGCTTGTTGGTGTGTTTCACAATGAACTGGTTGAGGAAATATCCCTCGGACCCCATGATCTCGACCCCGTCATAACCCGCTTTCCGGGCCAGAACGGCAGCGTTCACGATGTCGCTGATCTGTTTCTCGATACCTTCCTCGTCCAGCTCATTCGGCGGGAAGGGCGAGATCGGGGATTTCACCGGGCTGGGGGCCACACATTTCGGACCATAGGCATAGCGACCCGCATGTAGGATCTGCATCGCGATCTTGCCGCCCGCGTCGTGCACCCGCTGTGTCACGATGGAGTGGTTCGCGACCTCTTTGTCATTGGTCATCATCGACGCGCCGGGCAGCACCGATCCTTCAAAGTTCGGGCCAATCCCGCCTGTCACCATCAATGCGACACCGCCACGGGCGCGGTCGGCATAGAATTCGGCCACACGGTTCCAGTCGCCGGTTTCCTCAAGCCCTGTGTGCATCGACCCCATCAGGACGCGGTTCTTCAAAGTCGTAAAGCCCAGATCCAGCGGGGCCAGCATATTTGGGTACGCAGTCATGGCGAACTCTCCCTCCCGATTTGTCGACGCTAGATTGACCTTCGCGTCAACGTTGTCACGCGAAACCTAACGTCACACCCTTTGCCTTCACTCCGCTGCTTGCTACAGAACCTGCAAAGCATGTTTATGAGGCTGCACATGACCCCCGAAGAGATCGCCAAACTGCCCTATCGCCCCTGCGTGGGGCTTATGCTGATGAATACCGAGGGCAAGATTCTCGTCGGTCAGCGCAATGATCGCCACAAGGATGCATGGCAAATGCCTCAGGGCGGCGTGGACAAGGGCGAAGATCCACGGGACGCAGCTCTGCGTGAGCTGTGGGAGGAAACCGGCGTAACCTCGGACTTGGTCGAGATCGTCGCCGAAACAGACGGCTGGCTGCCTTATGATCTGCCACACGACATCGTGCCGAAAATCTGGAAAGGCCGTTATCGCGGGCAGGAACAGAAATGGTTCTTTCTGCGGTTCACCGGCCGCGACGATCAGATCGACATCCGGACCGAGCACCCGGAATTCATCAAGTGGAAATGGCAGGAGCCCGGTCAGCTGATTGACGAGATCGTGCCGTTCAAACGTGAGGTTTACCGACAGGTGGTTGCCGCCTTCGCCGATTACTTGGGCTTTGGGCGCTAACCAAAGCCTTGGGGCTTGAAGCGAACGCGTGCGGCAGGTCCTTTGGGGTCCAGTTCGAACAAATCGTCGCGCGCGGTCAGGTATCCGCGCCAGTTCTTTTCGGGATACGTACTGATCTTGATATCGTGTAACCGACGCATACGCACGTTTAGATCGGCGATGGGTATGCCTTGCCCATTCTGGCTGCCCTGAGAAATTACAGTCTGGATTTTTCTGTCGAGGTCGGACGCCTCGGAGGCTCGGCTTTGCTGAAGCTCAACAAACACAGTGCAATTATCCCGAACGTGCTGTGGTGCTTTGGCTTCGCCAACGCCGACTGTCCTGACGCCGAATTCGCGTAGCCGCCGATGCAGGTGCGTAAAGTCGCCGTCCGAGCTGACGATCACCATGGCATCGATGCCCCGGTTCAAGGCGAACTCGATTGCGTCGATACACAATAGAATATCTGAGGCGCTCTTGCCCGTGCCGCTATGGATCAGGTGATATTCGCTGGCCTCATGCCACGCCGAAGAAACCTGAGCATTCATATAAACCCGTGCGACGTCGATACGCCCATATTTCTGAGCGATCCGGCCAACGTATTTTTTGTAAGTGGCGCTGATATTGTCGCCGTCCACCAAAACAGCTACGCGAAGTGTCATAAAAAATCCGGAATTAATCTAATTGGCGATGAGATACATCGACACTGAGGCAAATTTTTGGCGTTGTAGCTGGCAACCTCGCCTTGCCAAAAATCGCGCCGGCAGACCTGCAAAATCGGTTCCTACAAACGTGCGGAGTACGAGCAGGTGGTTGCCGCCTTTGCCGATCACCTGTCATAAAGCGGCATGCAGATTGAAGACATCTGGCCCAAGTACCGCGCGCGCCTGAAGGCGTTCTTGCACTCGCGTGTGTCCAACCCCGCGGATGTGGAAGACCTGTTGCAAGAGATCTCGGTCAAGGTCTTCACCGGTCTGTCCAACCTGAAAGACCCTGCCAAACTGCAACCGTGGTTGTTTCAAACGGCCGACCGCACGATCATCGACCATTACCGAAAATCCGGCCGTGTCGAGGCGCATCCGGATGATCTTTGGTATCACCGGGATGATCCGGAAACGCGTCAGGACCTTGAGGGATGCGTCGAACCTTTCATTCGCGGGTTGCCGCAGGAAACCGCAGACATGCTGATGGAGATCGACATCAATGGCATGTCCCAACAGGATTATGCACAGGCGCAGGGGCTGGCGTATTCAACGCTTAAATCCCGGGTTCAAAAGGGCCGGGCAGAGCTGCGAAAAGCGTTCGTGGATTGCTGCAATATCTCAATGGATGTGCGAGGCAATATCGCGGACGTGCAGAAAAAACCGAAATCCTGCAAAAAATGTTGATCTGATCGTCGTCTTTTTGATGCGGGCTTCGTCTGACAGATGAAACCAGCAAAAGGAAAGACAAATGATCCGTATCATCAGTTTCAAAATCTGCCCCTTCGTTCAGCGTGTCACTGCGCTGTTGGAAGCCAAGCAGGTGCCCTATCAGATCGACTACATAAGCCTCAGCGACAAGCCGGATTGGTTTCTGGAGCTGTCGCCGACAGGCCAGGTACCGGTTCTGGTGACCGAGGGCGGCACCGCACTGTTCGAGTCGGACGCGATTGCAGAATACCTCGACGAAGTGACCGCGCCGCTGCAGCCCGACCTGACACCGGAACAGCGCGCCCTGAGCCGCGCGTGGAGCTATCAGGCCAGCAAGCATTATCTGGTTCAGTGCAGCGCAATGCAAAGCGCGGATCAGGCGATCTTTGCGGATCGGACGACCAAGTTGAACACCTCGTTCGCGCAAGCCGAGAAGCAGCTTAGCGGTGGCCCATTCTTTGCGGGCGAGGCGCTGGGCAATGTCGATATGGCTTGGTTGCCGTTGCTTCACCGGGCTGCAATCGTGGCCGATCACAGCGGGCACGATATGCTGGCTGACTATCCTAAGGTGAAAGCGTGGCAACAGGCTTTGATGGCGACCGGCATCCCGCAGAAAACCGTTTCCGAGGATTTTGTACCCCGGTTCACCGATTTCTATCTCGCAGACCGGACGTGGTTGGGGCGGGGTGCGAACCTGAA
Source organism: Ruegeria sp. CDSA034 (assembly GCF_059612275.1). Classification (NCBI taxonomy): domain Bacteria; kingdom Pseudomonadati; phylum Pseudomonadota; class Alphaproteobacteria; order Rhodobacterales; family Roseobacteraceae; genus Ruegeria; species Ruegeria sp. CDSA034. The sequence goes on from NZ_JBXWQH010000004.1 coordinate 181,408, forward strand.
CGAAGCGCCTGCAACCGCTCAGGTGAAACAATCCGGCGGGTGCTGTGGGTGATTCACTCACTAAGCCGCACGTTGGCGTGAGGGGGCGTGGCCGCATCTGATCGACCTGTCTAGCTTGACGGGTATGAAGGACACGGCCCCAACTCTCTCTTCTGTAAAACCCGCCGGACGCAAGTTTACCGGCACCGACCGTCGCGCGCCTTTGCGCGGCGGTCTGCAAGGGTGCGGGGAATATGGCGCAGGGCAGACGGCAGGCCGGTTCTACCCCATCGCCTGCGTCGCGCTTGAGGTCACCCAACGCTGTAATCTGGATTGCACACTGTGTTACCTCTCGGACCGAGCCGAGATGACCTATGACCCACCGCTGTCGGTTCTGTTTGCGCGTCTTGCCACGATCCACAGCCATTATGGCCCCGGTGTCTCGGTCCAGTTGACGGGGGGTGATCCGACCCTGCGCAAGTTGGAAGACCTCGAGGCACTGTGCCGCGAAATTCGCCGCCTGGGCATGCGGTCGTGCCTGATGACCAACGGCATTCGCGCCAGCCGGGCGTTTCTGACGCGGCTTGCGGCGGCGGGGTTGGATGACGTGGCCTTTCACGTCGACATGACGCAGGAGCGCAAGGGGTTCAACAGCGAGACTGAGTTAAATGTGGTGCGCCGCGCCTATGTCCGCCACACGCGCGGACTGGGCCTGCGGGTATTGTTCAACACGACGGTCTTCGGCGGCAATATTGCTGAACTGTCTGCGCTGGCACGATTCATGCGAGACCGCCCCGAGGTGGCTTTTGTGTCCTTCCAGATGCAAGCGGATACCGGGCGCGGGGTGTTACGCGAACGTCCCGACGCGATCACGCAGGACAGTGTCATGCGTGCCGTCGAGGTCGGATATGAAACGCCCCTGCATTTTGACACGGCCGCCGTGGGCCATGCAAAATGCAATCGCTACGCAAGTGTTGTGACTGCCGGCGGGCGTGCGGTTTCGGTTCTGTCCGCCAAACGCCTGACGCAGAAAGTGATCGCCGCGCTAAGCCGGGCCGACCAATCAACTGACGGTCATATCGACACCCGTGACAGCGTCCGGCGTATGGCGCGGCGCAACCCGTTTTTGGCGCTGCGGGCCGGGTTGCATCTGCTGAGGTGCGTGCTGCGTTTAGGTCGCGGCTTGTTGCGGGGACCTGTCCGCCGGCAATCGGTCTTCATTCATAACTTCATGGCCGCCGACGCGTTGGAGGATGATCGCTGTGCCTCTTGCGTCTTTATGGTCGCAACCGCAAACGGGCCGTTGTCCATGTGCGTTCACAACGCGCAGCGTGACATGCATCTGGCCGCACCGGATCGGGTCGACGGGTCATCTGGCCCAAGGTGGTGGAACGCCGCCGTCCCCCACCTGTCCGCTGGACCCGATCTGCCGGACCTGAGCGATCCGGGTCTGGCCCCGCTCAAGCGGCTCAAGGGGCAGATGCGCGCCACGCGCCGGAACCAAAAGGACGTCTCATGAGAAAACTTCTGATCCTGCTTCTGCTTCCGGTTTTGACCGCTTGCGCAAGTGTCGAGCGTCTGGCCTTGCCCGCCCCCGAGGCATTGCCAGGACAGACCCTGACCAGATTTGGGTCCCCGCCGGGCGAAAAGGTTGATCACCGCGACTGGACAGCTTTCCTGCACCGTTATGTCGTAGCCGACGGGAAGGGCGTGAACCGGGTAACTTACGGGCAGGTGACACAGGCAGATCGCGCGCGCCTGGACGAATATCTGGTCGATCTGCAAGCCATTGACCCCGCGCGGCTGACACGTGATCAGCAACTGGCGTATTGGATAAACTTGTACAATGCGCTGACGGCGGATGTGGTTCTCGAAAACTATCCCGTTGCTTCGATCCGCGACATCAAGGATGGGCCATTATCGATTGGGCCGTGGAATCAACCTTTGGCGCGGGTGGCCGGGCAGGAGTTGACCCTCAATGACATCGAACACCGCATTATTCGGCCCACATTCGGCGAACCGCGCATCCACTATGCGCTGAACTGCGCCGCTGTGGGCTGCCCTAACCTGATGGATCGCGCCTGGCAGGCCGAGACATTGGAGCGCGATTTCGCTGCTGCCGAGCACGCCTATATCAACGACCCGCGTGGCGTGCAGTTCGACCAACGCGGCGGATTGATCCTGTCAAAGATCTTTATCTGGTTCCGCGAGGATTTCGGACCGAATGAAAAATCCGTGCTGGCCTACATCGCGACCGCAGCGGAACCCGAGCTGCGCGCCCGTCTTCAGCAGACGCCGCGCGTCAAAGCGTATCAGTATGACTGGGCTTTGAACGACGCGGCGGCTGGATCTTAATCAGCGGATTACAGCAACCCTTCGGCGCGCAGCAGGTCCTGCATGTTCGCCTCGGGGCGCGGGCCGATGTGACTGATGACCTCGCGGGCGCAGATATTGCCGATCTTGGCGCAGGCTTCGTGATCGCGGCCTGTGGCCATGCCAAACAGGAAGCCGGCGGCAAACTGATCGCCCGCACCGGTTGCGTCCACGGGCACGACTTTCTCGACCGGTACGTCGACGCGTTGCCCGTCGCTTAGGACAGTCACGCCGTCGCCGGAGCGGGTGCATACGACAAGCGGGCAGATCGCGGCGGTTTTGGCCAGCGCCTCTTCCAGATCGCCGGTTTCGAACAGGGATTTGATTTCGGCCTCGTTGCCGATGACGAAATCAAGTTCGTTTTCGATCAGCAGCAGGAAATCGACACGGTGGCGTTCCACACAGAAGGGGTCGGAAATGGCGATACCCGCCTTGCCGCCACCTTTGTGGCACGCGCGCGCGGCCTCAAGAAACGCGGCCTTTCCTTTTTCCTTGTCGAACAAATAGCCCTCAAGGAACATGATCTGGCTGTTGCCTGCGACGTCATCCGATACGTCCTGCGACGACAGTTCCGAGGAAATCCCCAGATAGGTATTCATTGACCGTTCCCCATCGGGCGAGACAAAGATCATCGACCGCGACGTTGGCAGCTCGCCACCCGGAACCGGAGGGTTCACGAAATCAACGCCGTCCTCGTTCATTGCGTCCGCGTAGAACCGGCCCAGAGCGTCATCATGAACCCGCCCGATAAACGCTGAATCCAGCCCCAGCGCACCTGCGCCAGCGATGGTGTTGGCAACCGAACCACCCGGCGTCTGTACCCGACCTTCCATCGAGGCATAGAGGACCTCGCCACGCTCCTGCTCGATCAGCTGCATGATGCCTTTTTCAATGCCCATCAGCTCTAGGAAACTGTCGTCGGCTTGGGAAATCACGTCCACAACTGCGTTTCCGATGCCGGTCAGTTGGTAGGTTTTCATAGGTTCTTGTCCTCAAATTCGCAGAGATCGCGGATGATGCAGGTAGGGCACATAGGCTTGCGCGCTTTGCAATGATAGCGGCCATGCAGGATCAGCCAGTGATGCGCATGCAGTTGAAAATCAGTCGGGATATTGTCTTCGATGGCGCGTTCGACGGCGTCCACATTCTTACCGGGGCAAATGCCGGTGCGATTGCCAACCCGAAAGATATGCGTGTCCACCGCCTGCGCCGGATATCGCCACCACATGTTCAACACCACATTGGCGGTTTTGCGGCCCACTCCCGGCAGCGATTGCAGTGCTGCACGGGAATTGGGTACCTCGCCGTCATAATCGTCGACCAGAATACGGCTGAGCTTGATGACGTTCTTGGCCTTCTGGCGGAACAGACCAATGGTCTTGATGTGTTCGATCAGACCTTCTTCGCCCAGATCCAGCATCTTTTGCGGTGTGTCAGCGATCTTGAACAAGGCGCGTGTCGCCTTGTTCACACCGACATCTGTGGCTTGCGCAGACAGGGCCACGGCGACCACCAGAGTATAAACGTTGACATGCTCAAGCTCGCCCTTGGGTTCGGGGTCGGCTTCCTGAAAGCGCGTAAAGATCTCGCGGATCCGGTGATATCCGAGTTGTTTTGCCATCCGCGTCTTAATGCCGTTCGGGGCGCGTCGATACAAGTCCAAAGCCAATGCGCAAGTTCCGGGTCGCGAGGGCGTAACCTGCGCGCTATGGTTTGGTCAAGAATATGAGGTAATAGCCATGAACGTCCAGACACCGGAAAGCGGATACCACTACAACGTCATGCGCCGCGCGATCGACCTGATTGATCGAGGCGGAGAAGGCCTGAGCCTGGAAGAGCTAGCCCGCCAGATGGATATGAGCCCGGCGCATTTCCAGCGCCTGTTCTCGCGTTGGACGGGGGTGTCGCCGAAACGCTACCAGCAATATCTGACCTTGGGCCACGCCAAGGCATTGTTGCGGGAACGGTTCACCACGTTGGAAACCGCACACAACGTCGGCCTGTCCGGCAGTGGCCGTCTGCACGATTTGTTCCTGAAATGGGAATCCATGAGCCCCGGCGAATACGCGCGCAGAGGCGTGGGGCTGACGATCTATTGGGGCTGGTTCGAATGCCCCTTTGGCCCGGCACTGGTCATGGGAACCGATAAGGGTATCTGCGGCATTGCCTTCGGGGCCGAAACTGGCGAAGAGGCCGCGATGGAGGATATGATCTCACGCTGGCCCAAGGCCGAGTTCATAGAAGATCCGATGCGTCTGCGCCCTTGGGTTCTAAGTGCTTTTGGCGCGGCAAGCGACCGGTTGGAACCTACGCCGCTGTACCTCATTGGCTCGCCCCTGCAAATCAAGGTTTGGGAGGCGCTGATGCACATCCCGTCGGGTCAGGTCACCACCTATTCTGAGATTGCGCAACGTGTGGGATCGCCACAAGCAGTGCGCGCCGTGGGTACTGCGGTTGGCCGCAACCCGGTCAGCTGGCTGATCCCTTGCCACCGGGCGCTACGCAAATCCGGCGGGCTGGGTGGCTATCATTGGGGCTTGCCGGTCAAACGCGCAATGCTGGCATTCGAGGCCGCTCAGGCCGACGCATAGTCACGTCAAAAACAAACTTTGCGCTGCTGCATCCTGTGATAGTGAGATTCTATGAAGCAGGACAGCAGGCAGATCACACAGACATTCGCGGCGTGGGCCATTCCGGTTTCAGTGGCGGTTTTGCTGCTGAAACTGCTGGCCTGGTGGGTGACGGGCTCGGTCGCCCTGCTCTCGGACGCCTTAGAATCGGTGGTGAATGTGGCGGCCGCTCTGCTTGCATTTTTCGCGGTGCGGATATCTGGCATGCCGCCAGACAAAAAGCACCCGTTCGGGCATAAGAAGGCCGAGTACCTGTCGGCTGTGGTCGAAGGGACGCTGATTGTTCTGGCCGCACTGCTGATCATTCGTGAAGCTGTTTTCGCATTACCTGATCCGCATCTGGCCGGGGAACCGTTCCTGGGCATTGCCATAAATGTGGGCGCGACGTGCCTGAATGGTATCTGGGCGTTTCTGCTGTTGCGGGTTGGGCGACGAGAATCCTCACCGGCGTTGGAGGCGAGCGGAAAGCACATATTAACCGACATTATGACCTCGGTCGGTGTTGTTGTCGGGTTGCTGATAGCGATGGCGACAGGTTGGTTGGTCCTTGATCCGATCATCGCGATTCTGGTGGCGTTGAACATTCTGTGGGAGGGGTGGAAGGTCATCCGCAGCTCGGTCGACGGATTGATGGATGCTTCGCTGGTCGATGGGGAATTGACGTCTGTGCGCGAAACAATCGAAGCCAATTTGGGCCCGGCATTGGAGTATCATGATCTGCGCGGTCGCAGGTCAGCCAACATGATTTTCGTTGAGTTTCACCTCGTGGTTGACGGTGCCATGTCGGTCGCGGCCGCGCATGACATCTGCGACGATATCGAGACGGCCCTGAACAGGAAGTTTCCTGGGTCAGTCTTTGTCATCCATCTGGAACCGGACAGCGAGTTAAAAAGTACCAGAGCCTGATTGACAGACACATCCGCCAGTGCGAAATGTCGCCTCCAGGTTCGGGTCCCCTGCCGTTCGCAGCCATTTGGCATTGGTGAAACCCGGTTGATGAACATCTGTTGCCCTTTCCTGGCGCGCGGATGGCAATGCGAACCCCGTCCTGACTTGGCGCCCGTTTAAGGAAACGAGGCAAGAAATGACACGTTCAAAAAATATTGCTCCACTTGAGGAGCTAAAAGCGCAAGCGAAGCGACTAAGAGAGAGGTTGCGCGGTGCGGGGGTCACGCTCTCGCATAGTGAATCGCTGGAATTGTTGGCGCATCAACATGGGGTGCGCGATTGGAATACGTTGCACGCCATGGCCGGAAATCGCATGCATTTGCGTGTTGGTGACCGGGTTGAAGGGTTCTATTTAGGGCAGCCCTTCAGGGCGGAAATCCGTGGTATGACCCTATTGGGTGACGGGTCGCATCGGCGCGTTACGTTACATTTTGACACCCCCGTGGATGTCGTTCAGTTCAACAGCTTCTCGGCCTATCGTCAGCGCGTAACCGGTGAGATTGGCTGGGATGGTCGATCCACGCGGCATACCTCGGACGGCCAACCGCAACTGATCGTGCGACCCACGTAAAGAAAAGGGCGCGGCGGGTAACCACCGCCGCGCCCTTTTGTTAAGTTCTGGTCTGGCGTCACTCTGCCGCCCAGCCACCGACGGCTTTGACCTCAAGGAAATCCTCCAACCCCCACAAGCCGCCTTCGCGCCCGTTTCCGGACTGTTTCATGCCGCCAAACGGTGATCCTGCACTGCGCGACTGGCCATTCATTTCGACCATTCCGGACCGCAGTACCCGCGCCATTCGGTTAGCCCGCGCGCCGTCTTGTGTCTGAACATAATTGGTCAGGCCGTATGGCGTGTCGTTGGCAATCTCGACCGCTTCTTCTTCGGTGTCGAAGGGGATCATGGTCAGGACCGGGCCAAAGATCTCTTCGCGCGCGACGGTCATCTGGTTATTGGCGTCAGCAAAGACGGTTGGACGTACATAATAGCCCTTGTTCAGCCCCTCGGGCCGACCGGTGCCGCCTGCTACCAGCCGGGCGCCTTCATCGATGCCCTTCTGGATCAGGTCCTGGATTTTGTTCCACTGCACCTCGTTCACGACGGGGCCGATATGGCGGCCTTCTTCCTGCGCGCTGCCCACGGAAACCATGCTGGCCACTTCAGCCGCCGTTTCCACGGCCTGATCGTAGATCGGGCGCTGCACCAGCATGCGGCTGGGCGCATTACAGCTTTGGCCGGTGTTGTTCATCATGTGCAGAACACCACGTTTGACGGCCTTTTCATCGGCATCGGCAAAGACCACGTTTGCACCCTTGCCGCCCAGCTCCAGATGTACCTTCTTCAAGGTGTCTGCAGCACTTTTTGAGATCGCTGTGCCTGCGCGGGTCGAGCCGGTAAAGCTGACCATATCCACATCCGGATGCGCGGAAAGCTGGGAACCGACGCCCACGCCATCGCCGTTCACCAGATTGAACACACCGGCGGGGAAGCCGGCCTCATCCATCATCTCGGCAAAGATCATCGCGTTCAGCGGGCTTTGTTCGGAGGGTTTCAGAACCATGGTGCAGCCTGCAATCGCCGCCGCGCCAACCTTGAGCGTGACTTGGTTCATCGGCCAGTTCCATGGCGTGATCAGGGCGGCAACACCGACGGCCTCATAGATGATCCTGTCATTGGGCGTGTGATCGCCCAGCGGGCGGTCGAATTGGAACGCTTTGGCTGCGCGCACAAAGTTCGAAAGGTGATACATGCCCGCGCCAGATTGCTGGGTGCGCGCCATGTCGATTGGCGCGCCCATCTCAAGTGACATCGCCTGTGCCAAATCCTCGGACCGGGATTGGTAAATCTCGATCAGTTTCTCGACCAGCGCGATGCGATCTTCGACCGGTGTGGCCATCCAGCCGGGCAGGGCGGCCTTTGCGGCAGCAACTGCGGCGTCTGTATCAGCTTGCGTGCCCAGTGAGATCACCGCGCAGGGTTCCTCGGTCGAGGGGTTGATCACCTCGAAATCTTTCGCTGCAGATGGGGCGACCCATGTTCCGTCAATGTAGAAATTGCGTTTCTCGATCATCACGTATCCTCCTGATCCCGTGGCCCGGATGGCGGGAATTTGCGCCACTCTGGCACCGGCATATCGGTGTGGCAAGGCGCAATTTGATCAAATTAATTTCCTCAAAAATGAATACCCTTTCAAGCAGCTAATGGTTTAACAATGGCGCAGAGTTATTAGGTTTCCAGCAACCGACTCGGTTTGTTTCACAAAAAAGGAGATGCCCCATGGGTTTGCGCATCAATGACACCGTTCCGAATTTCACCGCAGAAACGGATCAGGGCACGGTTCAGTTCCATGACTGGATCGGCGACAGCTGGGCGATCCTGTTCTCGCACCCTAAAGATTTCACTCCGGTCTGTACTACCGAGTTTTCTGCGGTCGCGCAGTTGAACGATGAATGGGCAGCCCGCAACACCAAGGTGATGGGCGTCTCAGTCGATGGCGTCGAGGACCACAAGAAGTGGAAGAAGGACATCGAGGCGTATGGCAACGCCAACCCCGGTTTTCCGATCATCGCTGATGACGGTCTGGCCGTGTCCAAGGCGTTCGACATGCTGCCCGCCGAGGCATACCTGCCCGATGGCCGCACGCCTGCCGACAGTGCAACCGTGCGTTCGGTGTTCATCATCGGCCCTGACAAACAGTTGAAACTGTCGATGACCTACCCGATGACCGTGGGCCGAAATTTTGCCGAAATCCTGCGCGCGCTGGATGGTCTGCAGATGAGTGCCAAGGGCGTGGCCACCCCCGCGAACTGGGTGCCGGGCGAAGACGTGATCATCCCGCCGGCCGTGTCGAATGATGAGGCAAAAGAAAAGTTCGGTGAGTTTGAAACCATCTTTCCGTATCTGCGTAAAACCAAAGCGCCCAGCTAAAGTAGCTCGGGCAGGGCGATAAGTTCTGCCCGATTCCAATCCGCCTTCAAGGGTGACTAAGCTGCGTATCGTTGAGGGTGCTGATACAGTTTCCGACGGTAGGCAGCGCGTTTGAACTCACGCGTTAGCTTGTCGGCCAGCGGCGGGCTTGCCTGTATGGTCGAACCGCCGATTTCTTGTGCGACTTCCTGATTGCCGCTTCCTTGCAAGGAAAGGATCGGCTGCCCAGTCACCCAGTGCATTTGCAGGAACGTGTCGACCGGTCGGTCAATCTGGTCGGTTACGGCAAGCAACCGCTCAGCTGCACGCCGCCCGACCACCTGGCAGACGCATTGCAAGCCAATGACTTTTGGCAGGATCAGACGCAATCCATTTTGCTTTATAAGCGTTCGTGCCGCATCCTCGCGTTGTTTCACGGGAATTCGGATATAGTGATCCGGGGTTGCAAGCGGATCCAGCATCTCTAACGCATAGGCCATACGACACGGATCTATGCGCAAATCATCCTCGGTAATGATAGCGCGGTCGATCTTTTCATCAACGAGCTTGCGCCAGATTCGCCGATGGCTCGCGAAAACTCCGATCTCCGCTGGGCGCAGCGGAAAAGGGTATCTGGGGCGATACAGATCGCCTGGAAACAATTGTACATCCGCGATTTGAGCAGGGTCCTTCCCATCGACGGCCTCGAACAGTTCCGCATCGGGCAGACTGGCACACAGCCTTTCGGCATTGGGTCGCCGCGCTGTGCTTGCTGTCATATGGATGACAAAAGTCCTCATGCCACAGTGCATAGAACACGATAACGAAAGGGGGAAGAGAAACCCGAAAGAAACACTTCCCCGTGATCCATCAGAAACCGTAACGCAGTCCGACATTGACGCTGAAGGCGTCGATATCATCCTCGACCGTACCCGTAGACGCACCGTTTGGTGCCAAACGTGCCGAGGATACGTCGAATGCGCGGGCATATCGGGTGTCCAGGGTCAGAGAGGTATTTGGGCTGATCTCATAGGCTACACCGGCAATAATTTGCGCAGCAAAGGTGGTGTCGGTGTCGTTAAGTTCAACGCCCGGCCCGTAGACAAAGTCCAGATCAGAATAGGTGGCACCCAGACCCAGACCGACATAGGGCGTGAAGGCCCCTGCCTGTTTGAAATCGACCAGCACATTGGCGAACAGCGATGTCTGCGACACGTCACCCGAAATGTTGCCTTCTGCGCCGGGTCCGTTGCCTGAAAAATTGACGCCATCCACGTCGTTGTCGCGGTAGGACAGCTCCAGCTCGATCCGGGTGCCAAACTGATCGTTCGACCACTGCGGGATCTCTTTGCCGACTGCGATGCCCAGCCCATAGCCACCATCGAAATCGGTATCTACTGACTGCGACGATCCATTGATCGTGCCGCTAAAGTCGCTGTCCTGTAGCTGGCTGTACCCAGCAAAACCCTGAATATAGAGACCATCCGACAGGCTCTGTGCGGCCAGCGCGGACGCGCTGATCGTCAAAGCTGTCGAGGCGAGAAGAAGACGCGTAACCATGACCATGTCCTTTGTTCCACAATTGGTATGGCGCACATGTGGGCAGTAGAGGCAGGAATGAAAGGCGCCAGCCCTTCACTTCAATTCACAGGATATTGGGCGTGTGTGAGTGAATAAGATCAGTACCGAGCTGACACTTTGATTCACGGTCTATGTGGTCGAATTCGACCTTTCAGAACTGTTTGTAAGCAAAGGTTCGGAAAGCAACTCATCGATGAAGTAGCTCAGCAATTGCACGCGTCCCGTAACTCCTGCCTTGCGATACACCGCCGCGCATTGCGCTTTGACCGTGCCTTCCTTGGTTTGCCGCAATGTCGCGATGTCCGCGATTGGCAGACCCTTGATAGAAAGCAGGGCAACGTCGCGCTCAGCATCACTCAAGTTCCACTCAGTGAATTGAGAGGCAATGAGTTGAGCAAACGCGCCCTGCGCGACGCTCAGCTGTCGCTGCATGTCGCGCACACGCCTGTTCTGGGACCGGATCAATGCAATCGTCGCGGCAAGACCGCCGATCAATGCCAGGGCCAGAACCAGTTCGAAACTATGCAGGTGGCGAAAGCCCGCGCTTTCCCCGCCGGTCCAGTCCAGCATCGCGTCCGTCACGAAAAAGGCGGCGCAGACGGCCTGGACCACCAGAAGGAGCCAAAGCAATGACGTTTGTGAAAGCTTCATGAGGCTCCTGTGATTTTATCCGATCAATCGTCGTCCTCTTCGAGTTCGATGGCAGTTACCATGCCGTCCGTCTCGGACAGGACGAGTTCAGTTTCCACGCCATCCTTGATGAGTTCAACCTCGATCTCGCCATCTTCGAATTCGATCTCTTTGATTTCGTATCCCTGCGCCTCCAGGGCCGTGCGGATATCGGACTCGGTGGTGCCCAGTTTGTCGCCCAGCCCGACATTGGCCAGTGCAAGAACCGGCGCTGTTGCAATCAATCCGGTCAGTGTCAGCAGTTTCAAGGTTTCCATTTTGCATCTCCTTTTTGCGTTGTGGCGATGTTGTGAAACTGGGAACAGGGCGCGTGCGCTGCGATTGGCTTTTGGTTGAAACGCAAGGAATTGGACCAAAGTTTATCCCGGTAAAATGCGGTTTCAGGCCGCCTGGTTCTGCATTTGCCCGAATTGTGTTAGGTTTAGACCGGCGGAGTTCTACAGGCATATAACCAAGACGTCGGGCGTTCAGACTGTGTAAAACAGGAGAAGACGATGGCATTCACAGATTGGTACGTTGAAGGCGATGCATTCGGGAACTGCAATTGCGGCTATGCCTGCCCTTGCCAATTCGAAGAATTACCAACCCACGGAAATTGCCGCGGCTTTGAGGTGCTTGAGGTTTCCAAAGGACATTTTGGCGACACCGACCTTGCGGGCACAAAAGCTGCGCTGATCTATGCCTGGCCTGGCCCGATCTTTGAGGGCGGCGGCCAGATGCAGGTGATCATCGACCCAAGCGCCTCGGACGCGCAACGGGCCGCATTGGAAAAGGTCTTTCACGGTGAAGAGACCGAGGAAATGGCAACCCACTGGCATGTCTTCCGCACGATGTGCGACACCGTTCACGAGACCCTGTATGTGCCGATTGATTTTGAGATGGACATGGATGGGCGCACCGCCAAAGTCTCAATCGGTGAGGTGCTGAGCTCAACTGGCCGTCCTATCAAGGCCCCACATGGTGGTGGTCCGCATCGTGTACGGATCGACATTCCCGGTGGTATAGAATTCACCCTGGCCGAGATTGGCAGCGCCTCGACCAAGGCAGATGCGGCGATCAAACTGGATTTGAACGACAGTTATGGGCAGTGGCATGTGATGAAACACGGGCCGTCTGGCGTGGCACACTGACGTTCTGGGTATTTGACTTGTCAGCATGGATCAGGCTGCAGCGGCTTCACCAGTCAGATGTTCGCTTTGGCCAGCTTCGTTCTTTTCCAAGCTTGGCTTAATCGGCCGCACGCGATCATAGATGATGTGGAACAGGTAGGTGTAAACCGTGTAAGTCAGTGTCAGACCGACATTGAGCGAAAGCGCTGATCCCAGAGAATGCCCACCAACCATCATCAAAAGTGGGCAGGTGATCATGACTGCCGTAACCTCATGCAATGTGGCATGAAGAACACGCACCGATTGGGGGCGTTTGCAGGCCAACCGAGCCGTTTTGCCCCGCTCAATCAGATCGAAAATAGTATTGAAGATCGGGCACCAGATCATGATCACAATCGATAGCATGGCGATCATAGCGAACCCGTGCACCATCGATGCGCCGGTCAAATAAGCGTATACGGGTGAGACAAAAGCGATCCCGATCATCTCGAAGCTGCCGGTCTGGATGACGCGTTCCTTGAAGGTCCTCAGGGTCATGTCACGCCTTTCAAAACACAGGATCACCGTTCAGCCGAGCGGATTGCCCGGCCGCTGAAATACGGGTGGTCTTAAGGGATGGATTGCTTCCCTAGCGTAACCTTTCATGAAGAAATACATCTGACTGTGAACTCGCACACATTCAGATATTTATGGCAATAATTGACCGATCCGTCCTTGGCTGGGCGGTCATAGCTCGAAACGAAAAAAGGCCCCGGCGTTTCCACCGGGGCCTTGATCAATTGAAAGAAGAACAGATTACTCTGCGCTTTCCTCTTTCTTTTCTTTCTTCTCGGGAACGATCTCTTCGCCGGTTTCCTGATCGACCACTTTCATCGACAGACGAACCTTGCCGCGATCGTCAAAGCCTAGCAGCTTGACCTTTACTTCCTGACCTTCCTTCAGAACATCTGACGGATGGTTCAGGCGGCGGTTCTCGATCTGGGACACGTGGACCAGACCGTCGCGCTTGCCAAAGAAGTTCACGAAGGCACCGAAGTCGACGATCTTCACGACTTTGCCGGTGTAAACCTGACCTTCTTCCGGCTCGGCTACGATCGAGTGGATCATCTCATAGGCCTTCTTGATCGATTCCCCATCGGGCGAGGCGATCTTGATCACGCCATCGTCGTTGATGTCGACCTTGGCTCCCGACACTTCGACGATCTCGCGGATGACCTTACCGCCCGAACCGATCACTTCACGGATCTTGTCGGTCGGGATGTTCATGGTCTCGATGCGCGGTGCGTGGACCGAGAAATCGTTGGTCTCGGACAGGGCTTTACCCATCTCGCTCAGGATATGCATCCGGCCGTCTTTGGCTTGCGCCAGGGCTTTCTCCATGATCTCGGGCGTGATGCCCGCAACCTTGATGTCCATCTGCAGCGAGGTGATGCCGTTTTCGGTACCCGCAACCTTGAAGTCCATGTCGCCCAGGTGATCTTCGTCACCCAGAATGTCCGACAGGATGGCATAGTCGCCGTCATCTTCCAGGATCAGACCCATGGCCACACCGGCAACCGGTGCTTTCAGCGGAACCCCCGCATCCATCATCGACAGAGAACCGCCGCAGACCGACGCCATCGAGCTGGAGCCGTTGGATTCAGTGATCTCCGACACGATACGGATCGTGTAGGGGAAGTCGGTCGCCGCAGGCAGAACCGCCTGTAGGGCGCGCCATGCCAGCTTGCCGTGGCCGATCTCACGACGGCCCGGGCCACCCACGCGGCCAACTTCACCAACCGAGTAGGGAGGGAAGTTGTAGTGCAGCAGGAAGTTCGATTTGAAGTTGCCATGCAGCGCGTCGATGAACTGTTCATCGTCACCGGTGCCCAACGTGGTTACGGCCAGCGCTTGCGTTTCACCACGGGTGAACAGCGCGGAACCGTGTGTACGAGGCAGCATCGAGGTTTCTGCAACGATCCCGCGGATATCGGTGGTCGAACGACCGTCGATCCGCTTGCCGCCTTTGACGACGTCGCCGCGCAGAATGCCAGCTTCCAGCTTTTTCATAGCCGAACCGAGGTTGCCATCTTCCAGCTGTTCTTCGGTCAGTGCTGCTTTGATTGCTTCACGCGCAGCGGCAACAGCGGCGGTGCGCTCTTGCTTGTCGGTGATCGCGAAAGCGGCGCGCATCTGCTCTTCACCGGCAGCTTTGACAGCGGCGGATAGCTCGGAATAATCCGGTGCCTGGAAGTCGAACGGCTCTTTCGCGGCGTCTTCGGCCAGCGCGATGATCAGGTCGATGACCGGCTGAATCTGCTCATGTGCGAATTTGACCGCACCCAGCATTTCGGCCTCGGACAGCTCGTAGGCTTCCGACTCAACCATCATCACGGCGTCTTTGGTACCGGCAACAACCAGATCCAGGCGCTGTTCAGGGTTCAGGCGCAGGTCCTGCATGTCGTCAACGGTCGGGTTCAGAACGTATTCACCGTCCTCAAAACCAACGCGGGCACCGGCGATCGGACCCATGAACGGCGCGCCGGAAATAGTCAGTGCGGCCGAGGCAGCGATCATCGCAACCATGTCGGGGTCGTTGACCAGATCGTGGGACAGCACGGTGCACATCACCAGAACTTCGTTTTTGAAGCCGTCAACGAACAGCGGGCGGATCGGACGGTCGATCAGACGCGCAGTCAGTGTCTCTTTTTCGGTCGGGCGCGCCTCGCGCTTGAAGAAGCCACCCGGAACCTTACCGGCGGCATAGTATTTTTCCTGATAGTGGACGGTCAGAGGGAAAAAGTCCTGACCCGGTTTTTGCTGCCGTGCAAAGGTCACGTTCGCCATGACGCTGGTTTCGCCCAGTGTCGCGATCACGCTGCCGTCGGCCTGACGGGCAACCTTGCCGGTTTCCAGTGTGAGCGTCTCTTCGCCCCACTGCATAGATTTTTTCGTTACATCAAACATATGCGTATCCTAGATGGGAGCACTCCCGCCCCTGCGGGTCTCCCGTTTGCATGGCGACCCCATTGCCGCCGATCCCATTTTAGCTTTCGTCTGAGTGCCGGGATCAGGGCACAACGTCTCAGATACCGCGCGCATACATGAGATTGGGGCGGATTGAAAGAGGTCTCGCTTACAGCAGGGTTCCCGCCGGAATTCAGAAAGAACGCTCGCGCGACTTTCGCAACGCCCGCAAATCCGTTGCTGTTTCCAGATCCGGGGACGGGGCAGTCACGGCTACTGTGTCATCCCCTTCGAATTTCAAAAACGCCAGAGCACACACTGACCAGAGCCACGAATTCAGCCATAGCAAAGCCCCACCTGCGGCGGCTCCCCTAAGAATGATCTCAAGATCGAAATTTGGCAAACTCTGTGCCGTCAGGATCGAGACTACCGACATAAGGATCGGAAGCAGGGCGTAGAAAGCTGTGTAGAAGCCAAAATAGAGCTGCAGGAAGATCGAAACGAAGAAGACGCAGAACAGCGGTATGAAACTACGCCCCAGCCCATTGAAGAAGGCGTGGCTCGGCGCACGGCGCCCGGCGGATTGTGCGGCTCTGGCTATCGGTACGGCCATGATCGCGTAGAACGCAACCCATACAAAGCACATCACGATCAGACTGCTACCTCCGGCAAGCAGGCCAAAAGCGCCCAGAGCCGGCTTGGGAACGTTCTGGAAAGCGGCCCAAGATATCGGTTCCCCGATCTGCCACAGGGCATATGCAATGCCCGATACAGCCACAATCAGTTTCAGAACCCATAGTACAGCAGCAAAAAACAACCCGTACATTACCGAATACAGGGCCATGGCCCTGTAATCCGTGTGTCGCTTATCCCCTTTCAGCGCAAGCGCTGTGCGAATTCCGAAAAGGGTGAAAAATGCGGTTGTGACCGGTCCGCTAATGTAATTGGCCATCCCGAGGGTGAAAATACCCAGAACCGTCCAAACAACAACTGAGGCGAGGCTAATCACAAGAACGGGGACGATCATGTGCAGCATCACCCGCATCGACAGTAGAAGAGAGTTGAAGATAAGCGTCATAGGGCAGGGCCTGTTAATATAGCGAAAGTATCAAAGCGCGAAAACTACCTGAAGGCGATTGGTTTGCAAGGGGTGAGTGCAACGCCATTGCATTCACTAACAGGAATGCGTTTGGTGAAATTATGTCGTCAGTGTAAGCTGTTATCACGAAGCCCGCGGTCGAATTGACGGAGAAACGCCAAGGGACAAAATCTCGTTTCCGTCCGCTGGTCGAATACCTTGGCGTTTGCATTTAGCGAACAGAAGGGCAGACGAATGGCACAAACCAAGAAAATGCTGGATCCGGACCCCCGGATTTATGACTTCGAGACCGAATACGAGCTTGGGCAAGACAACGTCCGGCCATTCGGTCTGGACATCCACAACCCGGTCTTTTTGATCTCGAGTATCCTGATCTTCGCGTTCGTTCTGATCGCTTTGGCCAACCAAGAAGGTACCGCGGCACTGTTTGGCTGGCTACGACCATGGCTAACCAGCACGTTTGACTGGTTCCTGGTCCTGTCGGTCGACGCAATCACGTTGTTCTGTCTTGTTCTGATCGTGTTGCCGGTTGGCAAGGTGCGGATCGGTGGCAAGGACGCAAAGCCCGACTATTCCTATGCCGGATGGATTGCGATGATGTTCGCGGCTGGTATCGGCATCGGGCTGTTGTTCTTTGGAGTGATGGAGCCCGTCTATTACAATTTTGCCGAAGACGGCAACGCCGTGCCATTGGGCATCGACATCGCCGTTCCGGGCAATGAATATGCTGGAGTCGTCGGTACAATCCATCACTGGGGGCTGGAAGGCTGGGCGGTCTATGCCGCTGTTGGTCTAAGCCTGGCCATCTTTGCGTATAACCTTGATCTTCCCTTGACCCTGCGATCGGCTTTCTATCCGATCCTGGGCGAACGTGTCTGGGGTTGGTGGGGCCATATCATCGATACTCTGGCGGTGTTTGCGACGCTCTTTGGCCTGACCACCTCGTTGGGTCTTGGCGCGCAGCAGGTTGCGGCGGGCCTGAACGAAGTGTTTGGTATCGAACCCAGTCCAACCGTCACAGTGCTTCTGATCATCGGTATCACGTTGATCGCGTTGGGCTCGGTCCTGATGGGGATGGATGCTGGCGTCAAACGGTTGAGCGAAATCAACATGATCATGGCCGTGGGCCTGTTTATCTTCGTGATTGTTGTTACTGGCGTCGGCACGGCCATCGCACGGTATTTCAACGTGATGGTGGATTATGTGTACCACCTGCCGGCGCTGTCGAACCCGTTCGGACGCGAAGACACCAGTTACTTCCACGGCTGGACGACCTTCTATTGGGCATGGTGGATCGCATGGTCGCCCTTTGTGGGCATGTTCATCGCCCGCATCTCAAAAGGTCGCACAGTGCGCGAGTTCATCCTTTGCGCCCTGCTGGCACCGACGGCTGTTTGTGCCTTGTGGATGTCGACCTTTGGCGGTGCCGCCATCGACATGTTGAACGCAGGTGGAGCGGAAGGTGTACGTGCCACAGTGATCGACAGCTACGCCCCTGAAGGTGCGCTGTTCGGATTCCTCAAGGAGCTGCCGCTTTACGGTATTGTTGCGCCAATCGCCCTGGTTCTGATTGTGGTGTTCTTTGTTACCTCGTCGGATTCTGGTTCGCTGGTGATCGATACGATTACTGCGGGTGGCAAGATGGACGCACCGGTGGTTCAGCGGGTGTTCTGGTGCACTTTGGAAGGTCTGGTCGCCATTGCGCTGTTGCTTGGCGGGGGCCTCTCTGCACTGCAAGGTGCTGCGGTTTCGACAGGTATCCCGTTCACCTTGGTGGTTCTGATCATGTGCTACTGCTTGTGGCTGGCGCTGAAATCAGAAAAAGCCAAGATGTAGGGGCTTGATCTGATACATTCCGGACGCCCGCCTTTTGGCGGGCGTTCTTTTGTCGCCGGACAACCGAAAAAGCCCGGATACTTCGCGGACAAAAAGCAAGGCGAAGGCTAAAGGCCCTGTAGCTTAGACTTCCGCGACACTCACTGCAGTTTCGAGCGCTTGATCAAGACTGTTCGCCACTTGATCCACGTCGTCCAACGACAAACACAACGGTGGCACCATCCGCAAGCATTGTTGAAACGGACCGGACTTTGACAGGATAATTCCTTGTGCGCGGCAGGCTTCGAAAACCTCTGTGGTCATGTCTTTGTCCGGCGTTTTGCTATCCCGGTCTTTCACGAATTCCAGCGCAAGCATAAGGCCTTTCCCTCGAACATCGCCGATGACCTGATACTTGTCTTTCAAGCCATGCAGCCTTTCCAGCAAGGCGGCCCCTACAACGCGGGCGTTTTCCTGCAACCCTTCGTCCCGCATGACCGCAAGAACCGCACGGGCTGCCGCAGCCGAGGTCGGGTTGGCACCATAGGTGTGGAACATAAACCTCTCTGCCATGGGTTCGGCGATATGTTTCTTGGCCACAACCGCCCCAATCGGGAAGCCATTTCCAAGACCTTTTGCCATGACGACGATGTCGGGTACGACGCCGTCCGCTTCGAACCCCCAGAAGTTTTCGCCAGTGCGGCCAAAGCCCGACTGCACCTCGTCCGCGATATAGAGACCTCCTGCCGCGCGCACGCATTCGGCTGCGCCGGACATATAACCGGGCGGCATTTCAATAATGCCGCCATAGCCCTGCACGCTTTCGACGAAAATACCCGCCACCTGACCGGAAGTGGCTGTGGCGATGGTGCGGTTGATCTCGTCCAAATAGGGCTGCGTGCCCGGCCCAAAGATGCCGCGGTATTGATTGGGTTCCGGCACGAAGGCCACGTTGCCGGGCATGCCCGGGTGGCGCCAGCCCGAGATACCGGTGATCGACTGCGCTGCAGCCGTTGGCCCGTGATAAGCGGTGCGCAAGGCAAGCAAATCCAGATTGCCGGTATAAGTGCGCGCCATGGTCATCGCCAGATCAACCGCCTCGGACCCTGAGTTGGTCAGATGTACCACCCAGTCATGTCCTTTGGGCATCGTCGCGGCCAATTCTTCGGCCAGGTGCGCAGGTGTCGGGTGATAGAACATTGTCGTGCAATGGGTCAGCTCTTGCGCTTGCGCGGTCGCCGCTGCCACCACGCGCGGATGCGAATGTCCGACCGAGATACAGACATTCATGCCCAACAGATCAGTGTATTTCCGCCCCTCTGTATCCCAAAGGTATTGGCCCTGACCTTTCTTGAAAACGATCGGTTCGCGAAACGGCGTGAAGCGCGTCAGCGAGGCGGCATAATACTGGTCCCGTCGCGCGGCTGTGTTCGAGAAGTCCCAGTCGTTGTGAAGGGGATGGTTGGTCATTTGGAACCTCCGGTTTTCAGGCGTGAGTTTTCGGGGTCGAAAGGGGCGTTGGGCAGAATGGATGCGGCACGATGTTGGCCCAGGATTGAAAGGGTCAGCCCCTCGCGCGCAGTCGCGTCGCGCAGATAAGCAAGGGCCAGGACCTTACCGGTCCGGTGGCCATAGGCGCCCGAGGTTGCGATCCCGACGGGCAGATCGTCTTTCCAGATCGTGTGGGAGTAGAACGGGTTAACCTCACCGGTTTCGACCTCAAGCAATACCATGTCCCACGGTTTGTCTCGGGCAAGCCCGTCGCGCAGGTCTTTTCGGACAAATGAGGAAAGGCCAGCCTCAAGCGGGCTGCGTTCGGTCGTCAAGTCACTACCCCAACCGCGATACCCTTTTTCAAGGCGCATGGAATTTGCGGCATAAGCCCCATAGAACCCAAGACCAAGCGGTTTGGCGACCTCTTCCAGCGTCGTGAAAAGCTGCACGGCATATTCTTTGGCTACATGCAATTCCCAGCCACATTCGCCCAGATAAGACACTCGCAGGGCACGCAAAGGAAACCCGGCAATATTGGTCTCTTGCGCGGTGAGCCAGGGCATATGATCCAGCTCGGGCAACACGTCGACTGATCTGGGGCCCATGACGCCGATGACCGCCAGATCCTCTGTGACGTTTCGGACAGTGACGTCGAAGCCTCTGGCAACCTGTGTCAGAAGATCATGGTCGATCTGCTCAGCAGCAGCGCCGCTGGTCAGATAGGCGTGATCCTCCGCCAGACGGGTGACGGTAAATTCTGACAGAACACCACCTGCTGGGGTCAGCGCATGGGTCAAGCCGATGCGTCCCGGCGGGATCGCGCGGTTTGTCCCCAATGCTTCGAGGAATGGCGCAACATCCGGGCCGGTGATGTCGAATTTTGAGAACACGGACAGATCGGCCATGGCGACCCGCTTGTGCGCGGCCTCGACCTCTTGCGCGACCGGTTCAAACCAATTGGCGCGGCGGAAGGTTTCATCGGCAATCGCTTCGTGCGTATCCGAGAACCAGTTCGGGCGTTCCCACCCATAAGCCGCGCCCATCACCGCGCCACGTTTAATCATCAGGTCGTGCAGCGGAGACAGCCGCAGGCCGCGCCCTGCGGGCCGTTCCTCATGCGGATAGTGCACGCCGAATTGCAGGCCGAAACACTCGACGGCTTTGGCAACCCGATAATCACGATCTGCCCAGGACCCAAAACGGCGCGAGTCCACCGCCAGCGCATCCATCGGCGGCGCGCCGTGGGTCATCCAATGGGCCAGGAACCAACCTGCGCCACCACCTTCCATCACCCCCATGGACGAGCCGGTCAAAATCCAGGCGTTTTCCAGCCCGTGTGCAGGTCCGATCAATGGATTTGCATCCGGGGTGAAGGTAATCGGCCCGTTGATCACCGATTTTACACCACCGGTTTCCAGCGCCGGTATTCGTTCCATTGCGGCCATGATGATGTGTTCCACACTGTCCAGATCCGGCGGCATCAGGTCCGCGCCAAACTCGGGTGGCACACCATCAACGGACCAGACCTTGGCGTCCTTTTCATAAGGCCCCAGGATCAGCCCATCGCGTTCCTGCCGCACATACCAGCTTTCTTCAGGGTCGCGAATGATCGGCAGTTCGGGCAGACCCTCTTTGATCCGGGACGATACGGCCTCCACCGTGTCCGTCACCAGGTATTGGTGCAGCACCGGAACAGACGGGATGTTGAGTCCCATCATATGCCCGATTTCCCAGCCCCAGGTGCCTGCGGCGTTGACCACGTGGGTGGTTTCTATGATCTCCTTCGCAGTCTCAATCCGCCAATGATCTCGCTGACGCTCAATCGCGGTGACCGGGCAGTTTCGCATGATCCGCGCTCCGCCGCGCCGGGCAACTTCGGCCATCGCGTGGGTTGCCAGCGTCGGGTCTACGTGACCGTCATCGGGTTCATAGATCCCACCGATCAGCCCATCCAGTTTGGCCAGAGGGAAAAGCTCGGCGATCCGGTCGGGCGTTAGCACCTCCAGCGGGTAGCCGGTGAATTCAGACAGACCGGCCACATGGCGAAACTCGTCCATCCGGTCGGGGTTGCGTGTGATCCGCATCGCCCCCGAGCGGTGAAAGCCGCAATCGCGTCCAGTTTCCTGAGGCAAGATATCGCGATAGAGTCGGACAGATGTGGCACGCAATTCCTGAATGGTGGGATTATGCGCGAAATGGGTGCACAGCCCCGCCGCATGCCAGGTCGACCCATGGGTCAGGTCGTTTTTCTCAACCAGCACCACATCGGACCAGCCCGACTTGATCAGATGATACATCAGCGACACGCCCATTGCGCCACCACCGATGATGACAACCTGCGCCTTGATCATGCGCGCATCCTTTCGCCTGAGGGATCAAAGGGCGGACGTCGCAAGGGCTGCGCCAGATAGTCCTGCCCGGCGACCCGAACCGTGAATCTTCGATCGCATGTCTGGGTCAACGTCTCGCCCGATTGGACCGCGACCATGGCGAAACACAGGTTCAGCCCCGTACGCGGCCCGCGCCCGCCCGAGGTTGTCAGCCCCACATGGGTGCCGTCCTCGAACACCGGTTCGTCATGCAACATCAGGGCATTGCCGTGAACCTGCAGAAGGATCAGGCGCTGTTGCAAGCCGTTGGACTTTTGTTGTTCCAGCGCCGCTTTGCCCTGAAACTCCTTGGACCAGTCGATGGTGAACCCCAGACCGGCTTCCAGCGGAGTGATCTTGGGGCCAAGTTCATGCCCCCAGTGTTTGAAGCCCTTCTCCAACCGGCAAGCATCCACCGCATAGTGGCCCAAAGGGCGCGCGCCTGCCCCGTGCAGTGCAGCGAACAGTTGCGGGGTTTGACCGTTGGGCACGGTCAATTCCCAGCCCAATTCTCCGACGAAACTAACGCGCGTGGCGCGGCAAGTAATGCCTGCCATTTTGGCTGTGGCGGCATGGCCAAATGCCATTTCTGGAACGCTGCCAAGACCCTGTAGCAGCGTTCGGCTGCCACCTCCCATTACACCGATTGTGCAGAATGCTTCGGTCAAATCCTTTAAAGACACATCGCCCTTCAAATGCCTGCGCAGGAACATCCGATCGCGCATCCGCGTGGCGGCGCCCGAGGTCAGATGAAACGCATCCCGAGCCAGCCGCGTGATGGTCACATCCATTTCGATCCCACCGCGCGCGTTAAGTATCTGCGTATAGACAGCCCGACCAATGGGCACGTCCATCTGCGCGGTCGTCAGGAGGTTCAATGCCTTCAGAGCATCCGGCCCGGTGATTTCCAGTTTGGTAAACGGGCTCAGGTCAATCAGCGCAGTGCCCTGATCCAAGACCGCCGCTTCGGCCTCAACCAGCGGCCACCACCCCTGATCTGTCGTCGAATAGGGCTGTGCCGGTCCGTAATACAGCCCGCGTTCCCAACCGGCCGTCAGGCCAAAATGCGCCCCAGCCTCAGCCCAGAAATCGTGCAGTGCTGTGGTGCGTAGACCTCGGCCGGCGTTGGGCTGTTTATATGGCCAATGAAGGGCAAAGAGATCGGCGACGGCCTCTTCCATGCGGTCGGCCATATGTTCAGCGCTGGCTGTGTGCGGGTCGACCCGGGCGACATCGACCTCCCACATGTCCATCGGGGGGTGGCCGTCGACCATCCAATCCGCCAGCGCCCGCCCAATCCCCGCCGAAGACATGACCCCGACCGAGTTCATACCCGCAGCCACAAACAATCCATCGACCGTGGTTTCACCAACAAGCGGCCTTGTATCCGCGGTAAAGCTTTCTGGGCCATTCATGAAATGCTGAATGCCGACCGTTTCAAGGCTGGGGCACAGCTCTAATGCGGCCTCCATGAAAGGGGCAAATTGATCCCAATCCTCAGCCAGTTCAAGAAAGGGTCGGTCGCCTTCGGGGCCATAAGCGTCCCAGCATTTGGCGTTGGGTTCAAAGCCTCCAATGACCAGTTTGCCCGCATCGCCCTTGATGTAGATGCCCCGATCCAGATCTCGGATCACCGGGAACGGGTTGGGCAGATCAGGTATGGGTCCGGTCACCACATACATGTGTTCAACTGACTGCAATGGCAGCGCGACGCCAACATTGGCGGCCAGCTCACGTGACCAAGCGCCGGTGGCAAGAACGACCTGATCGGCGTCCAGTTCCGTCCCATCGGTTAGAGTTACACCCGTGATCCGCTGACCCTTTTTTCGCAGGGACTGAACCCCGGTATGTTCGCGGATTGAAACGCCACGATCCCGTGCACCTTTGGCGTATGTCATGCACAAATCGACCGGATTCACATTGGCGTCTTCCGGCACATGCAGCGCTCCGACATGGTTCCTCACATCAAGGTGTGACAGGGGCACGTCCGAGGCCTCGATCATGCGTGGGGTCAATCCCAGCACCTGGCCCAGATCTGCAATCCGGCGCAGCTCGTCCAGGCGGGCGGGGTCGCGTGCCAGCCAATAGCCAGCGGTTTGGCGATATCCAGTGGACATGCCAGTCTCAGCCTCAAGGGTCGGAAAAACCTCAAGTGCGGTCATTGCCAATCGGGTCATGTTTGGCGTTGCGCGCAGCGGGCCGACAATCCCCGCCGCATGCCAGGACGTGCCCGAGGTCAGCTGGTTACGCTCCAGAACAGTGACGTCAGTCGAGCCGCGTTTGGCCAGATGATAGGCCAGGCTCAGACCAATAGCGCCACCTCCGATGATCAAGATACGGCTCATCAGAAGTAATCCTGATCTGGCTTCTCGGCCTTACGGTGCGCGATATAGTCCTGCAGCGCGGCGTCGATGTCGGGGTCGAGACCGGGGTCTTGATATGCGTCAATCCGCTCTTTCCAGATTGCATTGGCGCGGGCTGCGGCATCCAACTCTCCGGCCGCGTGCCACTGTTCGAATGAATTGTCATCCGGGGTCCAGGGCCGGAACAATGCGGACATGAAATTGGCCTGCGTATGCTCAGAGCCCAGAAAGTGTTGCCCCGGGCCGGTCGCGGCAATTGCCTCCATCGCCTGAGCGTTCTCGCTCATGTCGATTCCATCGAAGAACCGTCCGACCTTGCCACACAGATCATGATCCAAGATCGTTTTTTCGAACGAGGTCACCAACCCACCCTCGAGCCATCCCGTGGCATGGTTGATCAGATTGGCACCCGCGAACATCGACATCATCAGGCCCCATGTGGCCTCTTGCTGGCTTTGGGCGTCCGGAACTTTTGAGGCGCTGAGCGTGCCAACCGTGTGCAGCGGCACCCCCAGCCTGCGGGCAAGCTGACCGGCCGCCAAAACCATCAACCCGGCTTCGGGCGTACCAAAAGTGGGCGCACCGGATTTCATCGACATGGTTGAGGCAAAACTGCCCATCATGCAGGGTGCCCCGGGGTTTATCAGTTGGGTCAACGTCATCGCTGCCATGGTCTCGGCCAACACCTGAGCCAACGTCCCGGCAACGGTAGACGGCGACATGGCCCCGGTCAGAACCCAAGGGGTGCAAGCGACCGGTTGCCCGGCCCGGGCATAGGTTTTCAGCGCGCCCGACATGTGACTGTCCATCACCAACGGCGCGTTTGTATTCGAGACACAATACAGGGCGGCGTTTTCCGCCACGAAATCATCACCGAACACAATCCGTGCCATGTCGATTGCGTGGCCCGCGCGTTCGGCCCCGATAAAGGCCCCCATAAAGGCGCGGTCAGAATGGCGAATATGACCATAAAGCATGTCGAGATGGCGTTTATTGGCCGGTAAATCCACCGGCTCGCAAACCACGCCGCCCGAATGGTGCAGCCAGGGCAGGCTGTGATGCAGCTTGACCAGATCGACGAAGTCCTGATGCGAGGCATAGCGCCGCCCGCGGTCCAGATCGTGCACAAAGGGTGGTCCCCAGGCCGGGCACAGCACGCTGGCATCGCCGCCAAGCTGAACACTATTGGCCGGGTTCCGGGCATGTTGAGTAAATTGCCCCGGTGCGGTTGCCATGATCGTTTTGCGGCAGAACCCCGGCGCGAACCGAACGCGAGAGCCGTCGACGTCACAGCCTGCATCGGCAAAAATGCTCAGGATTTCCGGGTCGTCCTGAAACTCCATCCCGGTTTCAGCAAGAATGGTGTCAGCATTGGCCTCGATCTGTTCCAACCCTGCCTCGCTGAGGACATTGAAGGTCGAAAGCTTGCGCAAAATATACGGCGCGCGCGCCTCGGGAAGAGTGCGAGGTCCAGCGGCCCTGCGGCGTCGAGATGAGCGCGAACGTGTCATGGTCAAAGCGTTGTCCGAGTGCTTGACGTAAACCAAGAAAATTCCAACAGTATAAATATCATTTATACTAAGGATGAGTAATGCTGGGTCATCGCAAACTGTCACCAAGTCTGATGCGTTCACTTGAGGTTTTCGTCGCCGTCGCGGAAACGGGTCAGATGCGGGCGGGCGCAAAACTTCTGAATTTGTCGCAGCCGGCGGCTTCCCAGCACGTCACTGCGTTGGAAAAGGCTTTTGGTACTGTGCTTCTGGATCGCAGTACGCGACCGGCACGGCTGACCTATGCGGGTGCGCGTTTGCATGGGAAAGCGCAGAAAATTCTGGATGCACTTTCCGACATGGAAACGGAACTGCGCCACGTTGGCCAGAAATCCCTGACCTTGCTGCGGGTCGGCATTCAAGCCTCAATCGCCACAACGCTGACGCCCTCTTTGGTCGATTTTGCGCAGCGTGAGTTCAACGTCGAAGATATCACCCTGCACGCCGGTCAAAGCGGTAACCATGAACACCTGCTGCGGACGAAACAAGCGGACCTCGCGATCACATCTAACCCGTTTCTGGATATGGATGGTCTGGAGCGTCATCACGTTCTGACCGAAAGATACCTTCTGGTTCTTCCCGAAGCATATGACGGCCCGACAGACAGCCTGGAAGCAATCCAAAAGCGGCTTCCTCTGGTGCGGTTCGGAGATACAACCAATGCGGGCCGCCAGATAGCGCAGCATCTGCGCCGATTGCGGTTTGAGCCCGACAAGGTCATCCAGGCGGACCGGTCCAGCATGGTTACGTCCTGTGTTTCCGCAGGCCAGGGGTTCAGCCTTTTGACGCCGACATTGCTGATTGATGGTTTGGTCGAGAATATGAGTCTGCAGTTGAAAGATCTTCCGGTCTCGGGCCTTTCACGCACTTTGACAGTTGTCGCCAGAAAGGAAGAGCTTCAGAGTTTTCCGGAGGCGCTTGCAGACATGTCCAGGCAGGAATTGGTGCAGCGCATCACCGGCCACATGGGCGACATCGGAGCAAAGAGCGTAGAGTACGATTTGGTCTAGCGCGCCGTCACAAGCTGAACAGCGCGGGGAGCTTCAGGCTCAGGGTCAGCCTAAAGTCGCTACCTGTTGGTGAACTTCGACAACATTGCCTTCGGGGTCGCGAAAGAACACTTGGTGCCACTCTTTCGAAAAGGCTGTGCCATAGTCCGAATAAGGAACCGCGTTTTCATCAAGTATCCTCAGGACCGCGGCAAGATCATCCGTTCGGAACGCAATGTGTCCGCGGCTCACCGGATTGATGACCTGATCATTTTTGAAAGCGACGTCAAAGTCCCGTTCCGCAAGGTGCATCTGCATGCTGCCGTCCGTTGCAAAGCGAATCTGGCCGTCATAACCGGCGTCTTCGGTTGCTTCAGAGCGCGGGAAATTCTGCTGCGGAATATCACCCAAACCCAAGACGTTTGTATAAAAGTCGTGTAGGCGGTCAACGTCGTCTGCCACCAGGTTAATATGATGAAATTCCAGCTTCATTTGGTTCCATTTTACTTGTCGTCACACACTGGATGTGTGCTTGGGGGACTGAGGTATTGAGCAGCTGTTGATCAGGTCCCGGGATAGTGCCGACAGAGTTAGTGAACTGCAAGCCGGATTGAGCCCCACCATACCGCTACTCTGAGCGCGCGTTCCCTGATCCAACAAAAAACGCCCGCCAATTAGGGCGGGCGTCCGAAATCCAAAAGCGGTAAGATCCGAAATTAACGACGGATGCCCAGCTTTTTGATCAGGTCCTGATAGCGCGCCTCTTCTTTGCCCTTCAGGTAGTCCAGCAGCTTACGGCGCTGGGCGACCATTTTCAGCAGACCACGACGACCGTGGTTGTCTTTTTTGTGGGTCTTGAAGTGCTCGGTCAGGGTGGTGATGCGCGAGGTCAGGATGGCAACCTGGACTTCTGGCGAACCGGTGTCGCCGTCCTTGGTGCCGAATTCTTTCATGACGCGTGCTTTTTCAGCGGCAGTAATCGACATCGGGGTCTCCTTTAAAAGGTTAGAGTTGATGGCGCAGGCCGGGATGTCGTCCAGCACAGGCCCATGGAGAAAACCGCACCGATTCCGATGCGGATGGGCGCGTATAAGCGGATTTCAGGCAAATGGCAAAGGGATTCTATTGCTTCAACTCAGCGCATTGAGCTGCGGCAGTTCCTGACCGTTGATCAATTGGATATCGTCCAGGGTCAACCCTTTGGCACCCAGCAGTTGGGCGACGTCTTGTCCGTCGACCATGATACGGGTCAGGTTTTCGTTTTCAGTGTCTGTTTCAATGTTGATCTCCGGATATTCCTCGCCTTCCCACGAGATCAACAGCTTGTCCTGCCCGGGTTCAAAATCCATGACCTTGACGGCATCGTCGTCATCCTCGGGGTTCAGGTGGATGCTGTCGGCGCCTTCGCCTCCGGTCACGATATCACCGCTATGGACAGCAATAATGTCGTCGCCGGCACCGCCATTCAGAAAATCCACGGAGTCTTCGTTTTCGCCATCCTCACCGGTCAGCACGTCGTCACCGTCGCCGCCAAACAAGACGTCTTCACCTGCGCCACCAGCAAGCTCATCGTCGCCATAGCCCCCATGCAGCGCATCGGCGCCCGCGCCTCCGGTCAGCGTGTCGTTGTCCTGACCGCCGTACAAATCGTCATCCCCATCGCCACCGTCCAGCCTGTCGTCGCCGAAATGACCAAAAAGCTTGTCGTCGCCATCATCACCGGACAGGACGTCATCGTTACCTTCGCCATGCAAAACATCATCGCCTTCGCCGCCCTGGATTGTATCAACGCCATCGCCGCCATGCAGGGTGTCATCGCCCATGCCCCCCAGCACAGTGTCGTCGCCGCCGTAGCCGTTGATCTGGTCGTCGCCATCTTGCCCGGCCAGAATGTTTGTGTTGTTGTCCCCGGCCACAACCAAATCGCCTTCGAATTCCGAGACTGTGGTCCCGGTCGAGGACTCTTCGACTTCGTCGATGTTTTCACCAATCTCAAGATAACTGCCGTCAGAGACCTCTTGCGGTTCATCTTCGATGATCTCGTCTTCTTCGGTGTCGTCGTCAGCCTCGATAATACCGCCCATCGCATAGGCTGCTCCGCCCATTGCGGCCAGGCTCAGCAATCCGAACAGAAACATGGCAACCCTCCGAGAACGCACTGCTCCGAGGGTGAAATATCCCATGTGATCAGTCAGTTGGTCAAAGCCAAGCTGAACTTGTGGTTAACCGTCGGTCACCACGGTTCGGGCTGTTGGGTATAGGCGATGTAAAGCGGGTGCTTGGGGTGTCCGGCCTTGGTCAGCCCCAAATGAAACAGTTGCTGACCGGTGCCGCGCAGCAGCGTCTCAACCGCCGGGCCGCGGTCCAGATGTGCACCATGGGTGCCCCATGCGGCGATGACCTGATCGGCCCATTGAACACCATCCAATATGGCCGCGTCGTTCTCGGGTCCTACCGGGTCGGCAGCAGCGCGCATCTTGCGCGGGTCGGTGTCGCGCCAGGCAAAGATGTTGGTTACCTGAAATGCTCCGAACCCCAGCGCCCGCGCGCGGCGTTCGCAACGTTCCACCGTCGGGTCGTTCTGAACCTCGGTCGCGGTAGACGGGTTCAGCATCACGAACAGCGCTTTGCGCCCCGCAGGATCCCAGATGCGGGTCAGGCTATAGCGATATTTCTCGCAGTCGGAATAGATGGCGGTCGAGGGCGCGTCGCCCTTGGTGTGGGAACGGGTAATCATGCCCTTCGCCTAGCACGTGGCTTAGGTAACGAACACCCGGCTGGGGTGCAATTCGCCCGATTTGTAGATCCCCACCGCCACGGCCTTGCCGTCCAGCGAAGCCCAGGCTTCATCGCCGTATTCCACGTCCGAGGCCAGAACCATGCCCGGATTTCCGTTGCGTAGGCGGGTTGCGCCTTCGGGTGTGCATTTCAATTCAGGCAGACCGGCGAGGCCGGTTTCCAGCGGGTGCAGGTAGTCGTCCAGTGCGGTTGTCTTGGCCATTTCATCGATCTGTTCGATGCTCAACCCGTCTTCAACCTCGAACGGGCCGGACCAGACGCGGCGCAGTTCCCGGACGTGTCCGTGGCACCCCAGCGCTGCGCCCAGATCGCGGGCGATTGAGCGGACATAGCCGCCCTTGCCGCAGGTCATTTCCAACGTCACGTGGTCTTCGTCGGGGCGGTCGACCAAAATCAGTTCCTCGACCCATAGCGGTCGCGCGGCCAATTCCACATCTTCGCCATCGCGTGCCAGCTTATAGGCGCGCTGGCCGTCGATTTTCACGGCCGAGAACTTGGGCGGGACCTGCATGGTATCACCCAGAAACGGGGCCAGCGCCTGTTTGATATCGTCATCCGAAGGGCGCGCGTCGCTTTGTGCGATCACTTCGCCCTCGGCATCGTCGGTGTTGGTCGCCTGACCCAAACGGACGGTGAAGGTGTAGGCCTTCAGCGCATCGGTGATGTAGGGAACGGTCTTGGTCGCCTCACCCAAAGCCACGGCCAGAACGCCGGTTGCTTCGGGGTCAAGCGTGCCTGCATGGCCCGCTTTCTTGGCATCCATCGCCCACCTAACCTTGTTGACCACAGCGGTCGAGGTCATGCCCGCGGGCTTGTCCACCACCAGCCAACCGGAAATGTCGCGACCCTTGCGTTTGCGTCCCATTCTACACCCTGAATCTTACCGAGGCGCGCGACCTAACGGATCGTTCTGCCACTGTCAATTTCAGGGCGTATCTTCGACAACACCTACAATAGGGCCAAGCGAAAACCCGATATCCGACCGATTGCCCGCGCGTTCATACATACGAGAGATATTGCCGTCGAAGAACAGGGCATTCGGCGTTTCAAGGACATCGCGGAACAGGCTGCCGAATTCGTGGAAGGTGACATAGTCATCCGAGATCGCGAATACTGCCCGTGTCCCATCCGCGCTTGTACCAACGCCGTTGCGCACGTAGCGCGAGGTCGAATCGGGCAGGAATCGCGGGTGCAATTCCCCGTCGATGACCAGCATAGGACCGGATTGCGTGGCGAAACGGCACTGCGGGGCCTGATCCACATAATCCAATGTCTCAAACACGTCGGCGCGGCCTTCGCGGATGCAAAACACTCCGTTCGGCAACAAACCGAAATTGCCCGGCCCGGCATTGGGGATCACCCGCATCTGTTCCTGGCCGCCTTCGACATAATGCCCGACGGGCGAGCGGTCGTCATGATACATGCCCGCGTTCATGGCAAATGCCAGACGCTTTCCCTGTAGGGCCAGGGTCTCGTTCACCGATGAGAAATGGCCCAGCACCTTACCGTCTTCATCATTGAGGAAGAGGCGCAACTCTTCGCTGGCGGCATCCACCTCGCAGATGGTGTACCGCTTGTCCTCATGGGTCACCTTCTCGCATGTGACCGCTGAGGCCTGCGCGGCCCAGAAGACCGCGCCCAAAATGACAAATGCGCGGATCACTCGTCCAGATCGCGGCGCACCGCGTCCTGATCGAACATGCGGCGCGTGTCATCCATTCGGTCAAAGGTGTCATCCAGCCGGAACCGCAGATCGGGTGAGAATTTCAGACCGACCTTCTTGCCGACCGCCCGCCGCAATTCACCCTTGTTGCGGGCCAGCAGCGCGATCACATCCTCCTGCCCCTTGCCGCCCAAGGGCAACACATAGGCGGTGGCGATCTTCAGATCGGGCGAGGTGCGCACCTCACCCACGGTGATTGACATGCGGTTCAGGTCGGGGTCGTGGACATCTCCGCGCGCCAGAACCTCGGACAGGGTGCGGCGGATCAGTTCGCCGACACGGAGCTGTCGTTGGGACGGGCCGGGGCCATCGTGGAATTTGTTCTTTGCCATATCCCCGATCTAAGCCCAAAGCAGGGCTTTGCCAAGCGGGCGCGAACGGGGTAGGAGGCTTTGAGCCGAATTCAACAAAAGGACCAGCGCAATGACCCATATTCCGGGGATCGTCATCACAGGGGCTTCGGGCCGTATGGGGCAGATGCTGATCAAGACCGTCACCGACAGCGATCAGGCGCGTTTGGTTGGTGTTGTTGAGCGGACCGGCCATGACTGGATCGGTCAGGATGTGGGCGAGGCGATGGGCGGTCAGGCGCTGGGCGTCAACGTCACAGACGACCCGCTAGAGGCGTTTTCGCAGGCGCAGGCGGTGATCGATTTCACGGCGCCCGAGGCGACGCTGGAGTTTGCGGCACTGGCCGCGCAGGCACGGTGCGTCCACGTGATTGGTACCACTGGCATGTCGGATGAGCAGATCGCAGCGCTGGAACCGGCCTCTCGCCATGCGGTCATCGTGCGGGCAGGGAATATGAGCCTTGGCGTCAACCTGCTGGTGCAGCTGACCAAAAAGGTCGCCGCAGCGCTGGATGAAGATTTCGACATCGAGATCATCGAAGGGCACCATCACCACAAAGTCGACGCGCCCTCGGGTACAGCACTGATGCTGGGCGAGGCCGCCGCCGAAGGGCGCAGGGTTGATCTGGCCGATGTGTCCGATCGGGGCCGCGACGGAATCACCGGCGCGCGCAAGCGGGGCGATATCGGGTTCCATGCTATTCGCGGCGGTGACATCGTGGGCGAACACGACGTGCTGTTCGCAGCCCCCGGAGAACGCATCGTCCTGCGCCATCTGGCCACCGACCGCGCCATCTTTGCCCGCGGCGCTTTGAAGGCGGCCCTGTGGGGACAGGGCAAAGCGCCCGGTCAGTATGACATGCTGGATGTATTGGGGCTGTAAGGGATTTTACCTGAACGCGGCGATTCCCGGCGGTTCTGCATGCCCCAAGTCGATATGCGCGAACAGAGCATCCAAACGCTGGTCCCATGTCGGGAACTGACCTGTCAACGCATAGGTCAGACGCTCTGCTCCGATTGATATGCCTAACGGTGCGGCCTCGCCGCCGATGATGATCTCTCCGATTTCCGTCCAGTTGGCAGATGGTGGATAGGATTCGGGTGCGGGTTCAGTTTGATTGCCGACGCGGTAATAAACGCCCATCGTGACCAGATAATCCTCGCCAAAAGGATCTGGAAAGAAATAACCTGAGGCGTCACGGGCGGCCAATGCCTCGGCCTCATCGCGCAGCAGGACCTTTTGCGAGAACGGCAAGTTCATCCCATCCAGAACCGGGCGCACGTCATCGGCCTGAGGCACGCTGACAAAAGCAATGCGGGATGGGTCAAGGCTGAACTCTTCAGTCAGAAGACGCACCATAAGTTCCGTGGTGTCACGCCCGCTGACCACGCCTTCTGGATGGCAGCCAACCTCGTGAAACAGGGGCAGGACACCGGGGCGGTTTTTTTCTTCCACATCTGCGACGCGAGCCAGCGGTTGTATGACGAAAGCGTTTGGTTGCAATTTCTTTTGCTCGAAATCGTGCCGCAGCCCGCCATTATAGTCGACGTTCCCGGTGACAATCGAAAAAGGCTGCGACTCGGAAAACCCGAGCTTGGCGAACGCGGCTTTGAGACCAGCCAGTGTTTCGGCGAACTCTGCCTCGAACGCCTCATTCTGGCCAGTTGCGCCGACAGCAAATCGCGGCAGCGCCGCACTCGCGGTGGCTGCGGTGCCTAGTTGTACCAATTTCCGACGGTTCAATCCCATCTGCGCCTCCCTTATGCACACACAGGGTGAGTATCGCAGAAGTTTGCGGCAAAGGTTAAGGGAATCTGAAAAGCGCCGCCCGGAAGCGACAGGTTTGGCTACAGATCGCGTATCTTGTCCGCGCGCAAGGGGCAGGCAAGGTAAACGCCGAACTCTTTGCCGATATCGGCGCTGACCCGGGCGTGCACCCGGCCCTGCCGATCAAGGAAGCGTTGGTTGTCTTCGACGGGGAATATCCCTTCGTGCCAGATGCCGGGATGAATATAGAGGCCACGCGTGCCGTCACACCAGAATGCGACCACCTTTTCTGGCGTCAGGTTGTCGCCGGGCAGGGCGACAGGCACGATGAAGGGCTTGTTGTCCAGCGGCCAGAACATCTGCCCGCCATCGGGGTGGTAGTTCATGTGCCACAGTAGAACCTGATCGCGCGGTGCCGTCTGCAGGTCGGTCTGCGCCTGTTGTGGATCAGCGGACCAACCCAGAACATAGTGGCCTTTGACGGCCTCGTTCTCACCATAAAGCACGTCACCCTGCCAATCGCATTTGAACGTGCCTTCGACCCAGCCGCCCTCGTCGCCGGTTCCTTCGTCAATCGGCCGCCAGCCTTGTTGGGGCCAGCGAGCGATTTCAATCTCGAAGGTTTCGGGGTCGTCGACCAGACAGCCATAGCCTTTGACCGACGTGTCCGTGGCCCGGATCAGCGGAACCTCGTGCCAGGGAAGGGACGGTTTTGAACTGGCCTCGAAGATATATTCAGGCGCGCTCATGATGTGCCCAGATGCCTGTCGACCATGCGCTGTACCATCGGTGCGAAATGGGTGAAATCCGGTGTGTCCATGTCAGCCCGCTTGCCCGCCTCGTCCAGATAGCGCACCTGAACGATCTCTTTCAGGTTCGGATTACTTTCGAACTCTGCGACCTCTTCAGCGCTCATCGGCCCGCCCTGTAATTCAAGCGTATGGACCGAGGCGGTGGAGAGACGGTTGAAATATTCCGGTTTGGTGGCGCAGAGATACCGCTTGGCTGCCACGTGATAGCGGCAGCAATCGGTGATAACCGAGGGGAAGAACTGTTCCAGCACCTCAGCGCCTGCATCCTCGTGATGACGGTCCTCGGTGTCATCTGGGTGATAAGTGCCGAACTCGGAGGTGAAATGGCCGATATCGTGCAGCAATGCGCCAACGATGATTTCCTCGGGCTGGCCGTTCTGCTCGGCGATCGTGGCACCTTGCAACATGTGTTCAGCCATGGTGACGGGCTCACCCAGATATTCCTCACCGCCGCGGCGGTCGAAGATATCGCCGATGAAGGCCACGATATTGTCCCGGCTCAGGGTCGAGAAATCGGGCTTCATTCTGCGGCCTCCGGTTGGCTCATCTCCATCGCGGCCAATGTGGACAGCAACCCGTCTTTGTCGGCGTAACAGCCCTGCAACCAGCGTGAGCCCGCACCGGAATAGCCCAGACGCGCGTGCAGCACGCGTGTGTTGTCGACGATGAAACTCTCGCCTGGTTCCAGTTTGAACGACACGCCCATGGCGGGGTCGTCGATGATCTCGCCCAATTGGCGATAGGCGGCGTAATAGGCCTCCATCTGGTCGAACGGCACGTCGACGAACGGCGCGGATGAGCGGTTGTTGAACCGGATACCGACCAATTCACCATCCGGCGACAGCTCAATCATCGGGCGGCGTGACCGTAGGCAGATACCGTCCGAGCTCTTGTATTCGAACCGGGCGGGATAGCCTGCAAGCAAGGCAAAGCCTTCCGGGTTCTGTTCGCGCAGCTTTTCAGCGGCGCGGAAGCCGTCAACCACGATGGAATCACCACCCTCGGCGCTGTTTTCCAGACAATAGAGGATTTGCAGCGTCGGAACCGGATCACGATAGGGGTTGTCGGTATGCGCCTGCAGACCAAGGCCGGTATAGGCGAGGTTGGTCGGGTTCACCTCGGTCCGGACCTCAAAATAGGGGCCATAGTTGGTTTCGCGCACATAGCCGAACAGGTCAGCGACTTTCAGCAGGGATTCCGGTTCGGTCGGGCCGCCGGTCAGCTTGACAAAGCCGTATTCGGCCACCGCAGCTAGCCATCCGCGTTTGGCGCTGGGATTGGCGTGGACCTCATCCCAATCAGCGCTGGGCGCGTCGATGCCGCGTCCCCAGGTGGTGATGTCGGGAGCCGTCCGACCCATGGGGCGGTTTTGATCGCGGTCATAGCTGTGCTCGGCCAACCAGCCGGCGGGAAAGGTGACGGTCTTGCCTTCTGGCTGAAAGGTGACTGTCAGATCACCATTGCTGATTTCGGCGGCGCTAACCGAAATGTCTGAGTGGATATCACCGATGGTGATCAGACGTTGGCCATTGCCGGGCGCGCGCGTTTCGGGGTCCAGCGCGTTGTCGCGTAGCCAGATGGCGTGAAAGCGAGCCTTTGTGCCGGTGTCGAATTCTACGGTCACAACCGAGGCGTCATGGGTGGCAGAGCGCAGCATGGGGGGTCTCCTGTTCAGCGCGGGCTTTGGTTGAGGAGATACGCCTCTTGTGGCATTACGACAATTAATCCTTCTTTCTGCTGAGGCTTGGAAAAACTTATGGCTAAGAAAAAAATCGGGTTGCCGCCCTTGGACTGGCTGCGCGTTTTCGAGGCGGCGGGGCGTCTGGGCGGGTTTTCGGCAGCGGCGAGGGAATTTGGTCTGACACAAGCGGCGGTAAGCCAGCGCATCGGTAACCTTGAGGCCTGGCTTGGGCGCACGTTGTTTGTGCGTGAGGCACGTGGCGTGTCATTGACTGTCGAAGGGGAAAGCTATCTGCCACTGGTGCAAGACAGTTTGCAGGCGCTTGAACGCAATACCGAGGATCTGTTTGGAAAATCCCCCCGCGAATTGCGGGTGGCCGGTTTGTCATCGCACATCCATGCGCTTGTGGTGCCAAGTCTTTCCCGGTTTCAGGAGGTGCAGCCAAAGGTGCGTGTCCTGACCGATTCCGTGGCGCGGCGGTCGTCGCTGGATGAAGAGCGGACATGGCTGCAAATCCGCTATGGTCGCGATGCCTGGCCCGGGCGGGATTCCGAATTGATCGCAGCCGAAGTGTTGGTGCCGATGGCGGCTCCGGGTGTTGAATGGGGGGCGCCTTTGATTGATCTGCGCGGAGAACGGCCGGGGTGGCGAGATTGGGCGCGAAAGGCAGAGCAGGGCGATGTGACGACGTCGACCATCAGCTTCGATTCAATGGAACACGCGTTGTCCGCGGCACGTCAGGGCATGGGCGTAGCGTTGGGGTCGGTGCCACTGGCCAAGGCGGATCTACAGGACGGACGGTTGCGCCGGTTGCACCTGCCCGAGCTGAAAACGAAGGATGGGTATTGGCTGACATGGCCGGAAGAACGGGCGAAATCAAAGAAGCAGCGCGCTCTGATAGCGGATTTTCTGGAAGCTCTGCGAGGATAGGCGATCAGAAATCGATCGCGATGCCTTTCTTCTCCCAATCGCCATAGCGGGCCGGGTCGGGACCGTCGCGACCGCCCAGTTCCCTTGGCATCTCTTTCGCTTTGGCCTCGGCCTTGCGACGGCGCTCTTCGGCTTCGGCCAAGGCGCGCTGGGCGGCAGGCGGCAGGTCTTTGCGGTCGTCACTCATGACATCGGGTTCCTTTCCGTGCATGGGCTTGATATACGCCCGCGTCCGCCATTGGCAATGCGGGCGAGGATTTATTCAAAGGCGATTCCATGTCCGACAACGCAACAGCAGCCCGACGCAGCGCGATCTATCTGCTGGATCAGATACTGGGCGAAGGACGCCTGCTGTCCGAATGTCTGGCCGCCGGTGCGCTGGACCGGTTGGCCCCTGAAGATCGCGCGCGGGCGCAACGTCTGACGCTGGAAACCTTGCGCGGGTTGGAGCGTGCGGATCGTCTGCTGGAAAACCACATGAACCGCACCCCCGCTTTGACTGTGCATAACGCCCTGCGCCTTGGCGCGGTCGAGCTGTGCCACGGTGAAGCGGCACATGGTGTGGTGAATTCAATGGTCGACATTGTAGGGCGTTCACGCAAGCACGGACGGCTGAAAGGCCTGGTGAATGCCGTGTTGCGTAAAGTGGCCGCCGAAGGGCCCGAAGCATGGCCCAAAATGCGCGTGCCGCGTTTGCCCGAATGGCTGCGTGATCCGCTGATCATGGCCTGGGGGGAGGATGCAATCGCGGGAATGGAAAAGGCGCAATTTGCTGGCGCACCGCTTGACCTGACTGTGAAGCCAGGCACCAGCGGACCCGGTGAAGTCCTGCCGACCGGTTCGACGCGGCTGCACGATGCCGGTCAGGTCACTGCCCTTCCGGGCTATGGCAAAGGTGATTGGTGGGTGCAGGACGCGGCAGCCGCTATTCCAGTGCGCATACTTGCTCCGAAATCGGGCGAAAGGATCCTCGACCTTTGCGCCGCTCCGGGTGGAAAAACACTGCAACTGGCGGCAGCTGGGGCCGATGTTACGGCGCTCGACGTCTCGGAAACGCGGTTGGCGCGGGTGCATGAGAACCTCAAACGCACCGGGCTGAAAGCCACTGTCGTCGCGGGC
Organism: Ruegeria sp. CDSA034; assembly: GCF_059612275.1. Lineage (NCBI taxonomy): Bacteria > Pseudomonadati > Pseudomonadota > Alphaproteobacteria > Rhodobacterales > Roseobacteraceae > Ruegeria > Ruegeria sp. CDSA034. Next base: position 219,430 of record NZ_JBXWQH010000004.1, read on the forward strand.
GACGCGCTTGAACATCAGGGCCAGTATGACGCCATCCTTTTGGACGCGCCGTGTTCTGCCACGGGAACGATCCGCAGGCACCCCGACTTGCCTTTTGCCAAAGACGGATCGGAATTCGGTGAGCTGATCGAGCTGCAGGCGCGGATGCTGGCCCACGCCTGGAGCTTGCTGAAACCCGGCGGGCGGCTGGTCTATTGCACTTGTTCTCTCCTGCCGGATGAGGGCGAGGTGCAGGTCGAAGAAGCGCTGGACCAACACCCCGATATGTCGGTGGATCGGGCGGCTGTGAACATTGCCGGAATCGAGTCCGAATGGATCACCGAGGAAGGCGGCCTGCGTCTGCGGCCCGATTACTGGGCTGATCTTGGTGGAATGGATGGGTTCTACATCGCACGCTTGAACAAATCGGCGTAGAAGCACGCTTTTCGATGACTTGACGATCGCCCCGGTCTATCGTTGGGTCTCAGGCGCCAGCAGAGCGCAAGGGGCAGAGTAACGAGCGTCATGTCGAAGACAGATACCATGACCAATCAGTGGACACGGTTTCAGAACCGTCTCTACGCGCGGCTCAGCCAGCGTCGCAAAGCGGTCTCGGGGTTTGTTGGCGAGCCGGAACCACGCACGGTCGGCTCATTTGCGCGCGGGCGTCAGTTGGTCGCCGGAAATCTGCTGTTCGCAGGCTTTTTGGTCGAGGCTCAGGATACCGAGCTGTGGGATGTGACCGCGCCCAGTACCGGGTTTGACAATGAACGCCACGGCTTTGCCTGGCTCGACGATCTGGCGGCTGTTGGCGATATGCGCGCGCGTGAAAAGGCCCAGCGGTGGGTCTGGGGCTGGATCAACGCGCATGGTCGCGGTCAGGGGCCGGGCTGGGCACCTGATCTGACCGGCCGGCGCGTCATACGCTGGATTAACCATGCGATTTTCCTGTTGCGCGGCGCAGATGAACACCAAAGCAGGATGTTTTTCCGTTCGTTGGCCCAACAGACATGGTTTTTGTCCAAGCGTTGGAAGGCAGCGACACCCGGTCTTCCCCGGTTTGAGGCGCTTGCCGGGCTGGTGCAGGCTGGTCTGGCGCTGGAGGGGTTGGAGCAAATGGCTGATCCTGCCCTTCGTGCTTTGGCACGCGAGTGTGACAGTCAGGTAGACGAACAGGGCGGTATCCCAACCCGCAACCCCGAAGAGCTGCTTGAGGTCTTTATGCTGCTTTCATGGACCTCGGCCGCGCTCAGCGCGTTGGGCCGGGGCACGCCCGGGGCGCAGGCAAGTGCGATCAAACGCATGGCCCCCACCTTGCGCAGCCTGCGCCATGCGGACGGGGCTTTGGCCCGGTTTCACGGCGGTGGGCGCGGTGTCGAAGGGCGTTTGGATCAGGCACTGGCGCAAAGCGGTGTCAGGCCACATCACACCACGGGGCTGTCCATGGGATTTGCGCGACTTTATGCGGCCAGAACCAGCGTGATTGTGGATGCCGCCACTCCACCCAAGGGGGCGGCGTCATACAACGCCCATGCTTCGACCCTCGCTTTCGAACTGACGTCGGGCCGCAGACCACTGGTGGTCAATTGCGGATCGGGCGAAAGCTTTGGGACGGAATGGCGGCGTGCGGGTCGGGCGACACCGTCGCATTCGACACTGTGCCTTGATGGGTATTCAAGCGCTCGGCTGGCGCCACCGACGCAGGGCGCCGAACGCGAGGCACTGGTGGATGCGCCGCATGAGGTTCCCATTGATTTCGAGGATGCCTTTGAAGGCACGCGATTCATGGCCGGGCATGACGGGTATACCAAGGTCTTCGGATTGACTCATGCGCGTACCTTTGAGCTGCGCTTTGATGGGCGTGAGCTGGCCTGCGAGGATATTCTGCTGACGGCCACCGACAAGGCGAAGCGCCAATTTGACAAGGCGATGGACGCCTCGGGTCTGAAGGGTATCGCCTTTGACATCCGATTTCACCTGCATCCGGACGTGGATGCGGCACTGGATCTGGGGGGCGCTGCGGTGTCGATGGCGCTGAAAAGTGGTGAGATCTGGGTTTTCCGCCATGATGGCGTCGGAAAATTGTCTGTAGAACCAAGCGTTTATTTGGAAAACGGGCGTTTAAAACCACGCGCGACAAAACAGATCGTTCTATCTGGCCGCGCAATGGAGTATGCGACGCGCATCCGGTGGACGCTGAGCAAGGCCCAGGACACAGCCTATGCCGTGCGGGATATACACCGGGTCGAGCCCGAGTTTGACTGACGCCAAAAGGACCTTTGACCCCATGACCGATCTTCACCCCGTGCGCCGCGCGTTGCTTTCCGTTTCCGACAAGACCGGGCTGATCGAGCTGGGAAAGGCACTGACCGAGCGTGGGGTCGAATTGCTGTCTACCGGAGGTACAGCCAAGGCGCTGCGCGATGCAGGGCTTGCGGTGAAGGATGTCAGCGAGATTACCGGCTTCCCCGAGATGATGGATGGCCGCGTGAAAACGCTGCATCCGATGGTGCATGGCGGGCTGCTGGCCCTGCGCGACAATGACAGCCACGTGGCGGCGATGGACGAACATGGCATCGGCGCGATCGACCTGCTGGTGGTGAACCTCTATCCGTTCGAGGCCACGGTAGCCAAAGGTGCGGGTTACGACGAATGCATCGAAAACATCGATATCGGTGGCCCGGCGATGATCCGCGCGGCCTCGAAAAACCACGCTTTTGTAAATGTGGTTGTGGATGTTCAGGATTACGACGCGCTGCTGGCTGAGCTGGCGGCTAACGATGGGCAGACTTCCTATGCTTTCCGTCAGAACCTGGCGCAGACAGCCTATGCTCGTACCGCCGCCTATGACGCGGCCGTGTCGAATTGGATGGCCGATGCGCTGGCCGCCGAGGCCCCGCGCCGTCGCGCCTTTGCCGGAGAATTGAAGCAGACCTTGCGTTATGGCGAAAACAGCCACCAACAGGCGGTCTTCTACACCGATGGCACCAACCGCCCCGGTGTGGCGACAGCGGTGCAGCATCAGGGCAAGGAACTGAGCTACAACAATATCAACGACACAGACGCGGCATTTGAACTGGTGGCCGAGTTCGATCCGGCGCAAGGCGCAGCCTGCGCGATCATCAAGCATGCCAACCCCTGCGGTGTTGCCAAGGGCGCGACATTGATCGAGGCCTATAAGGCCGCGTTTGATTGTGACCGCACTTCGGCCTTTGGCGGGATCATTGCGCTGAACCAGCCGCTGGATGCCGAAACCGCGCAGGAAATCACCGGAATTTTCACCGAAGTTGTGATCGCTCCGGGTGCGTCGGATGAGGCCAAGGCAATCTTTGCCGCCAAAAAGAACCTGCGTCTGCTGACAACCGATGGCCTGCCAGACGTGACCACAGGTGGCAAAACCGTCCGTCAGGTAGCCGGTGGCCTTCTGGTGCAGGATAAGGACAACGGATTTGTTGGCCTGGATGACCTGAAGGTCGTCACTAAGAAATTCCCGACCGAGGAACAGATGCGCGATCTTCTGTTTGCGTGGAAAGTGGCGAAACACGTCAAATCCAATGCCATCGTCTATGTCAAAGACGGAGCAACCGTGGGTGTGGGTGCCGGGCAGATGAGCCGCCTGGACTCGGCGATGATTGCAGCGAAGAAAGCCGAGCGCATGGCCGATGCTCTGGGCTTGGCCCAACCACTGACAATCGGGTCCGCCGTGGCGTCGGATGCGTTTTTCCCGTTCCCGGACGGTCTGATGGAAGCGGCCGAGGCCGGCGCGACCTGTGTTATCCAGCCGGGTGGCTCGATGCGCGATGAAGAGGTGATCGCAGCCGCGGATGAGGCCGGTCTGGCCATGGTCTTTACCGGCATGCGCCACTTCCGCCACTGATGCGCTATCGTCTGCTTCTCTGGGCCGCACTGGCTGCGTTACTGATCGACCAAATCAGCAAGTATCTCGTCGTTCGCGTGATGCGCGTGGCTGATGGGAACATCGATGTCCTGCCGCCGTTGCTGGTGTTCAAATACGGTGAGAATCGGGGCATCAATTTCGGCCTGTTTCAGGGCAATACCGATGCTGCCCGATGGGCGTTGATCGGAGTTTCCATAGTCATCGCAATCGGTGTGCTGATCTGGCTGATGCGCACAGCCCCGTCGAAACTGATGCTGGTTTGCGGCGGGTTGCTGATTGGCGGGGCGCTGGGCAACGTCGTGGATCGCCTGCTTTATGGTTATGTTCTGGATTTCCTGAACATGTCCTGTTGCGGCATCAACAACCCTTTCGTGTTCAACCTTGCTGATGTGTTCATTTTTGCGGGAGCGATTGGTCTGGTGCTGTTCGAAGGCAAAAAGGCCTCGTGACGCGCCATTTGAAATGCGATAAAAGCGCCTGAAACAGGCTGGAGACTCTGATGCGGCTGCCGCGTTCCATATTTGCTTTGACATTGGCCTTTGCGGCTGCAGGCTGTTCCGATATCGGACTGCGCCATCTTGAAGCGCCTGGGCAAGGGCCGGACGAATTCTCGGTCCTGCCTGTCAAACCGCTGACTCAGCCCAAGGATTACAAGTTCCTGCCTGCGCCTACGCTGGGGGGGAATAACCTGACCGATCCGAACCCTAAGGCGGAAGCTGTCGTTGCCCTTGGCGGGAACGAATCTTCGCTGAACGCAAATACGGCCATCCCGTCCACGGACGCGGCCCTTGTGACGGCCTCCAGCCGGTATGGGGTTCCGGCGAATGCCCGGCAGGTGGTTGATGCCGAGGATGCAGAGTTCCGCAGAAAGCAGAGCCGCCTGACGCGCTTGCGCTTGTTCAACGTGGATCGGTATTCGCAGGTCTACCGCCGCGAAACGTTGAATCCCGACCGTCAGAATGAGGCTGCACGCCAAGCCGGGATCGAAACACCATCGGCGCCACCGGTAGATGAATAATCTTTAACTTTTCGTCATTGGCCTTGAACCCGCGTGGTGCCACCGTAGTTTGAACAGCATAAATCAAACGGAGGACGCCCTATGGTTCGGGCCCTGGCATTGTCGGCAGCCCTGATGGCCGCAACCCCTCTTGCTGCAAGCGAGGGGCACGAAGCGGTCACTACCTTTACGCTGGACAACGGCATGGATGTCGTCGTGATCGAAGATCACCGCGCACCGGTTGTGCAGCATATGGTCTGGTATCGCGCAGGGTCAGCAGATGAGCCCGTGGGATCATCGGGCGTGGCGCATTTCCTGGAACACCTGCTGTTTAAAGGCACTGACACTTTGGCCCCGGGCGAATTTTCGGCCACCGTTGCGGCCAATGGCGGTACCGACAACGCGTTCACTTCGTATGATTATACCGCGTATTTCCAACGCGTTGCCGCCGACCGGCTGGAATTGATGATGCGGATGGAAGCGGATCGGATGCGCAATATTCGCCTGAGCGAAAATGATATTGTCACCGAGCGCGACGTGATCCTTGAGGAACGCAACCAGCGCACGGACAACAGCCCGCGTGCCCTGTTTGGCGAACAGATGAGCGCGTCGCAATACCTCAACCATCGCTACGGCGTGCCAATCATCGGCTGGCGGCACGAGATGGAAACGCTGGACATGGAGGACGCGCTGTCCTTCTACCAGACCCACTACGCGCCCAATAACGCCATTCTGGTCGTCACCGGTGATGTCGAACCTGACGAGGTCAAATCGCTGGCCGAGCAGTATTACGGCGTGATCCCCGCCAACCCTGACTTGCCAGAACGGGTCCGGTCGCAGGAACCGCCGCAAACGGCAGAACGCCGTCTGACATATAAAGATGCGCGCGTGTCGCAGCCCTATGTGCAGCGCAGCTATCTGGCACCCGAGCGTGATCCGGGCGAACAGGAAAAAGCGGCTGCTCTGTTTTTGTTGGCAGAACTGTTGGGCGGAAGCACGACATCCTACCTGAACGAAAAGCTGCAGTTCGAGCAGCAGAAGGTTGTCTACACCGGGGCGTTCTATCGGGGTGTCTCGCTGGATGATACGACCTTTGACCTTATCGTTGTCCCGGCCGCAGGCGTTTCCCTGCAAGAGGCCGAAGATGCAATGGATCAGGTGGTTGCCGACTTCATCGCTGAGGGTGTGAACGAGGAAGACCTCGATCGGATCAAGATGCAGCTACGGGCAGCTCAAACCTATGCGCGCGACAATGTGGATGGGATTGGCAACCGCTATGGCCGTGCGTTGACCAGCGGCCTGACGGTTGGGGACGTGCAGGCCTGGCCCGATATTCTGCAAGCTGTCACTGGGGATGAGATCATCGCCGCTGCCCGCGAGGTAATACAACCGGAAACATCCGTCACCGGCTGGCTGATGCGCGATGATGAGGTGACACAATGAAACGGATTTTCGCAACCCTGATCGCATTCGTTGTCGCTCTGCCCGCTGCCTGGGCTGATATCGAAATCAAAGAGGTCACCTCTCCTGGTGGGATCACCGCATGGCTGGTCGAGGATCACTCGATCCCCTTCACCGCGCTGGAGCTGCGTTTTCGCGGCGGCACATCGCTGGATGACGCGGACAAACGCGGTGCGGTCTACCTGATGAGCGGCCTGATTGAGGAAGGCGCAGGTGACATGGATGCCCGCACCTATGCGCGTGAGCTGGAATCGCTGGCGGCCTCGTTCCGGTACGGTGCAACTGATGACTCGGTATCGATCACCGCGCAGTTCCTGACCGAAAACCGGGACGACGTGATCGACCTGTTGCGCACCACCATTCACGAGCCGCGCTTCGATCAGGACGCGGTGGACCGGGTAAAGGCGCAGGTGCTGTCCGGCCTTAAATCCGATCAAACCGACCCGAATGACATTGCGGGTCGTAACTTTGCCCAAATGGCCTATGGCGACCACCCTTACGGCACCGAAGGTAAGGGTACGATCGAAAGCGTGACCGCGCTGACGCGCGATGACGTGGTCACCGCCTATCAGGATGTCTTTGTCCAAGACCGGATGTATGTCGGCGCAGTGGGTGACATCACCCCCGAAGAGCTGGGCGCGTTGCTGGATAAACTGCTGGCCGACCTGCCAAAAACTGGAAAGCCGATCCCTGAACGTGCTGATGTGTCCATTCCCGGTGGTGTCAGCGTTGTCGAGTTCGACACGCCGCAATCTGTGGCCCTGTTCGGACATGCCGGCATTGACCGCGATGATCCCGATTTCTTTGCCGCCTTTGTCCTGAACCACATCCTTGGCGGGGGCGGGTTTGAAAGCCGCCTGATGCAGGAAGTGAGAGAAAAGCGTGGCTTGACCTACGGAATCGGCACTTATCTGGTGCCCAAGGACCTGGCCTCGATCTATCTGGGGTCCGTGTCGTCAAGCAATGATCGCATTGCCGAAGCGGTCGAGGTGATCCGCGACGAGTGGGCTCGTGCCGCGTCCGAAGGTGTAACCCAGAAAGAATTGGACGATGCCAAAACCTACCTGACGGGCGCTTACCCGCTAAGGTTTGATGGCAATGGCCAGATCGCGGGGATCATGGTCGGGATGCAGATGGAAGATCTGCCCATCGACTATATTGCCACCCGCAACGACAAGGTGAATGCGATCACGCTTGAAGAGATCAACCGGGTCGCCAGCGAATTGCTGGACCCTGATGGGCTCCACTTCACCATTGTCGGTAAGCCTGAAGGTCTGGACGGCTAAACCCGTTCAGGCCGCGACGGGCTGTTTCTGTGCCCGAAGCGTATGCTTGTTGCTGATCAGAACGCAGGTTGCAGCAACGATAACTAGAAACGGGTAGAGCACGCCATTGCCGCGGACTATGCCGATTTGCAGTAAAAAGTAGTTCAGAATGTAAAGGCCAGCCCCGGCCACGCCGATCATGGTGGCCAATTCGACAAACTCGGTAAATTCAAATGGACTATTCAGCATGTAAGGACCCACCCTCGCAATGAATGGGTCTTACGCTGTGCCAATTACGTGAAGCCGTAAATGAACAACCTCACAGGTTAATGGGTTTTATGAGCGTGCTTTCGCCTGCGCGCGCAACATTTGCCCCATCATCTGGCCGAACTTGCCCGAGCCACGTTGGTACAACGCGCCATCGACGGCCAGAACCGTGCCGCTGATATAGCTAGCCAGATCAGAACTTAGGAACATACAGGCGTTCGCCACGTCCTGCGGCTGACCCCAACGGCCCAGGGGGACGTCCTTACGCAACGCTTCTCCGGCATCCGGCGTGGGGGCCAAACGCTTGGCCCCTTCGGTGCCCTCGATAAAGCCCGGCACGACCGAGTTCACGCGGATACCCTCGACGCCCCATTCCATCGACAGGGTGCGGGTGATCTGATCCACGCCTGCCTTGGCGGCACAGACATGGGCCTGGCCTTCGTAAGGCAGGTAGGATTGCGGGGCCGAGATGTTGATGATGCTGGCACCCGGACGCTTGAGGAAAGGATAGGCCCCCTTCATCACGTGGATCGTGCCCATCAGGTCGATATCGATCACGGTCTTGAACGCATTGACCGACATCTCTGCCGCGAGCGCCGGAAAATTACCTGCTGCGCCCGACACCAAAACGTCGAAGTCACCGAATACATCGTAGAACTGTTTGAGGCCCTCAGCGACTGCCTCCGGGTCACGTACATCGAACGCCGTACCGATGGCGTCTTGGGCCCCCGCAGCTTTCAGCGCAGCAACGGTGTCATCGACCTTTTCCTGCGACCGGCTGGCGACCGCCAGTTTGGCACCCGAGGCCGCAAAGGCCTCGGCAATGCCGCGATTGATACCGCTGGTTCCACCGATGACGACGACGGTTTTTTCTGAAAAGTCCATGTAGGCCTCCCTTGGCGGGGAGCCCTACTCGCCGTAGGGCACCCAGATGTTTTTGACTTCGGTCGCAGCCTGCAGGAAGCGGCGAGAATGGTCCACGCCCCAATCAAATGCCGTCGCGTTATTCACCCAGGTCCGTTTCAGGTTCCCAGCCGAGACGACCTCGATCTCTTTCGACAAGTCGGTGGATGAGAACGACCAGACCGCATCGACATTCAGGTGCGAGGCCAGCGGTTTCGCCAATTCCGCATGGCTGCCGGTCAGGATGTTGACTACACCGGCGGGCACGTCCGAGGTTTCGAGGATTTGGTAGAAATCGGTAGCCGCCAGCGGGTAGGGCTCCGAAGCCACCAGAACTGTCCGATTCCCCATCGCAATCGCCGGGGCCATGGCCGAGACCAGACCCAACAAAGGCGCCTCATCCGCACAAAGCGCGCCGATGACACCCACGGATTCCTTCATGGCAATCGCCACGCCACGGATCGGAACGCCGTGCACCTGACCGTCATATTTGTCGGCCCAAGCGGCGGCGGAGAACAGGCGTTGGATTGAAGCTTGGACCTCTTTCGCACCGTCTTTCTTGCCGGTCATTGCGTCGATGCGAGCGGCAAACTCGTCGGCGCGAGCCGAGAGGTTTTCGCCGATGTAATACAGGATCTGTGCCCGCAGATGGCCGGTGGTCTTGGACCAACCTTTGGCCCCTGCCGCAGCTTCAACCGCATTGCGGACGTCCTTGCGATTGGCGAGGCTCACGTGGCCCAACAGCCCGGATTTACCCCAGACGGGTTTCGAATAGCCGCTATCGGGCCGTGCCTGCTTGCCTCCGACATACATCTTGGCGGTACGGTCAATCGGATCGACCGGAGAGCCCTCGCCGATGGCCGCTTCGACCTTCGCCAACGGCTTAGCTTTGCCTTTGAGCCTGGTATAGGCCGTCAGCCCTTCCCAGCCGCCTTCACGGCCAAAGCCGCTTTCGCGCACGCCGCCGAATCCGGCTGCCGCGTCGAACAGGTTGGTGGCATTCACCCAAACCACGCCCGCGACCAGTTTGGGCGCGATATCCAGTGCAAGGTTCACGTTCTCGGTCCACACGGTCGCGGCCAGCCCGTAACGGGTGTTGTTGGCCAGCTCGACCGCCTCTTCCGGTGTGCGGAAGGTTGACGACACCAGAACCGGACCAAAGATTTCTTCTTGCATCAGCGGGTCGGATGTCTCGAGGCCCGAGATCAGCGTCGGCGGGTAATAACACCCGTTCGCCGGCAGATCGCATGTCGCTTGATGCACGTGACCGGCGGTGTTGCTTTCGACCATGCTTTTGATGGTTTGCAGTTGGACAGGGTCTACAACCGCGCCCACATCGATGCACTTATCCAGCGGATCGCCGATACGCAGCGAGTCCATCCGGGAACGCAGCTTCTCGTGGAAACGGTCCGCGATGCCTTCTTGGACCAGCAAGCGGGACCCTGCGCAGCAAACCTGACCCTGATTGAACCAGATCGCATCGACCAGACCTTCTATGGCACTGTCGATATCGGCGTCGTCAAATACGATGTAGGCTGACTTGCCGCCCAGCTCCAATGTCAGTTCCTTGCCGGAACCCGCGGTTGCTTCACGGATGCGGCGGCCCACAACTGTCGAGCCGGTAAAGGCGATCTTGTCCACGTCCGAGTTCACGATCATCTCACCCACTGCGCCGTCACCAGTGACGATGTTGATTACGCCTTTGGGCAATCCAGCTTGGGTGCAGATATCGGCGAACAACAGGGCTGTCAGCGAGGTGTACTCGGCAGGTTTCAAAACCACCGTGTTGCCCATGGCCAGGGCCGGGGCAATCTTCCACGACAGCATCAGCAGCGGGAAATTCCACGGAATGATCTGCCCGCAGACGCCCAACGCCTCAGCATCGGGCAGTTCGCTTTCCATCAGCTGCGCCATGCCCGCGTGGTAGTAGAAATGACGCTGCGCCAACGGGATGTCGATGTCGCGTGATTCACGGATCGGCTTGCCGTTGTCGAGGCTCTCAAGCACCGCAAACAGGCGCGAATGCTTCTGCAACAAGCGCGCGATGGCATAGAGGTACCGCGCACGGCCTGCACCGCCCAGCTTCTCCCATTTCGGTTGCGCCTTTCGGGCGGCAGAAACGGCAGCATCCACATCGGCCTGTTTGGCCTGCGTCAGCTTGGCCAAAACCTCTCCGGTCGCCGGGTTGCGGCTGTCGAACCCTTTGCCGGGTTTGGTGAACGCACCATCGATATAGTGACCGAACTTGTCGCCCTGATCGACCAGCCAGGCCAGAGCCTCGGCGGCACTTTCGGGGGCAGGGCCGTAATCCATGGTTTCGAATATCTCTTTGACTGTCATTGTTTTTGTCCTCAGCCCATGGAGTGACGGTAACCGGCGGAGTATGCGCCAGTTACATAGTGTTCCAACTGTCGCTCGATATCGCCCAACAAGGACGACGCGCCAAAACGGAACAAGTCCGGCTCCAGCCAGCGGTCGCCCAGTTCGTCCTTGATCAGCGACAGGTAAACCAGCGCGTCCTTGGCCTTGGATATGCCGCCTGCCGGTTTATAGCCGACCCGGTATCCGGTGCGGTCATAATAGTCGCGGATCGCGCGGATCATGACCAGCGAAACCGGCAAGGTGGCGTTGACGCTTTCCTTGCCGGTCGAGGTCTTGATGAAATCCGCCCCGGCCATCATGCAAACCAGCGAAGCACGCGCGACGTTGCGCAGGCTGCCCAGCTCTCCGGTGGCGAGGATGGCTTTGACATGTGCATCGCCGCAGGCGACGCGGAAAGCCTTCATCTCATCATACAATGCCTGCCAGTCACCCGACAGGACATGACGGCGCGAGATCACGATGTCGATCTCTTCGGCCCCGGCCTTTACGCTTTCTTCGATCTCGGCCACGCGCAGATGGAATGGCGATAAACCAGCCGGGAAGCCGGTGGAAACCGCGGCAACAGGTATGCCGGTGCCATGCAGCGCGCCTGCAGCGGTTTCGATCATGTCGTGATAGACGCAAACGGCCCCGGTTGTGATAGGCGGCATATCCAGCGCCTTCAGAACCGAAGGTGCAACGGGTTGCCGTGCCTTGGCACACAGACGGCGGACTCGACCAACCGTGTCGTCACCCGACAGGGTGGTCAGGTCGATCATCGTGACCGCCTTTAACAGCCATGCGGCCTGATATTCTTTTTTGACGGACCGACGACCGGGCAGGGTCGCGGCGCGGCGTTCAATGGCCGAAGTATTGACCTGCACGGCGCGTACCCAGTCCAGATCAAGATCCATACCGGGGTTTCTGGGCTCGGTCACTTGCGGCAGATGCGCGGTGCGCACGGGGCTTTCTGAGCTCTGCGTTTCCATCTTCACATCCTTTGGGAGGTTTGCGCCAAATTCGCACGGCTTGGCGCTAATTGGAAGGCATAGCGGCCTTCCGTGTGCAATTTTTTTGACCAAATGGACAAATTTGAGGTTTTCTTGCGAATAATTCGCAATAGCGTTGACTTAGTTGCGAATGGTTCGCATATTCATTCTCAAGAGGATACCTAAATGGGGTCAAAAATGATTCGTCGTAGTTTTCTCGCGGTTATGGCTTTTGCCGCCGCTTTGCCCCTCGCGGCATGGGCCGAGGCGCCGCTGAAGGTTGTTGCCACCACGGGCATGATCGCTGATGCGGCACGTCAGATCGGTGGCGATCAGGTTGAGGTCAAGGGCTTGATGGGCCCGGGCGTCGACCCGCATGCCTATCGTCAGACCCGCAGCGACATCGTTGCTATGACCCGGGCGGATCTGATCCTGTGGCACGGTCTTTACCTTGAAGCGCAGATGGAAGACTTCTTCCATGATCTCGGACGTAAACGTCCGGTCGTGGCTGTGGCCGAAGGTGTCGATAAGTCCAAACTGCGCGCGCATGACGACTATGCCGATAAGTATGACCCGCATGTATGGATGAGCCCGGCAGTTTGGCGCGATGTGGTGGTCGAGGTTCAAGAAGCCCTGACAGAGGCCCGCCCCGAGGCTGCTGATTTTTTCGCCGCGAACGCGCAGACACATCTGGCCGAGATTGATCAGTTGGAAGCCTACGGTAAACAAGTGCTGGCCGACGTACCGGAAAACAACCGTGTGCTTGTAACGGCGCATGACGCCTTTGGCTATTTCGGTGAGGAATACGGCTATGAGGTGCTTGGTATACAGGGCATCTCGACCCAGTCCGAAGCCGGTCTGAACCGGATTGGCGAGCTGGTCGATACCTTGGTGGATCAGCAGCTGACGGCAGTCTTCGTGGAAAGCTCGGTTTCTGATCGGTCCATGCGCGCGCTGATCGAAGGGGCCGCGGCCAAAGGCCATGATGTTGGCATCGGCGGAGAGCTGTATTCCGACGCAATGGGTGAACCGGGCACCTATGAAGGCACGTATATCGGGATGCTGGATCACAACATCTCTGTGATTGCCGGAGCGCTAGGCGCAGACGTGCCCGAACGCGGCATGAACGGCAAATTGTCGGCGGGGTCTTGAACGATGCTGTCGCTGGCTGCGCATCAGGGTGCTTCGGTTGCTGAAAAAATTACAAAGGACTGCCCGCTGGCCATTCGCGGCCTGACTGTCTCATACGGTCAGAAACCTGCCGTGTTTTCGGTGGATATGACCGTGCAACCCGGCGCGATGACGGCGATCATCGGCCCGAACGGGGCGGGGAAGTCTACGCTTCTGAAGGCGGCGCTGGGCATCGTTTCGCCCCTGTCCGGGCAGGTGTCCGTCTTTGGTGAACCGCTGGAGAAACAGCGTGCACGAATTGCCTATGTGCCGCAACGCGCAAGCGTCGACTGGGATTTTCCGACGCGCGTGATTGATGTTGTGTTGATGGGTCTGTCCCGCGAGCTGGGCTTGCTGGGTCGTGTCCGTGCCCGGCATATGTCCCGGGCCATGGACTGTCTTAACCGGGTCGGGATGCGCGATTTTGCCGATCGTCAGATTGGTCAATTGTCCGGCGGCCAGCAACAGCGCGTTTTTCTTGCCCGTGCTCTGGCGCAGGATGCTGATCTTTATCTGTTGGATGAGCCATTCGCAGGTGTCGATGCAGCGACGGAAAAAGCAATCATCGCAGTGCTGAAATCGCTGAAAGAGGCGGGCAAGACCGTTGTTGTCGTGCATCACGATCTGGCCACGGTGACTGATTATTTCGACCATGTATTCCTGATCAATACCCGCAAAGTGGCCGAGGGAACTGTGGCCGAGGCCTTTACCGCCGAAACCCTGCAATCGGCGTATGGCGGCCGTTTGGCCACTGCGCAGATCGACCAGATTTCGCGCGCATTGGGGTAAATCATGCTTTGGGATGCTCTGACCCTGCAGCTGGGCTATAACGCCACGCTGGTCGCGATTGGTGCGACCTTGCTGGGTATATCCGCTGGTGTGACCGGCACGTTTCTGTTCCTGCGCAAACGCGCGCTGGTCAGCGACGCAATCAGCCACGCGACTCTGCCCGGTGTCTGCCTTGGGTTCATGGTTTTGGTCGCCCTTGGCGGCGATGGGCGCAACCTGATCGGTCTGCTGGCCGGATCGGCGGTGTCGGCCTGGGTTGGATTACTTTGCATGAACTGGCTGACACGCCAAACACGACTGGCCGAGGATGCCGCCATTGGTGCCATCCTGTCGGTGTTCTTCGGTCTTGGCATCGTGCTGTTGACCGTGATCCAAACCATGGGCGTCGGTCGTCAGGCCGGGCTGGAAGGGTTCCTGCTTGGCTCGACCGCAGGGATGTTGTGGGCCGATGCGCTGGTCATCGCAATCGGTGGGGCAGCGACGCTGTTGCTGGTCATGATCATCCGCCGACCTATGACCATGGTGGCTTTCGACCCGGAATACGCCGCTGCCCGGGGGCTGCCGGTGCACCGGATTGATCTGGCGATGATGGGGCTGGTCATGGCGGTTACCGTGGTGGGCCTGAAAATTGTCGGGCTAATCCTGATTGTGGCGCTGCTGATCATCCCACCTGTCACGGCGCGGTTCTGGACGGACCGCTCGGACCGCGTGGTGCTGCTGGCTGGCCTGGCCGGAGGGTTGGCGGGCTATCTGGGGGCGGCGATGTCGGCCTCGGCCCCCAATTTGCCCACCGGCCCGATCATTGTTCTGGTCAGCTTTGGCTTTTTCGCACTGTCCCTGTTACTTGCGCCTGTTCGGGGTGTTCTGGCAGCGGTTCTGCGGCAACTGCGGTTCCAGCGTCGGGTTCACATTCGGCAGGGTCTGCTGGCACTGGCGCAAGGGCAAAAGATCTATGAGCCGTTGACCTTGCGCCTGTTGCGGCGTGCCGGTTTTGCGCGGGCAGATGGCGTGGCCACCGAAATCGGCAAAGCCCGGGCTGCCAAGGCGCTGCGGGATGAAAAGCGCTGGGAAATCGTCAGGGCCGATCAGATGCATGAGGCAACGGCAGCGATGTACGACGGGTTGCGGGACATCGAAACCGTCCTGACCCAAGATCAGATCGCCGAGATCGACCGCCAGATCGGCGGCCCGCAGGAGGTTCCGGCATGAACGGTGAAGAATTCGTACCCCTGTCTTTGACACCCTTGCTGATCGGCACGTTTGCCGCCATCGCTTGCGCTTTGCCCGGGAACTTCCTGGTCCTGCGCAAACAGGCCCTGATCGGGGATGCGATCAGCCATGTGGTGCTGCCGGGTATTGTCGTGGCCTTTCTGCTAACCGGAACGATTTCGACCTGGCCAATGATGCTGGGCGCCGCGGGCGCGGCAGTGGTGGCTGTGGTTCTGATCGAAGCCGTCAGGCGGCTGGGGCAGATCGAGGCGGGTGCCGCGATGGGGGTGGTTTTCACTACGATGTTTGCAGCCGGTGTGCTGCTGCTCGAACAAACCGATACTTCGACTGTGCACCTGGATGTTGAACATGCGCTTTATGGCAATCTGGAAAGCCTGATCTGGTTGGACGCTGTGGGCTGGTCTTCGGTGTTGGATCCC
Organism: Ruegeria sp. CDSA034; assembly: GCF_059612275.1. NCBI lineage: Bacteria > Pseudomonadati > Pseudomonadota > Alphaproteobacteria > Rhodobacterales > Roseobacteraceae > Ruegeria > Ruegeria sp. CDSA034. The sequence continues at coordinate 235,158 of NZ_JBXWQH010000004.1, forward strand.
GTGGCGCTGGCGGGGTTGCCGCCGGAATTGCCTCGGATTGCGCTGACTTTGCTGGCGGTATCTGTCTTTGTATGGCTGTTCTGGCGGCCGCTGAAGATTTCCACCTTTGACGAAGGGTTCGCGCGCACCATTGGTGTCCGGACCGGAGTTCTGGGCATGGCCCTTGTGATCACGGCAGCTATTGCCGCCGTGGCGGCATTTGACGCCGTGGGTTCGATCATTGTGATTGCCATGTTTATCTGTCCCCCGGCGGCGGCGCGCATGATGACCAACCGGCTCGAATCCCAGATCGCGTGGAGCATCGTCTTTGCCATCCTGTCGGCTGTCTCCGGGTATGTGCTGGCTGGATATGGTCCGCTCTGGCTAGGGGCGGCGGACGCGGTCAGTGCAGCGGGCATGATCGCAACGATGTCTGGTCTGATCCTTGCGTTTGCGGCTTTGTGGGGGCCGTGCCGGACGCGGGCGGGTGCACCCGGAGCCGCTTGACCCGGCATTTTCCCGCCGCTGGGTCCTGCGTGGTATCGGCCAAACTTCGCCACCCGACTTGAGGCCCAGAGAGTCTTCGCATCGTGAAACCGTATTCGTGGTATGAAATGACCCATTGATTATTGGATGACCACCACTCACTCCGGATCGTTCGAGCAATCGCGCCCAGACTGGCCGCAAGTCTAGGCTGGCAAGGTGCGATTGTTCGAACGCCCCCTCCTCACATTAAATGCAAGCCAAAGCGGTGGCAGAATCGCGCGCGAATGTGCTAGGTCTGGTGGTATGGCGCAGGCACACCCCAATATCAGCGAAAATCGACCGGTCATCCGGCAACTTGACGACGCAGCAATCAACCGTATTGCGGCAGGCGAGGTTGTTGAACGTCCGGCTTCTGCGGTCAAGGAATTGGTGGAAAATGCCATCGACGCAGGTGCAACCCGCGTCGCGATCGACGTTGCCGCTGGGGGTAAGACGCTGATTCGAGTCACCGATGATGGCTGTGGGATTGCTGCTGAGGATCTGCCATTGGCCTTGTCGCGCCACGCGACCTCGAAAATTGATGGGTCCGATTTGTTGAATATCCACACCTTCGGGTTTCGAGGTGAGGCATTGCCATCGCTGGGTGCCGTCGGGCGCCTGACCATTACCAGCCGGGTGCCGGGGGGCGAGGCGGCTTCGGTCCATGTGGCGGGTGGTCGGATCGAGGCGGTGAAACCTGCCGCCTTACGTGCTGGCACAGTGGTCGAACTGCGCGATCTCTTTTTTGCAACGCCTGCGCGATTGAAATTTATGCGCACCGACCGGGCCGAAGCCCAGGCAATCTCCGACACCGTCAAAAGGCTGGCCATGGCCGAGCCTTCGGTGACTTTCACTTTGCGTGACGTCTCTGGTGGTGGAGAGGGGCGCGTGACCTTCCGCGCTGACCGCGAAAATGGTGATCTGTTCGACGCACTGCATGCCCGGTTGGCTCGCGTTATAGGGCGCGAGTTTGCTGAAAATGCCCTGCAGATCGATGCCACGCGCGAGGGGATCCGGTTGTACGGTTACGCCGCCTTGCCGACCTATTCGCGCGGTGCGGCGGTGGCGCAGTATCTGTTCGTCAATGGTCGTCCTGTGCGCGACAAGATGCTGACGGGCGCGCTGCGGGCGGCCTATTTCGATTTCCTCAGCCGGGATCGTCATCCGGCAGCAGCATTGTTCATCGACTGCGATCCGACTTTGGTCGACGTGAATGTGCATCCGGCAAAGTCCGAGGTCCGGTTCCGCGATCCGGGCGTTGCGCGCGGGTTGATCGTCTCGGCCTTGAGGCACGCGCTGGCCGAGGCCGGGCACAGGGCTTCCTCCACAGTGGCCAATGCGACACTGGGCGCGATGCGTCCGGAACCCGCACAACCTGCGCCAGCACGCGTCTATCAAATGGACCGACCCTCGCCATCTGCACGGCAGGCGGCATATCAAGCGCAGGCGCCGGGGTTTGCCGAGCTGTCACAAGATTACAGCGGCAACGTGGTCGAGCCGGGCCCTGTGCCAACCGCCGAGGCTCCGGTCGAAGACCTGCCTTTGGGCGCGGCACGTGGGCAGGTACATGAAAACTACATCATCGCCCAAACCGCAGACGGCATGGTGATCGTCGATCAACATGCGGCACATGAGCGGCTGGTTTATGAAAAGCTCAAAAAACAGATGGCCGAGAATGGGGTTGCCGCGCAGGCGCTTTTGATCCCGGAAATTGTTGAACTGTCCGACAGCGATTGCGCGCGCTTGATGCAGGTTGCGGATGACCTGACAAAGCTGGGTCTGACCATTGAACCTTTCGGTGGCGGTGCCATCGCGGTGCGTGAAACTCCTGCCATTCTGGGGGAGATGGACGCGCGGGCGATGATCCTCGATATCCTCGACGAACTGGCCGATCAGGGCGAAAGCCAGACCGTGCAGGCGCGGATTGAGGCGATTCTCAGCCGGGTGGCCTGTCATGGGTCGGTCCGGTCGGGTCGCCGTATGCGGGCCGAAGAAATGAACGCCCTTCTACGGGAAATGGAGGGCACGCCCCATTCCGGTCAGTGCAACCACGGGCGGCCGACTTATGTGGAATTGAAGCTGAGCGATATCGAGCGATTGTTCGGCCGCAGTTGATCCATTGGCTTGGTTGGGCTATGGAGAATAAAACAAGAACACCCGAGGCGACATGATCGAGATTGCAGGAACCCAATATGCGCTGAACGACCCCGTGATCCTGACCGTGGGCGGGGTTGTTACGCTGATCCTGCTGTTGCTGTTTTTGTCGCTGCGCGCAGCCAACCGGTCGGCCCGGATGGCGGAACCTCTGTCCCGCCAGATGGCGCATCTTGGCCAGCATGTGCAGCAATTGGGGCAGGGGCAGGAACAATTGCGCGGTGGCTTGCAGCATGTTTCGGACACGCAGGCCAATGCGCAGGTGCAGGTGATCCAAACGGTTGAATCCCGTCTGTCCTCGGTCCAGCAGCAGATGAATGACCGACTGGCGGATAACGCGATGAAATCGGCGCGTGCTTTGGCCGAGATGCAGGAGCGGATGAAGGAATCCCTGCATGGATCATCCAAACAAACCGCGACATCGCTAACGCAGTTGCAGGAACGTTTGGCCGCCATCGACAAGGCGCAGGACAATATCACAAAACTGTCGGGCGACGTGCTGTCTTTGCAGGATATCCTGTCGAACAAGCAAACGCGTGGTGCTTTCGGAGAGATTCAGCTGAATGATATCGTCTCTAAGGCGCTGCCTTCGGATAGTTTCCAGCTGCAGGCAACCCTGTCGAATGGACGGCGCGCAGATTGCCTGATCAACCTCCCGAACCCTCCAGGACCGATTGTCATCGACAGCAAGTTCCCGTTGGAGGCCTATGAGGCGCTGATCGGTTCGACCAATGACATGGAGTTGAAGGCGGCGGTTCAGATGTTCCGCAGCACGGTGCGTAAGCACATTACGGATATTTCCGAGAAGTACATTCTGGACGGTGAAACGGCAGATGGAGCACTGATGTTCCTGCCGTCCGAGGCGGTCTATGCCGAACTTCATGCCAAATTTCCTGAACTGGTGCAGGAGAGTTTCACCAAACGCGTGTGGATCGTCTCGCCCACCACCTGCATGGCGACACTGAACACGATGCGTGCGATCCTCAAAGACGCGCGGATGCGTGAACAAGCTGGGGCGATCCGCAAAGAACTGGGTTTGCTGCACAAGGATGTTGAGCGTTTGGGTGATCGGGTCGGCAATCTGGACCGCCATTTTGGGCAAGCGGCCAAGGATATCTCGGAAATCAAGATCAGCGCGGAAAAGGCTGGCCGCCGGGCACAGCGGTTGGATAACTTCGATTTCGAGGAACTGGCGCCTGACGATCAGACCAACGTTGTGCCTCTGGGCCAATCCGAAGGCTAGGCATTACTGGATTGACAGATCCAGATTGTAGCCGACCGTCTTGTCCGTATCGCGGTCATTGCCCATCAGGTAGACCCGGATCGTGTAGTCTCCATCCTCAGGCAATTCGATGCGCGCGGTATTCCCGTCGATCGAGCCGTTGTAGATCGCGAAACCATCACTGTCCGGCGGCAGGATGTTGAAGTAGATCACGCCATAGCCATTTGTGTCGCTTACCTTCAGGTCGGCAAACATCTCTTGCCCGGCTTTTGCACCCAACTTGTAGTCGAAGTACTCGTTTCCAGTGACGGTACCATTGACCATTGTCCCGAAATTGCCCGGTTCGAACTTCACGTCAGCGACCAACTGGGCAGAAGCGACAGATGAAAAACCCATAAGGGCAAGAATAAAGAACATAGTCCGGATCATTTCAAATGCCTCCACCAATCTGCTTGCAGGGCAGGATACCATATGAGTGCTGATTGCGTCAGATCTTCAGGAACGGTTGGAACAGACGCGGCATCAGCTTGTTGAATTTCAGCGGCGCGTCAGTGACAGCCAGGCAGATGCAATCCTCGGTGATGTCGGCTGTCGGCGTATGGTGCAGGTCTTCATCTGCAATCTCCACATCGCCACGGGCAAAACGGTCGACCTCATCCGAAAACGCGCCCTGCAGAACCATTGTCAGCTCCACGCCATTATGGCTGTGATCCGGAACTGCGGTGCCCGCCGGAATGAACAGCAACCGAGCTGTTGCATCACCGGTCGTCGGCAGGATCGCCTGCTTGACCCCCATGCCGATTGGTCGCCAGCGGATGTCATTCACATCGCCGCCAACGTAATCCTGCAACGGGCTTGGCAAAACCGAGCAGCCGGGTCGCCTGGGTTTGGCAATCGGCGCACCGTTTGCGATCAAAGCCATCGTTTCCGCAAGTGCCTTGTCGTTCATCGCAACGGTCTCGTCCTGTTCTTCCAGGACATATCCGCCAACGGCGTCAAAGCTTTCGGCCTGCGCACGACATTGATTGCACAGGGAAAGATGTGTCGCGACCATCAGGTCGAAAGCCTCGGGCAGAGTGCCTGCGGCGTAAGCCATCAGCAGATCGTCTGTCAGGTGATGTTTGATCTTATTGCTCATATCCGTCATCTCAATTCATCGCATGGCGCAAGCGGTCCAGCGCCAGCCGTATCCGTGATTTGATCGTTCCCAGTGGCAATCCAGTCTGAGAAGCGATTTCTCGATGGCTCAGATCGCCAAAATAGGCTTTCTCGATCAGTTGCCTTTGCGCCTCTGGCAGCGCGGTCATCGCGTTGCGCAGCTGCGCGGTCTCCTGTTGCAGCACGAGTATGTCGTCCTGCTCCGGTTCAGCCTCGGGTCCCCATCCCAGTTCTTCGGGCTCGGGTCGGCGTTGTTTGCGCAGGACGTCGATGCGCTTGTTCCGGGCGATCGTAAACACCCATGTGGCCACGGTTGCCCGCGTGGGGTCGAACAAATGTGACTTGTGCCACAGCGTGACCATCACTTCTTGTGCGCACTCTTCGGCCATGGCCGCATCTGAGCCCGATTTGATCAGGAACGCCTTGATCCGCGGCGCGAAGTGCTGAAACAACTCAGCAAACGCTGCCTGATCCTGCGCGTCCCTTATACGTCTGACGTGGTCTACCCACTCAGCTCGTTTGTCACAATTGTCTTGCGCTCGGTTCACCGGTTTTCCCTTGATGCGTTTCTTTGCGCGCCACGGTTTCTGTGAAGGCCTGCTGGCCACCGGTTCATCCAAGGTCGCGGTATCGATCTCGGTAAACATAACAACATTACGCGGTAAGCCCCAAGCTGGATCACATTGTGATGCGATTTTAATCCGAACCGGACCATGTTTCGTATGATAAGTATCTATATGTCGAAGAAAACAGCGCCGTTTGAACGGCTTGCAGGCGAATTGGAACACTGACGAGAATGAACAGGATCGACCATATTTCAGGCCATACTTACCACGGTCGAAAAGGCGGGATCGAGAATGCGTTTCGGTATTCTATCGACTACATCCTGTTGGACCCCGAGGCCCGGCCTGACACACCGCTTTTGTTTTCGATGAACCGTGTAAATGCGATGTATTGGCGAGACCGTGACCACGGCGGTGAACCCGGCAAAGGGAAGGGTGCAGTGTGGTTGCGAGCCAAATTCAACGAAATGGGTGTGACGCAACCTGCAAGGCTTGAGTTGCTGACGCAGCCACGGGTGCTGGGGCATGTCTTCAATCCGGTCAGCTTCTGGTTCTGTTTCGATGCCGATGAACAACTATATGCGGTGGTAGCAGAGGTTACGAACACTTACGGCACGCGCCACAGCTATCTGTGCAACAATCCCGGGTTTGCGCCGATCCAGCCGTCGGATCGCATCGTTGCGGACAAGCTGATGCATGTCTCACCGTTTCAAAAGATCGAAGGGACGTATAAGTTCCGGTTCGACAACCGCCCCGAGCGTATCGGCGTCTGGATTGACTATGGTCGAAAAGCGGGTGGATTGATTGCCACCCTGACCGGGCCGCGCGCGCCGCTGACCAACCGGGCGATCCTGTGGTCGTTGCTGCGGCGCCCCTTCGGTGCGCGACGTGCGTTTTTCCTGATTGTGTGGCAGGCGATTAAACTTAAGATCAAGAAGGCACGGTTTGTCCCGTTTCGGACCGCCCCTGTGCCCGATCAACCGATTTCCCGCAGTCGCAAACCTTAGCGCTTAGGTCTTTGCTTAAGATCAAAGACTCAGCCCCCTGCTCATGGTTGTGGTATTATTGAAACCGCGAATACGAGGAGCTGGGTCATGATGGAAATTTCGCCAAGGAAAATCGCTCAGGTTGCGATGATGGGGCGCGAGTTGGGTCGCGCCGAGGGCGAATTGCGCGCCTTCATCGACCGGATGAGCGAGGACGAACAGGCCGAACTGGTGGCTGTCATGTGGGTCGGGCGCGAAAGCTTTTTCGCCGAAGATCTGCCTGAGGCCATCGCAACCGCCAAGTCCGAGGCTTCGACCCCTTGCGCGGACTACCTGATTGGTACGCCGCACTTGTCGGATCACCTTGAAAATGGCTTGGATGCACTGGGCATCTCGGCTGAGGACGTGGAAAACGACCTGATGTAAGTGCAGCGGCTATTTGCAACCGGTGCAGCCTGCAAATTGCAAACCATTCGCCGAATAGCCGGTTTTTGGATAACATGATCAGGAAACCCGAAAGCCCGCATTCAGGCTGGGGTGCTTTTAGACGGAGCGTGATCCATGTGGCGCGTCTTGCAAATGCTTGCGGTACTCGCGCTTTGCGTGGGCTTCGAGCCTCGCCCGGCTCAAGCCTGCGGCGTCTGCGTTGAGCTTCCGGAGTATTCTCTGGCGGACCGGATTCTTTCGGCGCGTGTGATCGTGCTGGCGGCACCATCGCCAGACAACCCTTTCAGGTTCACCCCCGTTTCGGTTTTGAAAGGCACGCCGGAACAGGTTGAGGCTTTGCCCGAAATACCTTTCCTGGTCGACAGTGTCATGCGATCCGCCTTTCGTGCGAATCCGGACAGAACGGTTTTGATGGTCTACGGGACGGGGTATCAGGACAAGGCCGGCCGCAGCCTGCCCAGCGGTTGGACCAAGGGGTTCTTGATGACACCGGATCGGGCCCATTTCCTTGAAACACTGCGTGCCGAAGGGCAGGGCTGGGCCAGTGGCGCGCCGGATCGCGCGGCGCAGGTTGCCTTTTTTAGTGCCTATCTCACACATGAAGATCGCCTGTTGCGCAACACGGCGCTGATCGAAATCCATCGCGCGCCCTTTTGGCTTTTGACCCACCTGACCGATGCCGTGCCAACCGCACAATTATTGCAGGATCTTCGCAATCCCAATCGTTTAGCCTACGCACCGGCACTTATCCGATTGTTGGGTCTTCAGTCGGATCCAAAGGCCAAAGAACGTGTAAGGCTTGGCTATCAAAGCGCGCTTCGCAGTGGGGGTCTCAACCTGTACGACTGGGGTTTGGCGGGTATCGCAGTGGATGGGGAACAGGCAATACTTGAAATCGAAAAGTCGCTGGAACGGTCTGGACGCACGGCTGACGAAAAGCGATTCCTGATCCGCAGTCTGGCCGATGGCGGAACGACCTATCCCAAGTTGCGACCCCGGATCTTGGATGTGTTTAGGCATCAGTTGGACAAAGACAGCACTGTTGCGATTTGGATTGCCCTGGCCGTACGACCTTGGGGCACCAACGCACTGAACCCCAACTTCGAAGCTATTATGGCTCAAAATAATCTGGACCCGGCGACACTGTTTCTCATGCGAGCGGCAATCGAAGCTGACGAACCGGGCTAACGTCGCGGTGACGCTCCTCATAGTTCCAAATCGCATTAGGGAACAGATGGGGCAGCGCTTTCGCCAAGCAAATGCATCCCAACAGCATCAGCGCAATCGATTTCAGAAAAATATCGCGCTCGATCAAAATCGTCTTGTATCTGGTCGACATGCAAGGATATACCCGCCAGCGGAGACGTGGCCGAGTGGTCGAAGGCGCTCCCCTGCTAAGGGAGTAGGCCCGGAAGGGTCTCGAGGGTTCGAATCCCTTCGTCTCCGCCATTACACTCTGAATCGGACGTAATCGCGAACTCATTTGTTGCCGATGATACGCGACGTTTTTGTCCGGGCGTGTGGTCCTGGTTAGACTTTCATCTCTAGTCGCGCATCTTGGAAACGTTTCAGAACGCTCGGTATATCTCCGTCAGACAGAGCGCACAGGGCTGTTGAAAGCCCATCGGCGAGCGCTGCGGAGTTTGCAGATACCGACAAAACCCGGCGCGCTGGTGTTTGACCGGCGGGGCTGAGGATGTGACCGTGAGCGTCAGTCAGCATCAGGTTACCGGCATCAGAGGTCGCAACAGCTCGGTCGCGCAGAGAGATACGCTTAGTGATCTGACCTTCGGCGCCTGCCAAACCGACTTGCCAATCGCGTCCATTGTGAGTTTGTCCCAGGGCCACGACTTCCCCCATATCGACCAAAACGTCTTGCAACCCCTTTGATCTGAGCAGCGCAGCAATGCGATCTGTGATTGCCCCTTGCGCTACTCCATTCAGAGTCAGCGCCGACTGCCCTGGGAAGGGCAGGCGGATGACATCGTTATTAACCGTGACCTTGTCCCACCCGATGGATTTGCGGGCGGTTGTGGCGTCGTCACCGTTGATCAGAGCAGCCCAGAGAGGCTGGATTGTCGGGTCAAAAGCGCCCCCTGAATTCTGGTGCAAAACTGTGCACAGGCTGAACAGGCTCAAGAGCTCGGGCGCTGGTTGCATAAGAAACCCATCGCGGTTCAGGCGCGAAAGTTGGGATTTCGGGCGATACAGGCTGAAGATATCTTCCAGCCGTGTGACTTCGGCTTCGACGGCGGCAAAAACGGGGCGGGCTTGGGTATCTGTCAGCCCGGCCAACTGCATGCTTGCCGGTGCGCCCAACGCGGAACCACGCCACCGTGCTGCTGTAGCAGGGCTAGCGATTGCAGGGCAGGCCGCGCTTGCAGCCGAGATGGTCAGAAACCGGCGGCGAGACAGAAGGGTCATGCGGGTGTCTCCAGTAGCAGGTCCAGATCGACAGGGCCCAATACCTCGGCATCGGGAATGCCGGATAGGGGCAAAGCGTTGCCGCCATATTGGTCGATGAATGATGCGGCATCATCGGGGTTTGAAAACGGCACCACTTCACGTGCCCCCATGCCGCCCGCGACGTCGGAGCCGACAACAAAAGTGGCGACATCGGCGGCGATCCAGTTGGACACACCTGGTTGCAGCCAGTTGGGCGCGACACTCATATCACTGACATAAATGGCAGTTATGTCGGCGTCTCGCTCCGGGCTTTTGAGGTAGGCCACCATGTCCCGTACCTGTGCAAAGAACAGTGGTGCGGGATAACCTTCCAGATGGATCTGCCCTTTGGGGCCACCATGCTCGGCGATATTCATTTGGCAGAAGAAGCTCAGCGCATCGGGAGTCAGATCAACCGGGTCGGGGGTAACTGCGACCTCCTCTTTGCAAGCCGCCAAGGCAATCAGCGCAATCAACACAAGACGTTTCACGGCTCAACCCTCCGGAAGGCGGCACGGGCAAGAGCAAAGCCCAATACCGGCCAGATCAGCAGCGAGGCAGGCGCGGCCCAGACGGGCAGAGCTTGGGCCGCACCGGTCATGCCGGACGCCATTGCGACGCCTTCGGTCGCGGCGATGTTCCACAACCGAAATGCGTCGGCCGGGTTGGCCACCATCACCCATGGAAAGACGGATTGGGTGAATGTGCCGCCCTTGTCCATGACCACGGCTCCCAACAAGCCAAGATCATAGAGGACGACAAAGACCAGCCAGAGCCCGGCCGACAGACCTGCCGCCGCCGTAGCGCCCCTTGCCAGAGCAGACAGCAGGTATCCCAGCGCCAGAAAAACGGCGCCCAGCAAGATGGAGGTAAGGATTAGGCGCGCCAGAGCCATCAGGCTTTCGGGGCCCGCCCCACCGAACCACGCTGCCACTGCGCCTGCGGTGCCGAAACCGATGGTCATGGCAAAGGCCAATGCCGCTAGATGGGCGGTGAATTTGCCCAGCAGAATTTCTCCGCGTCCGGCGGGGTAGGATAGCAGCAACGACAGACTGCCCCGGTCCACGTCGCCTGCTATGGCGTCGAAAGCGATCATCAGCGCCAGCAGCGGCGCAAGATAGACCGAAAGCGTGGTCATCGAAGCGACCGAGACCGTCAGCATATCGACGCCCAGCGTGCCGGTCGGCGCGCTGCCTGCAAAGGTCAGGGCCAAGGCGAACAGGACCATTATCAGGGTGGCCATCAACAGCCAGCGGTTGCGGCGCAGGATCAACATTTCGGTGCGGGTGATGGCGAGGAAGCGGGTCATTGCATCTCCTCCTGTGCATAATGGCGGTAGAGGTCTTCAAGTTTGGGCGGGGTCATTTCCACATCCGCCACGGCGTCGCCCAGTCCGGCGATGCGGCGCAGAGCCTCCATCTTGTCATCCGGCGAGCAGAGCAGTTCCACAGATGCTCCGTTGATCCGGTTGCCGCCCAGTTCGGCGGCAAGTGCTTCGGGGTTCGCGCTGGCACGCACTTTGAGGCGGATCGGCAGGCCAGCCAGCGCCGACAGATTGTTGAGCGTGTCATCCGCAACCATTCGGCCCTCGCGCATGATGGCGATGCGGTCGGTGCGGGCTTCGACCTCGGTGAGAGCGTGGGAGGCAATCAGGACCGCTGTGCCTTGCCCGGCCAATTCATCGATGATGGCATATAGGTCTTGCCGCGAGATCGGGTCCAAACCACTTGTTGGCTCATCCAACAGCGCCACTTTTGGCCGGCCCAGCAGCACTTGCGCCAAACCCTGACGTTGGCGCATGCCTTTAGAGTAGGTTCCGATCCGGCGGTCCAGAGCGTTGCCAAGGCCCACGCGGTCCAGCAGGCTGGGGACATCGGCCCTGGACCCAGAAAGTTGCGCAAATAAGGTCAGCTGCTCGCGGCCCGTCAGCGCAGGATGAAACGACACTGCCTCAGGCAAATAGGCAGTATCCCGCCGCGCCTGCGCACTGCCGGGAGTGGCATCTCCGATCCGGATGGTTCCGACATGGATCGATGTCAGACCGAGGATAGATTTGATCAGGGTCGACTTGCCCGCGCCGTTATGGCCCAGTAGCGCCACGCGCTGACCAGGGGCAAGAGACAGGGTGATATCGTCAAGAACACGGGTTTTACCTCGGTCCTTGCTGACTTGGGTAATACTCAGGGCCTTATCCGTCATGAGGCACCTTTTTCATTGCTGGGGGTTCAGGGGCTTGCATCAGTGGGTTGCTGTCCATCACACCGCCCGGCAACAGCGCCGGGAAGGTCGATTGGGACCAGCGCACCAGTTGCACGGCGGGGGAGCCGAGCAAAAGTTTGGCCGCGGGTTGGGTCCACAGCACATGGTCCATACTGTCATTGGGGCGATAAGGGGCGTCGGCGATGCCGTCGCCGTCCACGTCATAGGCCGCAAAATCGGACCAGTAATTGCCGCGCCCGTCTTCGGACCACTCGACCCATTTGGTCGAAACGTATTTCACTTGGGTCCGGTTGCCGACAAAGGCGTTTCCGACGATCCGGTTGCGCTCGGACCCGGCAGTAAAGTGGATACCGATGCCGCATCCCTGGAACCAGTTGTCGGTGAATTCGTTCTTGTTGGAGTTATAGAGGAAGGTGCATTTTTCCTTGGCACCGATCACGACATTGCCGGTGATCTGACTCTTGTTGGCGTAGTTCAGCATCACGCCATGTTCACGGTCACCGATTGAGACGTTGTCGGCGACTTTCACATTGGTCGTGAACATCACCGCATAACCCAGATCGTTGCCGATCGAGACATTGTCACTGACAACTGAGTCGTCGGCATACATGTAATGCACCGCAAAACGCAGGTCGCGGAACAGGTTGCCGGTGAAGGTGTTCTTTTTCGACGAGTTCACAAAGATCCCGTCGCGGCCATAGCGGATGTCATTGCTATCCACCACGGAACCGGGCGCGTTCCAGACATAGACTCCGTTTCCACGGTCGTTCATTCGCTGGTCTTGGCGACCTTCAATGCGGTTACCACGAACGATGCTGTCCTTGGCACCATGAATGTCGACGCCATAAAGATTGCCCAGCAGCACGTTATCCTCGACCACCGGCGCCTTAGCCGTTTTGGTCAGCTGGATGCCACTGTCGATCCCGTCATGGCTTGAACCGGAACCGATCACTGCCAGACCCCGCACGGTTACGCCGGGCCCGGTCACGGTGATGACACTGCCTTCACCTTGTCCGTCGATGGTGGCCTGTCCCAGCCCGTCGATGGTGACGGGCCGGTCCAGCACAAGTGTTTCGGTGTAGACACCGGGGCTCAGGCGGAGGGTGTCTCCATCCGCCGCCTGCGCCAGTGTTTCATTGATGGCCCCCGCCCGGTTGGGCACATCCCAGTCCGCCGCCCAAAGGGGCGAGCCAAGCAGGAGCGGTATGAGCAGGGGCCAACGCATGGGTTATGCTCCCGCCGGTTCGACCAGCATCCGGCCGCGCATTTCCATATGCAGCGCGTGGCAGAACCACTGGCAATAGAACCAGTGCACGCCCGGACGGTCCGCAGTGAAGGTGATCGACGCGGTTGCCATTGGCCCGATCTCGAAGGCGATGCCGTAGTTACCCAGGCAGAAGCCATGGGTTACGTCGTCCACGTCATCCAGATTGGTGACGTAGATTGTTACCTCGTCGCCCTGTTTGACGGTGAATTTCTCAAGGCTGAAGGTCGGGGCCTGCGAGGTCATATAGACCCGCACCTTATTGCCGTCCCGGATGGGCTCCTCGGCGCCGTCTTCCAAATCGATGCCATCAGCCTCGGCCTGTTTGCGGGCGTCTTCCCATGTGACATCGGCGCGGTCCCAGACGTTGACCGGGTTGACGATGTCGGCGCGAACCATGATCGAGTCGTGCGGCTCAGCAAAGGTCGGACCGTCGTGAACCACTTTCATCTCGTTGGATGAGATGTCGATCAGCTGTTCATTTTCAGGCTTCAGCGGGCCCGTGTTCAGGAACCGGTCTTTCGAAAACTTGTTCATCGAAATCAGCCATTTGCCATCGGCCTCCTTGGTCTCACCCATGGTGGTCGAGTTGTGGCCCGGCTGATAGTGAACGTCGACTTTCGAGATGATCGGGTCCACGTCGGCGCCACCGTATGCCTCGATTGCCTTGTCGATGTTCCACTTCACGATCTGACTGTCGAGGAACAGCGTGGTGAACGCATTGCCCTGACCGTCATAGGCGGTGTGAAGCGGGCCAAGACCCAGCTGCGGTTCACCCACGATGCAGGAGCGTGGGTCGGCATCGCTTTCGAACAGGGCGTCTAGTTTGGTGACGTCCATGATCGAAACGGTTGGCGACAGCTTACCGTTGATGCAGACGTGCTTGCCGTCCGGCGCAGTGTTGATGCCGTGCGGCGAGTTCGGGATCGGGATGTAACGGGTGTACTTCTTGTTTTGACCTTTACGACCGTCCAGAACCTTGACGCCTTTCAGTTCCTGATAGTCACCGGCCTCGATACCTTTTTCGATTTCTGCGAGGTTGAAGACAACGACGTGGTCCATCTCGTTCTCGGTCATCTCGGCCAGGTTCATACCCATTTCCGAATTGTACGAGGTCGAGTAAGCGTACTTACCCTGATAGTCGCAGTCGGTGTTGTCGAGGTTACCCGACACGATCACCTGCCACGCCACTTCCATGGTGTCACCATCCAGCGCGGTGAAGATGTTCACATATTGCGACGGATCGTCCAGCACTGTGCCGTCGTTGACCAGCGGGGTTTCATCCTCACCATTGGCAAAGACATAACCGGTACGTGGGAACTTCTGCGGACGTAGACCGTGGATCGCCTTGGCATTCGGAATCTCGGTGATCTTGTCGCATTTCATCACATCGCAGCGCACGCGGGCGACGCGGGTGTTGGCCTTGTCGTTCATGAACAGATAGCGGCCATCATAGGTACCATCGGTGAACGACATATGCGGGTGGTGCAGGTCGCCGTTGTCATAGGTTTTCATGCCGCGCTTGGCGAGAAATTCCTTGGTTTCCGGCAGCAGACCATCGGTCATGATCTTCAGCGACTCGTTGGTCTGGCCCCAACCGGTGGCCGAGCAGCGGTTGAAGACCGGCACCCGCATCAGCTCGCGCATGGAAGGGAAGCCCAGGATACGCAGTTCACCGGTCTGACCCGAGGACCAGAAGCCGTAATATTCGTCCAGTTCGCCGGGCTGCAGATTGGCATTGGCGGCGGCGCTGGCCTGTTTTGCGGTCATCAGGGTCGAACCCAGACCGGTCCCGGCCAGCACGGCGCCGGTTGCGGTTGCGCCCAACATCCCGCGACGTGTGATGTTCAGTTTGTTGTCATGTTCCGACATGATCGTTCCTCCTTTAGGAAACGGTTTTCGGTTTGGCGTTCGGATGGTTCGCCGGTGGTTGTCCGAGTGGGGTCTTGAGATCGACCGACCCTGTCTTGGCCCGCCGCTTGAGCTGGCGGATAACGACGGGACATTTGTCCTCGGACTGGTAGAGCACCTGACAATGCAGGCAGGTGACGCACTCGTTCGGATTGATCTCACCGGTGGGGTGGATGGCCTGAACGGGGCATTCGTTGGCGCAGGTTTGGCAAGGCGTGCCGCAATCCTTGTAGCGGCGCAGCCAGTCGAACATGCGAATTCGGGCGGGGATGGCCAGCGCTCCGCCCAGCGGGCAGAGGTAGCGGCAGTAGAACCGTTCGATGAACAGCCCGATCCCCAGCAGGGTCAGCGCAAAGACCACGAAGGGCCAGTCCCGCATGAATTTCAGAATGATTGCCGTCTTGAAGGGTTCGATCTCGGCATAAGTCTCGGCCAGCGGGATCGAGACGAAGCTGAGGCCGAAGAGACCCAGGAAGATCATGTATTTTGCGGGCCAGAGGCGTTCGTTCAGGCCCCAAGGCAGCGTCCATTGCGGGACGCGTAAGGCCCGCGCGATCTTGTTGGTCAGCTCCTGCAGTGCGCCGAATGGACACAGCCAGCCGCAGTAGGCACCACGGCCCCAGAATAGCAACGCGGCGGCGACGGCAAACCATTGGATGAAGACCAGTGGATCCAGCAGGAACGCATCCCATGAGAAGCCGGTCCGCAGGCTGCCCGCCAATGCCATTAGGTTCACGACGCTCAGCTGTGCATTGGCGTACCAGCCAATGAAGAACAGGGTCATGGTCAGGTATCCAATGCGGAACCAGTAGAAGACCCGTGCATTCATCGTCGCGTGGAACTGGAAGAAGAACGTCGCCGTCAGAACCAGCAGCATGATGCCGAGCACGGCGATCTCGACCGTGCGGTCCTTCCAGATGCGCTTCCAAAGTGCGGCTTTGGCTGCGGCTTCGCCCGTGGCATCGTCTACGACCGCAGGGGCAGTGACGGGCAGCAGGTATTGCTCGGGCAGTTTGTAGCCTAGATCGAAGGTCAGGAACGTCTTCTCAACCGCGCCCACGGCCCGTTGCACCAGCAATTGGAGGCGGAACGGCTCGGCGGGGTCAAACTCGGCCTCGGCAGGGATCTTGAAGATATCCAGTTCGGTGAAGCTGGGCGCATCCGGGGCCGCAACCTTGCCCAGACGCTCTTGCTGCTTGTCAAAGAACCGCACCGAATTGTCGCCCTGAATAAGCTGAATCCGGTCGAAAATTCCGCCGCGCACATAGCCTGAACCCTTGAAGCTGTAAGCCCCACGCCCCAGCACCAGAATGGCCTGTTCACCTTCGTCCAGCCACTCGGTCAGATTCTGATATTCGGCCTCGCCCAACAGGGACTTGCCGACCGATGGGACCGAGACCAGCGCCACATGCATGTCGATGAACGTGTCATTCGGCTCGCCCGGTTCCGGGCGTTTGATGGCGCGCTGATCGCCTGTGGCTGCAAAGGCGGCATTGACCTGACCGACATCCAAAGTCAGGCGCCGGACCGAGCCATCGCCGGACAGAGTGGTCCAGTCATAGACTGAGTTCTTAGCCATATCGATTTCGCGCTTGGGACCATCGGCCTGTAGCGGCGACAGACCACCCAGACCCAGCGCACGGGCTACCTTGATGCCGCCACGAACCAGGCTGTCATCAATCACCATGATCGTCACAGTCGCGCCCGAAATGATATCGAGGTCATGCCCCTCACCACCGGTCTCAGCTTCGACTTTTAGGTCCAGCCCGGCATAACCTTCGGTCAACTCGACCATGCGCGAATTGGGTATGCCGATCAGAACAATGGGTTCCGAGTGTTTGACTAGTTTCACTCCGGCCAGAACTGCGTCGTCGTCGATGGCGGCGACCACGTGGATGGGCTTGCCGGAATAGCCGGTGGTGCCGACGAAATCCGAGGTCAGAAAAGCCCATGCGATGGTCTCGCCGCCCTTTAGAACCGGAGCAACGGGCACGTCATCGCGCACGGGACCAAAGGCATCGGCTTCGGGGGCCAACTCAGAAGGGGTGATGTCAGGCAGGAAGCTGGCGAGGCTGTCAGCATGGGCACTGATCGCCATCAGGCAGGACAGGTTAAGGGCCAGCAGGAATTGGATTGCGCGACTTACGGCCACAGCGCACCTCCGGATACTTGGATTGACGCTATGGACGCGCGCTGGGCGCGTTCGAGGTATTTCTTGGGCGCAGCCGGGGGGCCACGGGTTTCAGGCCACAATCGTTTCAAGCTGCAGACCTGAACCAGATCGCGGGGCGAAGAGTGTTCGGTGTGAATAGCGTTGTCCCGTGCCAGGAAAGGCCAGTTCGGCACCGGGGCAGCCGAGGTGACAGCACACAGGGCGCAATCGGCGCATTTGGGGCAGGGCGCGGTTGGGTCCAGGTCTTCCTCCTCAAGGTCTATCTGGACCCAGACCGCCCCTGCCTCCGAGCAGATTTCCACCCACATGCTTTGGCCGGGACTCGCCAGCGCCGGACCGATCGTTTGCAACAACAGCATAAGGATACCCGCCAACGCACACGTCGCACGTAACGCGCGAACAGGGAGGCTGTGCAGAGGGCTAAGGGCGGGCATGGAGAATCCAACTCGGAAATCGTTCCTAAGTCGTAGGGGATTCTCGCTTGGTGATACTTGACTTCGGTTAGGCTGCAGGAAATTTCGCGTTATTCGTCCGCTTCATCCATCAACCCGCGCAACCAACGCCCTGCCAACCACGCGGCGGGTACGCCCAGGGGAATCGACCACAGGATCGCGGCTACAGGCGTAATCACGCCAAACCCGGCGCTGTTGGCGATCAGCCCCGCTAGAAACAGGTTGATGGCCACGGTCAAAGCCGTGGCCGGATACAAAAGGATGGCCAGTTTCCAGACCGGCCAATTACCCTCAGTGGCTGGTGCCTTCTGAGAAGGTGATTTTGTTCCAGACATTGTATTTCCCTGAAGGTTTGCGCATCGGCAGGCGGCGGACCTCTTCCAATGTTTGCGCGTCATAAACGATCACCGCGCCATCATCTTCCCAGATGGACACCAAAGCGTGGCTGCCGTCCTTTGTGAACTCCACATGGGCCACGGTTTTACCCGGTGCAGGGCGTAGAGTTCTAACAATTTCAAGGCTTTGCTTGTCAATTACATGCATCGCATCCTTGTTGGGTCCAAAGAACACATCGGCCCAGACGTAAGGAGAATTCTCATGGCTGCGCATGAAAAACCCCGGCCCTTCGGTTTTGATCTGCTTAACAGTTTTCCAGGTCTCCATATCGATCACGGAAACGGTGCCATCGGTCAGGTGCGGCGTTGCCATCACGGTCGTATCGCCATACCTCCACGTGATCCCCGAGCCCAGGTGCGGCATCCCCGGCAGATCCAGATCGGCGACCTTCTGACCGATGACCAGATCAATCACCTGACCGCCCTCGCCGCCGCGGGATGCGCCCATGACGTATTCATAGCTCTGGTCGAAAAAGAAATCATCCAGATAGTCCGGCGTGGTGATCTTGCGCACCGGGAAAGGGTCAGGGTTTTTGAATTGTCCTTCGATGCGGAAATCATGACCGATACCAAATTGAGGAGGATTGGCCCCGTAGAAGACCTCCCAGATCTCGGGCACATCCTTGAGGGCCAGAACAAAGCTCTCGCGTGGGGGGGCCTGATAGACCGCCGAAACGCGGCTGGGCTTGCCCTTCTTGCTTTTGATGTCGATGACCTTGACCACGGACAGGTCTTCGGTCGACAGCAAGGTCAGGCTGTTGGGCAGGTAGTTTGCCACTGCCACCCATTTGCCATCGCCCGACATGGCGATGTTGCGACTGTTCAGGCCAGCGCGCACGCGGCCAACCTGTTCCAAGGCCCAGATGTCATACTTCTGGACCCAGCCATCACGTGACATGATGAACACATATCGCCCGTCTGGGCTGAATTTTGGACCGCCATGAACGGCAAAGGGTGTCTCGAACCGGTCCAAAACCTCGAAAGTGTCACCGTCCAGCACGCTGACATGATGGTCCCCTGTCTCAACAGCCAGAGTAATGTTCATCGGGTCGCTGTCCCAGATGGGTGCTTCAACTGCGACGTAATTCTCGTCCAGAATTCGGCTGGCCATTATGTCGGCCTCACCCCACTCGGGATCGCTTTCCAGCGGTGATTTCAACCAACCCGCCAGTTCTTCAATCTGCAAAGCGTCGAGCTCGTGCGAGAAGGCAGGCATTTGGGTCGCGGTCCGCCCTTCGGCGATAACCGCGGCAACGCGGGGGCCGCGCATCCGCTTCAGCGTTTCAGGGATAAGCGCCGGACCCACGCCGCCTAAGCGGTTTTCGCCGTGGCAGGACGCACAAAATTCAGCGTAATCCGAAGGAGCGTCAGCCCACGCGGTTCCGATCAACAACAGCGAGCAGAGAGTGCCGAGTTTGAGTGTCTTAGAAGAACTGATGCGCCGGATCATGGCGTTTCCCCCGGAACGGCGTGACCTGCAGGCGATCGCCCGCCTCATCCACGCCGATTTCTTGGTTTGACAGATAGCATGCTGGATCTTCCGCCCACGGGTCGCCGGTCACCTGCAAAGCCCGGATACGGGTGTTGCCGCCACAGACATCCTTGAGCTGACAGGCGCCGCAGCGCCCTTTCAAGGGGCGGGGACGTGTGCGCAGCATGGCCAACATTTGGTCATCGCCGGTCCAAAGTTCTGAGAACGACCGGGTCTTCACATTGCCGACAGTGTAGTCCGACCAGTAAGTGTCGGGGTGTACGCGGCCCAGATTGTCGATATTGGCCACGCCTAGGCCGCTGGAGTTGCCACCCCATGCCGCCAGATGCTCGCGTACATGAGCTGTTTTTCCAGCATCGAAACGCGCGCGGACCCAGTTCAGGAAATACCCCGCGTCAGCGTCATTATTACCGGTCACGATATCCAGAGGACGACCACCCGAGGCAGCCTCCCATGCGCGCTCCAACAGCAGGTCCAGCCCGCTCCGTGTGCGCAGATGTTCAGCATCTTCGCCTCGGTTCTTGTCTCCACGACCTGCATAGACCAGATGGGACAAGTAGAACTTGTCGACACCCTCGTCATCGCACAGCTGCAGCAGATCGGGCAGATGGTGTTGAGTACCTTCAGTCAGGCAAAACCGAAGTCCCACCTTGATGCCGCGTTTCTTACACTCACGCACGCCGCGCAGGGCGTCGGCAAAGGCGCCTTCGACCCCTCGGAACCAGTCATTTGTGGCCCCGATACCGTCCAGCGAGATACCCACATAGTTGAACCCCACATCGGCAATCATATCGGCGGTTTCGTCATAGATCCGCGTGCCGTTGGTCGACAATGCCAGCATCGGCACCAGATCGCGGGCCCGTTTGGCGATGTCAAAGAAATCGAACCGGTCCAGTGGTTCTCCACCCGAGAGGATCAGGGCCGGGACGCGAAATTGGCCCAGATCCTCAAGGGTTACCATGGCTTGCTCATGGCTGAGCTCACCCGGGAAGGCCACATCCGCCGAAACAGTATAGCAATGGCGGCATTTCAAATTGCAGCGCCGCGTCAGGTTCCAGATCACCACCGGCTTCACCGGGCCGGGCCGGCGTTTACGCACTGGTGTCGGTTTGACGAGTTGGTGCATGTATTCGGTCAGGCGGAACATGTCTCAGCCTTTCGTTTTCAGGCGCAACCCGGTTTTCTTCAGGATGCGCGTGGAATAGAGGATGTCCTTGGCCCGGCAGGCATCGCCTAGAATGTCAGCAATTTCGGCGCGCTTTGCTTCGACCTCGTCACGATCAGCGCCGTGTACCATGGCGAACAGATTGTATGGCCAATCGGGCAGGGCGCGGGGGCGTTCATAGCAATGGGTGACAAAGGGCAACGCGCCGATCCGGGCACCTAATTCGGTGATCCGGTCGTCATCCACATCCCAGACGGTCATCCCGTTCGATGTCATGCCCAATTTGTAGTGGTTCGGCGCGGCAGCGATGCGACGGATCACACCGCGCGACTTCAACTCGGCCAAGCGGTACAAAAGGGCATCTTCATCCATGCCAAGTATCTCGGCCACCTGCGCATAAGGCGCGGGCACAAGGGGCAGCCCGCCTTGCAGCGCCTCGATAATCTCTCGATCTGTTGCGTCGATCATGCCGCCACCCGAAAGCCGATGAAAAATTCCTGTAGTTTGGGGAATTGAAGAACGCAGATCCCCGTTTCCCGTTCGATTGCATCAGCAGTGCCCACGATCCCCTCGGGAGTTTCAGTGGCCAGCACGAACCACATGTTCAGCCGGTGCGTACGTTCATAATTGTGGGCAACCTCTGCATGCGCATTGACTTTGGTCAGGACGGTTTCGAATTCTTCAGTTGGCACCGCCATTGCACACAGGCAAAAAGCGCCCCCCATGGCGGCGGCGTCGAAGAACGGACCAAAGCGCGTGATCACTCGGCTGTCTTTCATACGGGTCAGGCGGTTAAGCACTTCACTTTCAGGAATGCCCAACTCCTCTGCCACGGCTGCATAAGGGTGCGATACCAAGGGTAGATCGTCCTGCATCCGGTTCAGGATCGCGCGATCGGTTCCATCCAGTTTCATGCGGCGGCCTCTTTCGGTTGGATCAGCGCGCCGGTCTGTTTGAAACAGCGCGTCGAGAACAAAACCTTGTGCTGCGCGCCAAACAGGTCCGGCAGCGCGCGCGCACCGGCCAGAATCTCCAGCGCTTCGCTGCGGGTGCGGGCGTGGATCATTGAGTAAAGGCGATAAGGCCAGACCCCTTCGGCCGGACACCGTTCATAGCACAAGGTCACTCCGGGGTGGGCTGCAAGGGCAGGACCGGCGGCGTCGATCTGTTCGGATGGCAAGTCCCAGACAACCATTGCATTGGCTGACCATCCGAGCGCACGGTGGCGCACGATCACGCCCAGGCGCGAGATGATACCGGCTCTGTGCAGTACCTCGATCCGATCCATCACACCCGCAGCGTCGCGACCTATTGACTGGGCCAGCACTGCATAGGGTTCAGCGACCAGCGGCAAACCCGAACTGAGGGCTTGAAGCAACGCGCGATCGCCGTCTTGCAAGACCGATCGATCTATCTTGCGCGGGCTTGGAACGTTTCGGGTCTTGCCGGACATGCGAAACCCCAGATCCACGTTGAACGGACGAACCAACCGAAGGTCGAGAACCTGCAGCCCTGTGCGCTGTGCGATCCGAGCCAGCGTGTCATTTACATGCGCCCGGTCTGGACCGGTTGCCACGAACCAGAGGTTCCATTTGTCTTCGCGCTGGTAGTTATGGTTCACACCCGGTTCGGCGTCGATCATAGCGGCCACTTCTTCCAGGCGTTCACCCGGTGCGGCGACGGCGGCCAGAGTGCTGGCAGAAACCGCGCCAGGGGCAATGGTCGCGCCGACTCTCGTAATCCGGCCGGTCGCCCGCATTCGGGCTAGGCGATCCAACACTTCAATCTCGTCCAGCCCCAACGTGAAAGCCAAAACCTGGAAAGGACGGTCCGTTACAGGAAAATTGCGTTGAAAATCATCCAGCAGGCGGCGATCGATCGGGTCGGTGATATGTTCCATCGCCTACAGCCCCATTTTGTGCGCGCGGGCGGTGAAGAAGATGCCAGATGGGCTGTCCGCTTCTATCTCACGCAGCTTTTCGAAGTTGTGCGTGTCGTAAACCATGACCTTGTTGGCATCTCGCACGCTGATCCAGACCTCATGCCCACGCGGGGTGAACTCCATATGCAGCACGGCAGGCCCCGGTTTGAACTCGTGGATGATCTCTTTGCTGACACTGTCGATCACCTGGATCGTGTCGTTCAGCGGGTGGGCAAAGTTCACCCAGACCTCTCGCCCGTCCGGTCGCGACATGGCAAAGACAGGCTGGCCATGGGTTTGGGTGCGCCCGGTTTCCGTCAGGGTATCGGCGTCGATCCAGAGCACCTCGTGATGGCCGACGGCGGGCAGCACAAACTCGCGCCCGGTAAGTGCCCAGCCTTCCAGATGGGGCATCTTGTAGACGGGCATCTCTTCTTGACCACGTCCATAGTCGGGTAACACGCGGATCGGTTCGGGGTTGTCAGCCCAGAGGTCCAGCGCTGTCAGTCCGTCTTCGCCGAACAGCCCGGTGATGTAGGTCCGTCCATTGGCGGTGATAAGCGCGTCATATGGGTTCTTGCCCATGTCGAAGATCTTGGTGATTTCTGGCTTGCCCGCCGAGAAATCGGCAATCCAGGTCTCGCCCGTGTCCCACATGGTGAACACGAACCGGCGGCCTGGTGCGTCGACCAGACCGATGGTTTTGCTATCGGTGGGGATGTCGGCAACCATTTCAAGCGTGTCGGCATCAAAGACCCGCACACCGCCGGGTTCATAATTCGATACGGCTACCAATTGACCGTCATCCGAAATCGCGCCGCCAATTGCATTGCCCGCCTGAACGACTCTGTTCACGATCTGGCGTGTGACGATATCGACCTTGGTCAGGCCCCCATCACGGCCAAAAACATAGGCAAAGCGTTCATCAGGCGAATAGACCAGCGAGGCATGGGACAGGTCGCCAAGCCCTTCGATCCGGGCCAGCGCGACACGGTCTGATTGATCAATCAGCAAGACCGAGCCCTTGGCCCGTTCGATCACCAGGCCTAAGTCGCCGGTGGCGGTGGGTTCGGCTTGCGCCGTTGTCATCATCAGGATGGCCGCGAGGCCAAGGAAAAAGTGTTTCATTGTTCCTCCTGTTCCAGCAGGTAATGGGCGATCCATTCGGCCTCTTCTTCGCTGATCAGGGGCCGCCACGGGGGCATTGCAGTGCCGGGGATACCGTCAAGGATGACGTCGGTCAGAACGTTTGCATCGTAATGCTCCAACGATTTGGACCGCAGATCCGGCCCAAGACCGCCTTTCAGAGACAACCCGTGGCAAGAGCCGCAATCCTGATGCACAAGCCGCTTGAGCGCGTTGCCATCAAGCACATCGGCGGCAAGGGCTGACGTTGCTATGAGTACGGCCGTTGTGAGTAAAGCGCGTGAGGCCCATGCTGGAAGCCCGCCAATCGATTGGACAACACTAGCCATGGGCCTGCTCCAGCAGGTTCGTCACGGTTTGATCCGCATAAAGGGTAACCACTTGCCCGACGATAAACAGCGTCGGGGCCTTCAGATCCGCCTCGCGCACATCCGCCGCCAGTTTGTCCAGTCTTGAAACAAGTCGACGCTCGTCTGGCGTTGTCGCTTTGCCTACGGCCAAAACAGGCGTCGAGCCAGGCAGGTTTTCCGTCATCAGGCCCATGGCGATCTGACCGATATTTGCGACACCCATGTAGATGACTAGCGTCGCGTCAGGATCGGCCAGCCGTTTCCAATCCAGGTCCAGCACTTTGTCGGCTTGCCTGTGACCGGTGACGTATTGAACCGATGTTGCCAGACCGCGATGGGTCAGCGGCACGCCAGTGGAGCTGGATGCCCCCTGTGCCGCTGTGATGCCTGGCGCGTATTCAATGGCGATACCGTGCGCCATAAGATACGCGGCCTCTTCAGAGCCGCGACCAAAGATCATCGGGTCGCCACCCTTCAAACGCGCTACGGTGTGACCAGCGCGGGCCTCTTTTGCCAAAATGTCATTAATTCGGTCCTGCGGTACCGTATGGCACTTGGGCGCTTTGCCGACCGGGATCAGCCGCGCGCCGGGGGCATGCAGGTCCAGAATGTCGGCCGAGACCAGCCGGTCATACACAACCACATCGGCCTCTTGCAGCATGCGCAGTGCGCGCAGGGTCATGAGTTCGGGGTCGCCGGGACCGGCACCAATCAGAAAAACCTTACCGCTCATGTGCAAACTCGCTTGGTCTGAATGTCTTCGAAACCCGGGTCCATTCGGCGAATTGAGGACGTCGCTGGGCCAACCGGGCGTGTCATGCTGGTAGGTTTGCGCATTAACTGCGCTGTTTCCTTGACTAAAGTTAAGGAGCGCGGGATTTGCGCCCGCGCTCCTTTCTTTCTGCCTGTATTTTTTTGCCTCGGCTCAGGGTTCGACTGTGATCATTCCGATCATGTTCTGTATCTCCCAATGCGGGCCGCACAGGTATTCCTGCGGACCCGGGGTAAGGAAGGTAATCTCGACCGTTTCTTCAGGGAACAACCGGTCGCTTTCCGGCTTGCCGCCATCCTTCAGCAAGACCGAGTGGCTGGTCCGCTTGTCGACATTGACCCAGCGGACAGTGGTGCCGGCCTTCACGGTCAGTTCGGATGGGCAGAAGTTGTACTTGTACATCAGCACCACCTCGGCATCCTCGACCGCCGAGGTTGGCTGGCCAAAAAGCGTGAGATAACGGTCTTCGGCTTCGACGCACAGCTCGGCAGTGTCCTCGGCCCATACTGGCGCGGACAGAAAAAGCACGGCAGGAAGAAGGTGTTGGGGTTTCATCGTCCAAGTCTCCTTTCCAAAATGGGGTGGGGCCGGAGTGCCCGGCCCCGATCTGTTATTGTTTGACCACGTTGATGAAGGCGGCGTCGTCGTCCAATGCCAGGCTGGTGTCCAGCGTGACATGGTGGAACCGGGCGGCGGCGAAATCGTCATGGATCGCAAAACCAACCGTATAGGTCTGGCCGGGCTCGAGCGGGACGTCACCCGGCGCGCCCGAGTTCAGCGGCCGGGTAAAGACCACGGTCCACATGCCACCGGACAGGTTCGCCGAGGCGGCGATTTCACCGTCATTGACCACGCGCTGTTCCAGCAGATAGCCGTTTGTCGCGCTGCCATCGGCGTAGACGCGCATCAGGTCTAGATAGGTGCCATCGGCCAGGTACTGCTCGATCTGTGCTTCGGCCTCCAGCTTGTCCCAACCGCCTAGTGCTTTGCCACGGCGGCCTTTGATTTCGACATCCGTGCGGCTTTCGCTGATGTATTTGGTCACGGTGTCCTGCGCGGACATGCGACCTGCGACGTCGCCATTGGCGGCAATCGCATCCGCGCCGGGGTCAAAGGGCATATAGCTGTTGTCGGCGTGGCACGAAGCCCAGCACCCCACCTGATCGCCCAGTTCGATACCGGTGCCGGTGATCATCATGGCAACCTTGATCTGGTTGTCGGGATCCATCTTGCCGCCATCGACAAAGGGCGCAGGATTGTGACCCGCATCCGGCCATTGCATGCGGACATAGAGGTTCTCGTCATCATGCGCTGCCTGCACGGTCGCATCGATCACGCCGCGTTTGCCGGGGATCGGGGTCGGTTCCAATTCACCGCCAGCAACAATCTTGTTGCCGATCGTGTCCAGCTCTTTGGCGTGGCAGGTCGTACACTGGTCTCCACCTTTGGTCAGAGGACGCGCGCCGCCGTGGAACTTACCGTTTTGGACCCATTCAAACGAGGCTTGACCGGGGTAGAACAGTTTCAAATCGGTGCTGGCAACCGCGTTCCAGTCGATATCCGCGCCGACATCGTCACCACCCCCGCTTGCGGGCGCTGCTGCTTCATCACCGTTGGATTTGGCGCGTTCTTCGGCCACGGCCGCATCCACCGCCGCAGCGATTTGAGCCTGCACGGCTTCATGTTGCGCCTGTTTGGCGGCTTTCTCGGTCTCGGCTTCTGCGGCTTCCTTGGCTTCGATCCGTTCAAGGCTCGCCATATATTCCGGCGGGATCTGACGGATAAAGTCCGGGTTCGGCGCTTCAAGCTCTTCCAGATACTCTTCGTCGGCCCGGTCGCGGGCGTCCGAGTGCGCAATCCCCTTGTGACAGTCGATACAGGTCTGGCCCACAGTCATCGCGTTCAGGTGCTGTTGACGCGCGCGGGGTTTCTGGAATTCAGGCATCATCGATTCAAAGTCGTGACAGTTGCGGCATTCACGCGAGTCGGTGGCCTTCATCCGTTCCCACTCATTCATCGCCAAATGCACGCGTTTGGCTTCGAACTTCTCACGCGTGTTGATGGTGCCAACCACCTTGCCGTACAGCTCTTTGGACGCCTTGATCTTGCGGATCATCTTGTGGGTCCAGTCCTTGGGCACGTGACAGTCGGAACAGACCGCACCGACACCGGACCGGTTCACGTCATGGATCGTGCCGGTGTATTCTTCATAGACAAAATCGCGCATCTCGTGACAAGAGATACAGAAATCTTTGGTGTTGGTGGCTTCCATGGCGGTGTTGAATCCGCCCCAGAAGATGATGCCGCCGACAAAGGCTGCGGCAATACCGGCCACGGGCATTCCCCACAGGAAATACCGGCGCCAGATCGGTTTTTTCTTTTCCGGTTCGGAAGTCATATCCGGGCTCCGTTTTGGCTGTCTTGTCTGGCCTTGGATGGCAGGCCGGTGAGTTTGGCTGAGTGAACAAACGAGGAAAGGGCGGGCGAGGGGCCCGCCCTTTCCGAAGTTGGTAGAGAATCCGTCAGGTTACGTGGTTCGACCGGTTGTAGACGTTGAATTTTCCGGTCGGTGCAAACAGCCCCTTCACGCGGCCAATCTCTTCCAGCGTCTTGGCGTCGTAGATCACGATCTCACCGTTCGCTTCCTTCGAGGTCGAGCGGTTCCACTTGGAAACCCAAACCTCGGAACCGTCCTGGTTGAACTCGAAGTGGACGGCGACGTTGCCTTCCTCTTCTGTGATCTGGATCGTTTTCACGATCTCACCGGTTGCCTTGTCAATGACCTGCACCGATTGCTGAACCTCAGGCTCGGGGTGCTTGGTCTGGTCGGCCCAGATATAATCTGATTCCGGGTGTGTCCGGATGAACAGACCGGGTCCGTCGGTTTCCACTTCGTAGCAGACTTTCCAGGCGTCATCCGGACGACCTTCGGGGTCGTTGCCCCACACAGTGACAGTGCCTTCGCCCAGGTGGGTCGTACCGGCAACCGGGCCACAATTCGGGTCTTCCCAGTTGGCTCCCGGGCCGGGGTGCGGCAGCGGCGCCGTGTCGATCATGGCTTCCAGCTTGTGGGTTTCGGTATCGACCACAACCATCTTGTTCGACGCGTTCGCGGCGATTTGGAAGTAACGGCCGGTTGGATCAAAGAACCCGTCATGCAGGAACTTGGCGCTGTCGATCTTGTCGATCCGCAGGTTGTCCAGGTCTGAGTAATCCACTTGCCAGAGCTGGCCGAGTTCCTTCACGGCGACGATCCAAGTTGGCTCGTTCGGAGTGGTGTAGATCGCCGCAACACGCGCCTCTTCCACGTAGTCACCGTCTACGTTGTAGCCTCGGGTCGAGACAACCTTCTTCGGTTCCATTGTTTCGGCATCGACGATCGCGAAATGCGGCGGCCAATAAGCCCCACCGATCACGTATTTACCATCACCAGAAACGGCCACGTCGCGGGCGTCATAGCCAATGGTGACCTCGGCCACGAGCATATTCTCAGGGTTCTGCCACAGGTCGATCTTGGTCATCTTGCCGTCGCGGCCCATGGTGTACCAGAAGCGGCCCGGGTTTTCCGGCTCTTCCAGTTTATGGTGCTCGGACGCTTTCAGAACGTGCACGGCATAGCCTGTCGGAATATGCGCCAGCACTTCTTTGGTGTCGCCGTCGATCACAGCCACCTTGCCTACGTCACGTTCGATAACCACAAAGAAGTTTTCCCAGTTTCGGCCGTGCAGTGGCTCGCTTGGGTAATCTTCGGGTTCGACATAGACCTTACGGGTCGCCATCATTTGCTCAAGCGACATTTCCGGCGGCTTGGGTGGCTCCATCTGGATATAGGTCGCCATATTGCTGATCTCGTCCTCAGACATAACGTCCGAGAAGTTGTTCATCCCGCCTTCGGTGCCCCAAGCGATAATTTTTTCGAGCCGTTCCTGTCCTAGTTTGAGGGTGCCGGATTCGGTCACGGTGCCGTCGGCGTTTTTCGTTTCCACCAATGGTTCAAGGCTTTTGCCCGTCGCCCCTTTGCGCAACACGCCGTGACAGCCAGCGCAGCGTTCAAAGTACAATTGTTTTGACGATTCAAAGGCGTCCTTATCAAGGGTTGGCTCTTCGGCGAGTGTCGGAGCAGCGACGCTGCCCAGCAGCATCGCCAAACCGACCCCAAAGGCACGGCCAGTTTTTTTGTAGCTGATTCCAAGTGACATGATCACTCTCCATTTGCTGGTGAGGCAGGGCTAAGGTTGGCCCACCGAAGCCTTCGGCTCCTTGACGAAAGTCAACGGATGGGGCGTAAACCGGGGTGGAGATGCAAAAATTCACCCAAAAAACCTCAGAAAATCTGTGTTTTAGAGGCATGTTTTCCGCCGTTTTGATTTTGGTTAAGTGCCGCGAACAAGCAGGCTGCTAGGGCTTGGAAAAACGACCTAGGAGAGCAGCCATGCCCGCAGTCATCACCCGTATTTTTGGTGAGGGGTTCCGCGTATTCTTTCTGTCCGCCGGGCTGTATGGCCTGTTTGTGGGGCTAGTCTGGGGCTTGTGGCTGACGGTGCCTTACGTGGCACCGGATTACGGCATGACGCCGCCTATGTGGCATGCGCATGAGATGATCTTTGGCTATGCCACTGCGGCGCTGGGCGGGTTCTTTCTGACGGCGGTGCCAAACTGGACCGGTGCACCTGACGCACGCGCGCGGTTCATCGCCCTCGCGGCAGGGGTATGGCTGGCAGGCCGGATGGCAATGTGGTTTTCCGGTATGCTACCGCCGGTTATGGTTGCCGTGATCGACCTTGCGTTTGTTCCGATCCTTGCAGCCAAGATAGCGACGCTGTTGATCCGCCGGCCGAAACCGCAGAACATGATTTTCCTACTGTTGCTCAGCCTGATCTGGATCGCGGACTTGCTGACTCATTTTGAGTGGATCGGGCTGACGGATGACACGTTACAATCCGGGTTGCGGATGGGTTTGCTGACGCTCTGCGCGATGATAGCCATTCTGGGCGGGCGGATCACGCCGGCCTTTACCCGCAACGCCATGAAACGCGCCGGGGCGTCTGAGGCTGACTGGCCCGTTTCCGTCGGTGCGCTGAACAAGGCCGGTATGGGATTGTCGCTTATCTTGCCGCTAAGCGTTCTGGCATCAGGCGATTGGGAAATTGCCGGGGCTGTTGCCCTAACGTTGGGCGTTGTGCAAATCCTGCGCATGGCTCGGTGGCGGACAATTTGGGCTGCGCGTGAACCGATCCTGCTGGCGCTGCATCTGGGGTTGGGTATGCTGGCACTGGGTCTGATCCTGTGGGGCTTGGCGGTGCTGGGTCTTGGCAATGAGGTTGCCGCCCTGCATGTCCTGGGTATCGGTTGCGTAGGTGGCATGACACTGGCGGTCATGAGTCGCGCCGCGCTCGGACATAGCGGTCGCGCGCTGGTCGCACCCGGACCGATGGTTGTGGCCTATGGATTGATGGCGGCGGCGGCGCTGTCGCGTTGGATCGGGGCCGAGATGGACACGGGCTATTTGGTCGCAATGCTGTTGTCTGACGGTCTGTGGGTCACGGCTTTTGCGCTGTATCTGGTTGCGATGTGGCCCGCATTGACAAGACCGCGCGCGAAGCAAGACTAGGTTCCTTATCGTTTCAAACGATCGAAATCATTCGATCAATGAGCGGCTGTTTTTGATGTGGCGTTGCACCATGTGTCGGACCTGTTTGCCTTTGCTCGGGATCGGACGCGCGGATGGCGGCACAAAATCCTCGGTGGCCAGGGCAGGAAACATCTCCAGCATTTCTGCCCGGGCTGCAAGTGGCACGGTTCTGAGCGCTTCGGCTCCGGCGAACAGGCTTTCTGATGGGGCGCCTTCGGCAAAGACGATCTCATGCTGTTCGAACAGCATGTGAAAATACTCGACCGACTCTGCGTTTTCCTCGACCGTTATGCCGGGAACGCCAACCAGCGCATGAGCAGCCACCAGAATTTCGCTGGTGTTGAACATTCGGATCGCGATGGCCGAGCGCACCAGCATCCGATGCTGTGGCGATACCAATAAGTCGCGCTGCGGCAGTCCGCTGCCCAATGTTCCAGCCGCGATGCGGATCGGGCGAAGTTTGGGCTTTTCCGACAGCTCCTGGCCGGTCAATGCGCGTGCGCCGATCCAGCGAATACGCTGCGGACCCCTGTCCATCGTCACCACCTCATCCCCGACCGCGAGCGCCTCGATAGGGCGCATGCCATCTGGCGTCTCGATCAGCGTACCCTTTGTGAAACACGGCACAACCGTATCAACCGGAATGTCCGGGCCATTGTCGGTCAATTCGATAATAGTGAGCGTCGTGTTCAGAGGAGGGACGCTGCCGCCAATAAAGCCAAGGAAGTAACCCTGCTCAGCGGAGTTGGTATTCATAGACCCGTTGTTGTTGATGTCCCAATCCATGACGCCGATTTCATAAGTATTGCCATCTTCATCACGGACCCGGATGGTGTAATCCCAATCAAACGCGCGCCCAAGATATGTCTGGGTTGGGTCATTGGGAGTTTCATTGGATACGTTATCCCCATCGATGATCGTAGGATCGGCACCGTCGGAAATCGTAATCTGGCTGTATTGAGATATCTGGAATGTAGTATTGACTTGGTAAAGTTGCGCCTGACTGGTCGACATCGTCGAGTCAGAACGGAATGCACCGTAAATATCAATTGCCATCGTTACCCTGACCTTTGTGTGCTTTGCTTCTGCGAGGCCGCGCAAAAGCGTCGCTACTGAGTGCTCACGAAAAAATGTTGCTAAGTCTGGCGACGTTTTTCAAGGCGTTAAAACGGCATTTTTGGGGTATTTAGACCAATTGTAGGTGCAATAGTCTCCCGCAGGCCACACTCGGGTTGGCCTTTTTGTTGCGGGCTCTGGGTGCTTCATCAGCGATGTTTGCCAGTCTTGACTTTCGTTAAGGCGCTGCACGGTCCCCAACTGCATGCTGATCTTCACAAGCTAATCTGCGCAAAGGAGAGCGCGATGCGAGAAGTCATGACCAAGAGCATGGCCCGCAATATTTTCTATGGCGGGTCACTGTTCTTTATTCTTATCTTTCTGGCTTTGTCGGCCCATTCCCACTGGTACATCGTGAATTCCGAGAATGCCGCGAATCTTGATGACAGCGTGGTGCGGGGCAAACACGTCTGGGAAAAACACGCCTGTATCAATTGTCACACGATTCTGGGTGAAGGGGCTTACTTTGCCCCAGAGGTCGGCAACGTGATGACCCGGTGGGATGTTCTGGATGATCCGGAATCGGCCTTTGATGCCCTCAAGGGATGGATGGAAGCACAACCCACAGGCATTCCTGGTCGTCGGCAGATGCCCAATTTCAACCTCAGCGACGAAGAAATCCGTGATCTGACCAACTTTTTGATCTGGACGGACAATATCGACGCTCAGGACTGGCCGCCCAACGAGGCCGGCTGAGGAAGGGAACAGAGTAATGAAATACGAATCCCAAAAAATTGCTTATGCCTACTTTGCCGTAGCGATGGGCTTGTTCGCGATCCAGGTGATCGGCGGTCTGATCGCCGGCTGGATCTATGTATCGCCCAATTTCCTGAGCGAGCTTTTGCCGTTCAACATTGTGCGGATGCTGCACACAAATGCGCTGATCGTCTGGTTGATCCTGGGCTTCTTCGGCGCGGCCTATTTTCTGATCCCGGAAGAGGCCGAGCGTGAGATTCATTCGCCCATGCTGGCCTATTTGCAGCTGATTATTCTGGTGGTCGGTACATTGGGCGTGGTTTTGACCTATACGTTCAACCTGTTCGAAGGAAACTGGCTGCTGGGCAAAGAGGGGCGCGAGTTCCTTGAGCAACCCAAATGGGTCAAGGCCGGCATCGTCGTGGCCGCACTGATCTTCCTTTACAACGTGTCGATGACCGTTCTGAAGGGCAAGAAGACCGCGATCACCAACATCTTGCTGCTGGGTCTTTGGGGGCTGGCGCTGCTGTTCCTGTTTGCCTTCTACAACCCTGGCAACCTGTCCTTGGACAAGCAGTACTGGTGGTATGTTGTCCACCTGTGGGTCGAAGGTGTGTGGGAACTGATCATGGCCTCGATCCTTGCCTACCTGATGCTGAAGCTTACCGGTGTTGACCGTGAGGTGGTCGAGAAATGGCTTTATGTCATCGTCGCGGCCGCGTTGTTCTCGGGCATCCTTGGAACTGGGCACCACTACTATTGGATCGGGACACCCGCGTACTGGCAGTGGATCGGTTCGATCTTCTCGAGCCTCGAAGTGATCCCGTTCTTCGCGATGATGGCCTTTGCTTTCGTCATGGTCTGGAAGGGCCGTCGGGACCATCCCAACAAGGCCGCGCTTTTGTGGTCGCTTGGCTGTGCCACGCTGGCCTTCTTTGGCGCCGGGGTATGGGGCTTCCTGCACACGCTGCACGGGGTGAACTACTATACCCACGGTACGCAGATCACCGCAGCCCACGGTCACCTGGCCTTTTACGGTGCCTATGTCTGCCTAAACCTGGCGATCTTCAGCTATGCCATGCCGATCCTCAAAAACCGCGATCCGTACAATCAGGTGATGAACATGGGGTCGTTCTGGCTGATGACCAGCGGCATGGTCTTCATGACCTTCGTGCTGACTTTCGGCGGAACCGTGCAGACGCACATGCAGCGCGTGGTCGGAGACTACTTCATGGACGTGCAAGACCAGATCGCGATCTTCTACTGGATGCGCTTTGGCTCTGGCGTCGTGGTGGTCCTTGGTGCGCTGTTGTTCATCTACTCGGTCTGGGTGCCTCGCAAAGAGATCATCGAGCCGGGCGCAGCTGAAACCCCAGCGGAGTGATGCAAATGGATGGCTCCATTCAAATGGGAACGGGGGCGGCTGACGCCCCCTTCTACCTGCCCCAAAGCGATGAACGCGATGTGTTCACCGCCGCCTATGCCAACAACTTGCCGGTCCTGCTGAAAGGTCCGACAGGCTGCGGAAAAACCCGCTTTGTGGCCCATATGGCCGCCCGTCTTGGCCGCCCGCTTTACACAGTGGCTTGCCACGACGATCTGGCCGCGGCCGACCTGATCGGGCGATACCTACTGAAAGGTGGCGAAACCGTCTGGGTCGATGGCCCACTAACCCGCGCGGTGCGCGAAGGCGCAATCTGTTACCTCGATGAAATCGTCGAGGCCCGCAAGGACGTGACTGTCGTGCTGCACCCGTTGACCGACGACCGGCGCATCCTGCCGATCGACCGCACAGGTGAAGAGCTCGAGGCTGCGCCCGGTTTCATGCTGGTGGCGTCTTACAACCCCGGTTATCAGAATATCCTGAAAACCCTGAAACCTTCGACCCGGCAGCGGTTTATCTCGCTGGAGTTCGACTTTCCGTCGCCCCAGATGGAGGCTGAAGTTGTCGCCCAGGAAAGCGGTCTGCCGCTGGAGCGCTGCAAACCACTGGTGCGCCTTGCAGGCAAGCTGCGGGGCCTCAAGGGTCAGGATCTGGAGGAAGGCGTTTCCACCCGTCTGGTCGTCTATGCCGCGACGCTGATCGCACAAGGCATGTCCACCGACCGCGCCATCCTTGCCGCAATGATCGAACCTCTGACGGATGACGAGGATATCAAACGCGGGCTCCTCGATCTTGTCACGGCTGTCTTTGGGTGAGGCCGGCCGATGGTCAAGATCGACTTTGAGCCATGGGAACCCGAAGAAACGATCGGGAAACTGTGGCACACCCTCGCCAGCCGCCTTGATGCACCTGAGGTGCACGTAGGAGCCGCGGTCGACCTCTCTGAGGTCGCGGGGCGGCTGGCAGTCCTTTTCCGAGGGCTGGGAGGTAGTCCGGGCGTTGAATTGCGTCCGGTCTCACCCGAGGTTTCTCGTCATCGTTTGAGCTGGCGTCGCCGGCTGGCTACCGAGACTGAATTGATGCCGCGCGCCTCGTTTGATGGCGAGGTTCTGCGCCTGCCAGATCGTCTGGCGGTGTTTCCCGTGCGCGCGGCCAACGGCGCACTGTACGTCTGGCTGGCGGCTGCGGCCGCCCATGCCGGAACCCGAATTGATGACTATGATCCGTTACGCGCCGACTTGACTGCGCTGATCGCCGCTCGACACATGGTCGAGGCGACACTGGAGAACGCCCCCGGCTTGCGCCCACTTTACGCCGAGCTTTGCAGAGGGGTGCTGCATCAACGCGACATACCCAGCCTTCCACCCGTCGAGGCTGCTGTCGAAGAGCTGATCCGATATAACCTGGGCGAACTGCATCCGTTGTCGGAAAAAGCCGAACAGTTTCTGAAGCTGGACGATGACGTGGTCGCCCCGCGCGGCTATCAGCCGATGCGCCCGATACCCTTGTGGCCCGAACTGCGCGCCGTCGGCTTTTCCGAACACAACGAGGTCGAAAACCCAGACACTGAAGGCCCGCCCGAAGAATCTGGCGAGAAAACCCATCGCGCCCGCCGCCGCAAATCGGATCAGGCATCCCGTAGTGACAGTTTCATACTGCACAAGTTCGAAGCCATCCTCAGCTGGGCTGAGTTTCTAAACATCAATCGCCGTATCGATGACGATGATCCCGACAACGCCAAAAAGGCTGCCGACGACCAAGAAGAGATTGGCCTTGGACAAATCTCAAAAGCCCCGCCCACCAAGCTGAAACTGCATCTGGACCTCGCCCCTGAGGATGTGAACCGAGAGCGTTTGTCGGGCCGTATCCTCTATCCCGAATGGGATGTGCGTACGGGTCGGTATCTGCCCGATCACGTCAATGTTCTGCTCTCGGATGCAGATATCCGCGAAGACGCGGCGGAGTTTGGCAAGGACCCAGCCACCGCCCGCCGTATCCGCGCGGTCAAGCGCCAGTTCGAGGCGTTGCGCCCCGGTCGTATCATGACGCGCGGCCATCTGGATGGCGACCAACTGGATATCGAGGCCGCCGTACGGGCACAGGTTGATCGCTGCGCAAATGGTGAAGGAACCGAGCGTATCTGGATGCAATCCCGTCCCGAAGCGCGCGACCTTGCCGTCTCGATCCTGCTGGATGTCAGCCGCTCCACTGAAAGCGCCGTCACAGGACGGGCCGTGATCGACATCGCGCGCGAGGCACTGGCCGCGCTGGCCTGGGGCTTGAACGCCTGTGGTGACGATTTCGCCATCCACGCCTTCAGTTCGCTAAAACGCCAACGTGTCTACGTCCAGCGCTGCAAGCGCTTTGATGAGCCGATGGGTACGACTGTCGAACAGCGCATCGCGTCGCTGCGGCCGGGCCATTACACGCGGCTTGGGGCCGCGATCCGCCATTGCTCGGCCGATCTAGCAGGTCAAAGCCGAAAGCGGCGGTTGCTGTTGGTCATCACCGATGGCAAGCCCAATGATCTGGACCATTACGAGGGGCGCCATGGTATCGAAGATACCTGCATGGCCGTCCGCGAGGCGCGCCGCGCCGGGCATTCGGTGTTCGGTGTGACCATCGACAAAACCGGCAAAAGCTGGTTCCCGCGAATGTTCGGACAAGGTGGGTTTGCGGTCATCCCCGACCCGCACCGCCTGACTATGGCGCTGCCGCAGATCTACCGCCAATTGGTCGGCGCATGAGCGATACCTCCCTGATCGACGAGCTTCCAGGTGAGTTGTTGATGTGGGTGCTCATCATCTCGGAGCTGTTGGTATTCGGGGCAGGCTTGATCGCCTTCATGGCCGTTCGCCTGACCGACCCTGCGGGCTTTGCCGAGGCGCAGTCGCATCTTTATCGCACGGGTGCGGCCTTCAATACAGCAGTGCTGGTCACGTCAGGTTTCCTCGCCGCGCAGGCGCTGAACTGGCGCAAGGCGGCACGCCGTGGTGCCGCGCGTCTTGCCTTGATCGGTGCTGCCCTGCTGGGAGTAGTGTTCCTGATCATCAAAGGTGTCGAGTACACGGGAAAAGCGGCGCAGGGGATCACGTTTGAGATCCACCCGTTTTTCATGTTCTACTACCTGCTGACCGGGTTTCACGCAGCACATGTGTTGGCAGGGGTGGGTATCCTGCTGCTCGTTGCCTGGCGCGACGATGCACGTAACATCGAGGCGGGCGCTCAGTTCTGGCACATGGTCGACCTGGTATGGATCATGCTGTTTCCCGTGATTTACCTTCTGGGATAGGCACCGTGTCACAGGCTTCATCTTTTTTCAAATGCGCCCGCCAGAGGCTCACGAACTCACTCCCGCGCGCCTGGCTTACATTGCTTGTGCTAAGCGTTGTTTCCGCATTGTTGACTATGCTGCCGGTACTACCGGAGCTTCTGGGCGCCGGTATCCTGATCCTCGCGCTGATCAAAGCCCGCGTTATCCTTGCATTGTATCTGGATCTCGCAAAAAGTCAGGTCTGGCTGCGCGGATTCACAGCGGTGCTGACCGGCTTTGTGCTCGTCATCTTTTCCCTCTACCTCATGTGATCAAAGAAAAAGCCGCCTTCAAGAGCGGCAAGTTCTCAGGTGCGATTGGGCACCATGGCTATTGAGCGGCCATCGGCATCCGCGCGATCTGGCAGCGGTGCCACAGGGCCGACAGGGCGCTGACCAGATGGTCGATATCCTCGTCCGTATGCACAGGCGAGGGGGTGATCCGCAAACGCTCGGTCCCTTTGGGCACGGTTGGATAGTTGATCGGCTGGATATAGATACCGAACTCTTCCAACAGCGTATCCGAGATGAATTTGCATTTCACCGGATCGCCTACCATCACGGGGATGATATGGCTGGGGTTAGGAAGGTGAGGAATTCCTTCGGCATCCAGTCGGGCACGCACCTGCCCCACGCGTGCTTTCTGAAGATCACGTTCGGTATTCGACTGTTTCAGATGCCGGATCGAGGCCGCAGCACCAGCTGCAATCGCGGGGGGCAGGGCGGTCGTAAAGATGAACCCGCTGGCAAAGCTGCGCACGAAATCGCACAGCGCAGCCGAAGCGGCGATGTAACCGCCAACCACGCCGAATGCTTTGCCCAGCGTTCCTTCGATCACGGTCAGCCGGTCCATCAGCCCCTCACGCTCGGCAATGCCACCGCCACGGGGGCCGTAAAGACCAACGGCGTGAACTTCATCCAGATAGGTCATCGCGCCGTATTTGTCGGCCAAATCGCAGATATCCTTGATCGGAGCGATGTCGCCATCCATCGAATAGACAGATTCAAACGCGATCATCTTGGGCGCGTTGGGGGCGGCCGCGGCCAGTTTCGCCTCGAGGTCTTCAAGGTCGTTGTGCTTCCAGATGACCTTTTGCGCGCGCGAATGGCGGATGCCTTCGATCATCGACGCGTGATTCAACGCATCAGAGAAAACGATCAGGCCGGGGATTTTGGCCGCCAGAGTTCCCAGCGCGGCCCAGTTCGAGACATAGCCCGAAGTGAACAGCAGCGCGGCCTCTTTCCCGTGCAGATCGGCCAGTTCATTTTCCAGCAGCACGTGGTCATGTGTTGTGCCCGAGATGTTGCGCGTGCCACCCGCACCTGCACCGCAGCGATCCAATGCGTCATGCATCGCACCGATCACCTCCGAATGCTGTCCCATGCCCAAATAGTCGTTGGAACACCAGATCCGCACATCTCGCTGCACCGCTCCATCAGTCTGGCGCGCGTTCGGGAAGGCCCCGCAGTTCCGTTGCAGATCTATGAAAACGCGATAGTTTCCTTCATCCCGCAAATCATCAAGGCTCTGGGTGAAAAATCGCTGGTAGTCCATCTCACACACTCCCGGGAATACTGGCTTTGACCTGAGGTTAGGCATGGTGGCGGTGCGATGACATGACAATTGTCAAGTTGTGGCGCAGGAAAAAGCTGGTGCAGAGGATTCAGGTTTGGCATAGCCATAAGGCAACGAATGTACCGGCTGAGAGATTGGCCAGGGAAAAAGGGGGCACTTCTTGGCCCATGAAACACAAAAGGCAATCGCCAGACAGTCGTTACTGCTGAAAAGCCTGCCAGAGCACCATATCGACAAACTGCTCAGCCATGCGATCTGGCGGCGCTACGACCGGGGTGAGACGATCTTTCTGCAGGAGGAAGAAGCCAAGGCCGTACACGTTGTTCTGGCGGGTTGGGTCAAGCTGTTTCGCATGGCGCCGACTGGGGCCGAGGCCGTCGTCAGCGTCTTTACCCGTGGCGAAAGCTTTGGTGAGGCGGTCGCGCTGCGCAATGTGCCTTACCCAGTCTCTGCCGAGGCTGTTTCGGCCTGCGAAATCATGCATATTCCCAGCCCACTTCTTTTGTCCCTGATGCGCGAAGACCCTGAGATTGGCGTGTCGATCCTGGCTTCGACCTTTACCCATTTGCATTCACTGGTCGCGCAGCTGGAGCAACTCAAGGCCCAAACCGGCGCGCAAAGAGTGGCCGAGTTTTTGCTGAACCTGTCCGACAAGGTGTCCGGCGGCTGCGAGGTTGAGCTGCCTTATGATAAAATGCTGATTGCCGGGCGCTTGGGCATGAAACCCGAAAGTCTGAGCCGGGCGTTTTCGCGACTCAAGCCGGTGGGTGTGAAGATCAATCGCAATCACGCCGAAATCGCGGATATCCAAAGCCTGCGTGACTATGCCGAACGCGACTCGTCCGAGAAGTAGCGCACATTCCGCTTCGATAGGGTTATTAGCGCAGACATTTTGGCATATTTGCTAGCGTTTTTTCGCATGTTTGTGTACAATGATGCCAGTTCTGCCGCGTATTTCGGCGGGGGGTGCAGCATGACACACGACCGCAACGGTGGCCCTGACAGGCCGCCCTTGGTTGCGCTCAGCGTCGCCAAGGTCGCTCTTTCGGTTCGGGCCAAGCTGCTGGTGGCTTTTCTAGGAATAACCGGTCTGCTGGTCTGTTTGGTGTTGTTTGGTCTATATGCTTTGCATCAGGCCAATCTGCGGTCCGAGACGATGATGCGCGATCAGGAGCGTATTGCGTTTTTTAATGACACCCACACGACGATCTCGAACCTGAACACACATCTACTGTCCTTGTTCGTTCCGCAAAACCTGAAAGACTTTCCTCGTCAGAACGGATTTCTGGGAGCTTCTACGCGTTCGATACTTCACGTTTCGGCAGCACTAGAGCGTAACCTTGCCCTTGGTTTTCGCAGTTTCGGGCAGCCCGGAATGCCGGATGCGCAGGCGATTGCGAACCTTCGATCTGACCTTCAGGACATTTTACCGGCAATCACTGAACTGCGCCGTCTAAACCGCGAAGGCAATCTGTTAGCCGCAGCGCAACACGGTATCGACCACATGTTCGAGCCGCTCCAAGCCATGCAGCGCGAGGCGTATACCGTGGCGCAGAATGTCGAACAGGAAGTGCGCGAACTGGCGCGGACTACAGAACAAGCATATTTGACTTCACGCCTAAGCATCACGGCTGCGGCGATCGCGGCGATTGGGATTGCCCTTTTGTTGGGATATTCGATTTCGTCGTCCCTGTTGTGGCCGATCGAACGTATCCATGCGGTGCTCAGCAAGCTGTCCCGGGGTGGGTTCGACAACCGGATTACGGTTCCCAATCGGGACGAACTGGGCGAGCTGGCAAACCACGTGAACCAGACCAGCGAAAAACTGGGTGCGCTTTACGGGCAAGTCGAAGTGCAAAAAGCACAACTAGCTGATTTGAATGCAGCGCTGGAAACTCGGGTCGCCAACCAGATAGAAGAGATCGAGCGCACCAATCGTCTGAAACGTTTCTTGCCGGCGCAGGTGGCAGCGATGATTGTCGGCGCGACGGATGAGGCGGATGTCTTGAGAACCCGTAAGGCCGAGATCACGGTTCTTTTTGCTGATCTGCGCGGGTTCACGGCCTTCGCCACCGTTGCCAATGCGGATCAGGTTGTCGCGGCGCTCAACTCATTTCACGGCACTTGCGGGCCGCTTGTTGAGGCCTGCGGGGGAACATTGGAACGGTTTCTTGGCGACGGTTTGATGGTTTTGTTCGGCGCGCCGGTGCCGCTGGATGATGCCGCGCAGAGAGCCGTTGATCTGGCCCAGAAAATGCAAGTGGATGTTCGAAAGGCGATGGTCCCATACAGGGCGGGTATAGCGCAGCATGGTCTTGGCCTCGGCATTGGGATCGCAACGGGCGCAGCGACCTTGGGTCGGATCGGTTTTGAGGGTCGTCTGGATTACTCGGCCATCGGGCCTGCGCCCAATCTGGCGGCACGCCTGTGTGAAATCGCCAAGGACGGTCAGGTGCTTGTCTCAAATGCAACTGCGCGTCAGGTCCGGATAGATATGACCCCGGCGGGACCGTTCGATCTTAAAGGCATTGGAACCCGCGTTTCGGCCTTTGAATTGGCGCGTCTGGTCGAAAGCCGGGCGGCGCCTCACGTTTGTGCCCCCTATCCCTGACAAATGCAGGGAGTTGCGCCCGTCGTAACTTCAAAAGGCGGGGTCCGGCGGTCATGTGCCAGCGATGAGCGCGCCTACAACCTACAAGACTGAGCCAACCAAAACGGCTTCAGTGCGCTCTCTGAAGACGGCCCAATGGGAACGGCAACTCACTCGACGCGTGGGTCAGCGAGTGTGTTTGACTTAAGGTGAGGGTGACGAACCGACTGTTTGCCGGGGCGCGGTCCTTTTCGTCCTACCTGGCGGATAACTGTCCCGCAAAGCGTTGATTTCGGATGTCGTCCGGGGATGTCTTGTAATGGGCGCGAAAGGCGCGCCCCAAAGCGACGGCAGAAGAAAACCCGGTGGCTGCCGAAATCTCTCGCTGCGACAAATCCGTTGTCCGAAGCAA
Organism: Ruegeria sp. CDSA034; assembly: GCF_059612275.1. Lineage (NCBI taxonomy): Bacteria > Pseudomonadati > Pseudomonadota > Alphaproteobacteria > Rhodobacterales > Roseobacteraceae > Ruegeria > Ruegeria sp. CDSA034. The sequence continues at coordinate 276,616 of NZ_JBXWQH010000004.1, forward strand.
CGTGTCAGCCCGTTCCAGACGCAACTCTCTGTACGTTGTCAAAAGCTTTGTCCCGGTTCTGTTTAGGAATCGACGCTGCAACTGTCGGGTGGACGTACCCAGCATTTGCGCCAGATCCGAGATCCGCAATGGCTCCTCAAGATTATCACTCATCGTTTCGATGGCTCGTCGCACTTGTGGATCGGCCTCGGACCGTTGGAAAAGCCGGATTGCAAGATGGCTCTTGGCGGTCCTTTTAGGCTCGGACAGTCCGATGTATCCGCGCAGAGTGTCTGCGAGGTGCTCTCCGTGATCGATCGAAACGAAATTGGACAACAACCGTAAAGCGCTTAACCGGGTCGATGCGCTGTGCAAACGGTTATCATTGGCCATGTGGATACCCGATCCATCTTCGATCAGTCCGATTTCCTGCGCTGCGGCCGTGAAGTTGGGGTGCACCGCGGCGACTGTTTTTTCTGCCCGCCCGATCTGAGCAAGCAGCAAAACGGCGCTGCCGACAAATATTGTGCGCGACGACAGGTTCACAACCTGTGAGGTCCAGGATTTCTCAGAGTCATCCAACCGCCAGTTTTCGTGGATATCCCCCCAAAACAGTGCCGTTCGCCCAGACCAGTACAGCGGCCCTTCGACCGGATCTTTAGCCAACCTGCGAATGTTGATGATGTAAGAATGATGTTCGACCAGCCTGTTCAAGGCATCAAAGAAATCCAGGACGATCTGTGCAGATGCTTCGGTGTCCTCGCCAGAGAGGACAACATCGACGTGATGATTTCTGTTGGGTGTTTGCCTGGCAACGCAGGCTTGCCGTGAACGGGCATTTTTGAGGACATAGTGTTTCATTGTTCCTCCACCTGATGGTCTTTGGCTTTGCCCTTCGGGGCACCGCCCATTTCTTATGGCCGACCCCCATAATTTCGGGGGTCGGTCGTGAGTTTCAGCTCGCTTACTCAGCGGCTTCTTCGTAAGCGTCCATTGGGGGGCATGTGCAGATTAGGTTTCTGTCGCCATATGCGTTGTCGA
>NZ_JBXWQH010000005.1:0-243559 GCF_059612275.1 Ruegeria sp. CDSA034
CGTCTCCACCGTCTCTCCGATGCGTCCGGCCGTCTCTCCGACCCGTCAGCGCCGCCTCAGCAGCGCCGGTGAAGGGGGTTCTAAGTATAACCGCATAAGTCCGCAAGCAGAAAATTAGACAAACTTACAAAAAACCGAATTTTCTTAATTTATTGCATAAAAACAATATATTACCAAGCGACGACCATTCCAAACAAAGCGATCGACAGAGTGGCTGGCAGCGAATCTGGAGTATTAGACAGAGTTACCCACAGACTCGGTACCAAGTCAGGCGGAATCGGCCGCGCGGAACCGAGTCAGCAGGCCGGAAACCGAAATACGCAGCATGATCAGGCTAACGATCAGAGACAGGTAGACCAGCGGTTCGATCTGAAATCCCTTGGCAAGCATGACATAGTGCAGCCCGCCCAGAATCGCGGCGGGAAAGACAAGCCGCTGCAGGATGCGCCAACGGGCCCCCAATTTGCGCAGGGACAGGTTGTTTGATGTTACCGCCAGCGGGATCATCAGGATAAACGCTGCCATGCCGACGGTAATATAGGGACGCTTCAAGATATCCGCCCAGATCTGGCTGGGAAGCTGCACGTCCAACACCAGCCACACCAAAAGATGCAGGCTGACATAGGCAAAGGTCAGCACGCCCAGCGCCCGGCGGAACTTGAGCAGGTTCAGCCCAAAAAACCGCCGCAGCGGCGATATTGCCAACACGACGATCAACAGCTGAAGTGCGAGTTCGCCGTACCGGTGCTCCAACGCCTCAATCGGATCCACGCCCAGACCGCCGGTCAGCCCCTGGTAAAACAGCCAGGGCGCCGGAAGCGCCCCCAGGAAGTAGACCAGCCACACCGGAATGCGGCGCAATATCTGATTCAGCGTCTGCATGGTCTTAGTAGAATTCCTTCAGATCCATACCGTCGTAAAGTCCGCTGACCTCTTCTTCGTAACCGTTGAACATCAGCGTCGGGATACGCTTGGCAAAGAGACCGCCGCCAATCTGACGTTCCGAGGCCTGCGACCAGCGCGGATGATCCACGTTGGGGTTCACGTTACTATAGAAGCCATACTCGCGCGGGGCAGACATGTTCCAACTGGTGGGCGGCTCGACATCCGAAACGGTGATGCGAACAATAGACTTGATAGACTTGAAACCGTACTTCCACGGCACCACCAGACGCAGCGGCGCGCCATTTTGGTTCGGGATAGGTTTGTCGTAGATACCAGTCGCCATAATAGTCAGCGGGTGCATCGCCTCATCCAGGCGCAAGCCTTCCCGGTATGGCCATTCGAGGATCGGGAACTGAACGCCCGGCATCTCATCGGGTCGGTATGCCGTTTCAAAGGCCACATACTTGGCACCTTCTTGTACGCCAGCCATATTCAGAAGGTCCGCCAGTTCAAAGCCATTCCACGGGACGACCATCGACCAGGCCTCGACACAGCGGAATCTGTAGATACGCTCTTCGACCGTCATTTCGGACATGATGTCCTTGAAGTCATATTCACCCGGCTTGTCGACCAGACCGTCGATCGTGACGCTCCAGGGTTCGGTCACCAGGGTATGCGCGTATTTCGCGGGATCGTCCTTGCGGGTCCCGAATTCGTAGTAGTTATTGTACGAGGTGATCTCTTCCCAAGTGTTGGGTTCAAGTGCTTCCTGCGCCGCTGCCGGTCTGGTCAGCCCCGCCAATCCTACACCCGCCAGGCCGGCCATCACCTGCCGCCGATTCAAAAACGCCGCCTGTGGCGTGACGTCGGCATGTGTCAGTGTATTGGTCCAGCGATGCGCCATTTAAGTCTCCTTGGTAAGCTAGCCTGAGATTCCAGATAATCCGCTGATACCACACCACCAAGGCAACATGCGTCACGATTGGGAGACGAGACTGTAACGATTCACGCCAAGTCCATACCAAACCACCTCAGACATCCCCGAGGGCGAATTGCGCCAAAACCGTTAGCACCTGTCACGCCAAGTTGAACTCGCAACGCCCAATTCAGGCGGAATACCCGGACCTTCAATCTTTACAACTGCTTCACGCAACTTGCAGTCTTGTTGCCAGGATTGGCCAACAGGCCCTTAGATCCGCTGTCCACCCGATTGTCGGGCAAGACTAAAGGGAGAAGACGAATGTGTGACATCTGCGTGATGAACGCGGTCAAAGACCGTATGCTGTCTAGAAGAGGGTTCTTCAAAGCCGCCGCCGCCACTGGTGTGGCCGTTGCCGCCACTGGAGCCAGTGCACCAATTGCCCTGGCCGCTGGTGTGGGCAAGGTTGAGGACATGACCCACACGCTCAGCGCCGATTTCCCAACTTTTTTTGGTGAGCCGGGATATGCCTCCGAACAGGTTTTCAATTTCGGCGAACACGGCTTTAACCTGCAGCGCCTGACGGTCAATGAACACACGGGCACCCATATCGACGCGCCACTGCACTTTTCGGCGGACGGTGCCTCGGTGGATGAAATCCCGGTCTCTGATCTTGTCGCGCCGCTATGCGTCGTCGACATCGCGGCCCGGGCCGCCGAGGATGCTGATACGCTGCTAACCCCGGATGATCTGAAGGCGTGGATGTCTGCCAACGGCGATATTCCTGATGGCGCTTGCGTGGCCTTGTATTCCGGTTGGGCCGCCAAAGCCGACAGCGACGCCTATCGCGGTTTCGACGGTCAGGCACAACATTACCCCGGCTTCCACCCCGAAGCCGCAATGATGTTGATCGAAGAGACCGGCGCGCGCTCTATTGCATCAGACACGCTGTCCCTCGACCACGGCATCTCAACCGACTTCGCAACTCACTATGCATGGCTGCCCACGGGCCGTTTCGGAATTGAGAATATCGCAGGCTTGGATCGTGTGCCGGCCGCTGGCGCGACGATTGTGATTGGTGCCCCGAAACACGCCGGTGGCACCGGAGGACCTGCGCGTATTTTCGCGATGATTTAATGAAGTGGCCCGCCTGCCTGGCGGGCTCAATTTCCCGAAAGCCGGCTACATTGACGGAGTGATCTGAACTCTGCTGGTTGTCAGGGTATTCAAACTCTGTTCCTGTGAATGCAACCACGGTGAGTTTCATATGTTTTATGTTCCGCAAAGCTCAATTCCCGGACTAAGCCGCACCGCCCTTGGGGTTTGCGCCTTTTGCGCATTGGTAAACCGTAACCCGACATACCGACGCGTATTCTACGACCCATTTGCCGAACAGCTATTTCGAAACGGGTCAGTGGAAGGGCCCGAGGTCCTGGACCAGGCAACCGATTGGGACGCCGTGCTTAAATTCGCCGATGATCGCTCGGTGGCTCGTCGCCTTGTCGCGTCGGTCCTGTGGCGCAAGACGTTCATGCAAAGCCGCGCGCTTACTGCGATCAAGAATGGTGCACGTCAGATCGTTGTGCTTGGCGCGGGCCTCGATACGCTTGGCCTGAGGCTGTCCAACGGTCACAGCCACATTCCGGTTTTCGAGGTCGACCGCCCCGAAACCATCGAAGCCAAGCGGTCGTTGGTCAGTGCCAATTTTGGCGTACCGCCGAACGTTCAATACACCGCAGTTGATTTCTCCCGTGAGGCAACTCTCGAAAAGTTGCAGTCCCTCGGCTACGACCACGAAATGGGCACAGTCTTTATTGCCGAGGTTTCGCTGGAATATGTGGCGCCGCCCGAAGTTGCGGACGTTTACGCAATGATCCGGTCAAATGGCGCGAAGGAAACGCGATTTCTGACGACCTACGCTTCGACCGCTGCAGCGTCGCAGGCACAACAAGAAGTCGATAGTATTGGGAAGGCCGTGGCCGGGGTCGGTGAACCATTTCGTTTCAACATCTCGCCTGATGAGGTTGGCACCTACGCGACCCAACAAGGGTTTTCTGTGCTTGAGCACATATTTGGGCGCAAAGGGACCGAAAGCTATCTGGCCGAGCTGGGGTTGGGTCCAGAGACAATGGATTTTCCGATGAACGCTCTGGACGCCTCCTCATTTTCTCTGGTTCGGTTGCGACCTGCCTGAACAGCATAGTTTTAGGGCTACAATCGCAAATAAAAAAAGGCCCGCCAATTAAGCGGGCCTTTGTTCGGTTTAGTGCACCACGGCATCATCTGGACGCGGACGCTCGGACGTGCCCAGCCGATCGCCAATGATCAGGCCATCGGGCCCGGCGGTTACAGGGACGGTTTCTCCGTCCTTGATCTCACCAGCAAGCAACGCCTCGGCCAGCGGGTTTTGCAAGGCACGCTGGATCACCCGCTTGAGCGGACGGGCACCGAAGACTGGGTCATAGCCCTCGTCGGCAAGCCATTCCTTGGCGGCGCCATCCAAGACCAGCTCGATCTTGCGGGCGGCCAAGCGTTTCTGCAAACGCGCCATCTGAATATCGACAATGCCATCCATGTCTTCCCGCTTAAGCCGGTCAAAGATGATCGTCTCGTCCAAACGGTTCAGGAACTCGGGCCGGAAATGCGCCCGGACCGCGTCCATCACATCACGCTTGGCTTGCGCGCTGTCCGCACCTTCGGGCAACTGGCTCAGCGCCTGAGAGCCGAGGTTCGACGTCAGGATGATCAACGTCTGCTTGAAGTCCACGGTACGGCCCTGACCATCGGTCAGAACCCCATCATCCAGAACCTGCAACAGCACGTTGAACACATCCGGGTGCGCCTTTTCGACCTCATCGAACAGAACGACCTGATAGGGCCGGCGCCGCACGGCTTCGGTCAGCACGCCGCCTTCGTCATAGCCGACATAGCCCGGAGGGGCGCCAATCAGACGGGCAACCGCGTGTTTCTCCATGAACTCGGACATATCGATACGCACCATCGCGTTGTCGTCGTCGAACAGGAAGTTTGCCACAGCTTTGGTCAGCTCGGTCTTACCTACACCAGTGGGCCCGAGGAACAGGAACGAGCCCAGCGGGCGGCCTTCGTCGTTCAGGCCCGCACGCGCACGACGTACAGCATTGGCCACAGCAGTGACCGCCGCATCCTGACCGATCACGCGGGAATGCAAATCGTCTTCCATCCGCAGCAACTTCTCGCGCTCGCCTTCCAGCATCTTCGAGGTCGGGATACCAGTCCAGCGTTCAACCACCGAAGCGATCTGTTCCGGACGCACCGTTTCTTCAGCCATCATCTGGCTGCTTTCGGCATTTTCGGCCTCGGTCAGCTTTTTCTCAAGCTCTGGGATGACGCCATAGGACAGCTCACCCGCTTTGGCGAGGTTGCCTTCACGCTTGGCAATCTCGAGATCAGCGCGCGCCTTGTCGAGTTGCTCTTTCAGATCGCGCGCGCCAGCAAGCTTGTCGCGTTCAGCCTGCCACTGGGCGGTCATCTCGGCAGATTTCTCCTGCAGATCGGCCAGATCCTTTTGCAAGGTTTCCAGACGGTCCTTGGAGGCCGCATCATCTTCGAGCTTCAGCGCCTGTTCCTCGATCTGCATCTGCAGAATCTGGCGATCCAGTTGATCGAGTTCCTCTGGCTTGCTGTCCACTTCCATCCGCAAGCGAGCCGACGCTTCATCGACTAAGTCGATGGCCTTGTCGGGCAGGAAGCGATCAGTGATGTAGCGATGCGACAGGGTCGCTGCCGACACCAAAGCCGAGTCTGAGATACGCACACCGTGGTGTAGCTCGTACTTTTCCTTGATGCCGCGCAGGATGCTGATCGTGTCCTCGACAGTCGGCTCCTGTACCACAACCGGCTGGAACCGGCGCGCAAGGGCCGCGTCTTTTTCCACGTATTTGCGATACTCATCCAGCGTGGTCGCGCCGATACAATGCAGCTCACCTCGCGCAAGCGCGGGCTTGATCAGGTTGGCGGCGTCCATCGCGCCATCGGATTTCCCGGCACCGACCAGCGTGTGCATCTCGTCGATGAACAGGATGATTTCACCGGCGGCCTCGGTGACCTCGGTCAGAACGGCCTTGAGGCGTTCTTCGAACTCACCGCGGTATTTTGCACCGGCGATCAGCGCACCCATGTCGAGCGCAAGCAGCTTCTTGTCTTTCAACGACTCCGGCACATCACCGTTGATGATGCGCAGGGCCATGCCCTCGGCAATCGCGGTTTTACCGACGCCGGGTTCCCCGATCAGAACCGGGTTGTTCTTGGTGCGACGCGACAGAACCTGCATCGAGCGGCGGATTTCTTCATCGCGCCCGATGATCGGATCGATCTTGCCCTCAGCTGCGGCTTCGGTCAGGTCACGCGCGTATTTCTTGAGCGCGTCATAGCCTTCTTCCGCCGATGCGGTGTCAGCCGTGCGACCCTTGCGGATGTCATTGATCGCTTCATTCAGCTTTTGAGCAGATACGGCACCGGCTTCCAACGCCTCTTTGGCCTTGGATTTCACCATGCACAGGGCCATCAGAACGCGTTCGACCGGCACAAAGCTGTCGCCTGCTTTGGTCGCGATTTTCTCGGCTTCTGCAAAAACCTTGGCAGTCTGGCCATCCATGTAAATCTGGCTCGCATCACCGCTAACCTTCGGAATCTTAGACAGCACGGCGTCCAGCGCTTCGACCACGCGGGTCGGCGCGCCGCCGGCGCGTGTGATCAGGTTGCTGGCCAGCCCCTGATCGTCATCCATCAATGCTTTCAAAAGATGTTCGGGCATCAGTCGCTGGTGCCCCTCGCGCAGCGCAATCGTCTGCGCCGCCTGCACGAATCCCCGTGCCCGCTCGGTGAACTTGTTCAAGTCCATAGTATTCTCCTTTTCCTAAGCGCCCTGAATGTGATGCGCCCGCTTGGCGGCACGCGTCGGTCTGGGCCTCACATTCAATCTGGGAAATATCTTTGTTCATTCAAGAGGCTGGCGCGCAATTTCAGACTTATCGTCGAGGTATGGAATAGACGGTGTAGCCTCCGGTCTGCGCAACCTCGCGCGCGGCGTACATGTCCACCAGCGATTCCGCGGCGTCGCTGCCCGTCGGGCAGGAAACAAGGTCTGCTGCATCATCCAGAAAATTGACCGTAAACGACGTCTCACCCGTCAATTGGCAGTCATCGTCGGTCGAACGGTACCCCCCCACCAACCGCAAATTTTCATTGGTCGGAGATTTGATGACCGTATCTGCCGCCTCATTTTCTAGTGGCATATCCTGACATCCCACCAAGATCAGAATAATCCCAACACCAAAAACCTGTTTCATAGTTCCCCCATCGATAATTCTTGTGGATGGTCGGCACCATATCACAGTTGGCCCAAAGCTGCGTGATCTCGATCACCCGCGCGCCCTGCATGGACACAGCCGTCCGAAACCGCTAGGACGCAGACGTTTGCCAAAAAGGAGCCTGCCCCATGTCCGATGATCGCCTGATCGTAGCCCTAGATGTTCCCAACGCTCTGCAGGGGCTGGCCATGGCCGAACAACTGGGCGACAGCGTTTCCTTCTACAAGATCGGGCTGGGCATGCTGACCGGTGGCGGGCTGGCATTGGCCAATGAACTGAAACAGGAACACGGCAAGCGCATCTTTCTAGACATGAAGCTGTTCGATATCGGTAACACCGTCGAAAACGCCGTTCGCGGGCTGGCGCAATTCGATCTGGATTTCCTGACGGTGCATGGTGATCCGCATGTGGTTCAGGCCGCGAAAGAAGGGGCCGCTGGCAAAGACCTCAAGATTTTGGCCGTTACCATCCTGACCTCGCTGAACCGCGACGACCTGGATGCCAGCCTTCTGAAAGAGGGCGACGTTCAGGATCTGGTTGTCGAACGCGCTGCACGCGCGCTTGAGGCTGGTGCCGACGGCGTCATCGCCAGCCCGCAAGAAGCCGCGCTAATCCGTGCCCTGCCCCAGGCCGAAGGTCGTCTGATCGTGACCCCTGGCGTCCGCCCCGCAGGTGCCGCGCTTGGCGATCAGAAACGCGTTGCTACACCCGCAAATGCCGTCGCAGATGGCGTGGACCACATCGTCGTGGGCCGACCTGTCTATCAGGCTGACGACCCTAAAGCTGCTGCCGAGGCAATCCTTGCCGAATTGGCCTCATCGCAGGCAAAAGCACCGAACAGGGCTTAATTCTCGACGCCTTGCAGGTTAAAATTTTTAGGGTTTGATGCCGGATGGCCGCGTCCGCGCAGGCAATTACTGTCGATTTCTGCGACTCAAGCAGTTGACCTTACGTCACTTTTTGCCATTTCCGCGCCAAATCGTCCCTGTGCCCCAAAACACACATGAGATATGCGAGTTTTCGCTGTGTGATCTGGATCCTATCTAAATCCCGGAATTTGCGCGATTCTGGAGACGTGATACTCCCCGCGGACCATCTCTTCCTGAGGTCCGTCACCTCCCCCCGCCAATCGCGGGGGGTCTTCTTCTGAAAACCTCACATGTCAAAAGACGGCCTACCTTGGACCAAGTAGTCACGTAGGCGGATCGCGAAATTCGGCACCGCCAATGCATTCTCAAGGTAAATGTCCGGCGACATCAAACACCATCCCTGCCCCTCATCGCCAAACCTAATCAGGTTGACGTCGCTAGGTGGCCGGTGTGCTGCGAAGAACCAGTTTTGCCCATACATGCGCGACCAGACAAAATCAGCCTTGGCGAGGTGCAGACCGACTTCTTCCAGTGTTTCGCGCCTGACACATTGCAGCGGCGTTTCTGCCCCTTCGCGCCCACCGCCGGGAAAGTCGAAATAGCCCGGGAATGGAATGTCCTTCTTGTCGTCCCGTTGAATCACCAACAGGTCCGATCCAAGAAACAGTGCGACCTTCGCCCCCGTGAATTGCATGAGCGCTTTCTCTTTGCTGCCCGACCAGATAAATTTTAGCCAGTAACGCCTGATATGACAAAGCGCATAAAACTGAGATGTAAATGTAATGCCCGCTTTATGCCGCGACTGCTTTTCGATTCTGGAACAGGAAGCGCGCTGCCCTTCCTGCGGCAGCCCGCGGATCAAGACGCACCCCGAGCTGTTCGACCTGTCCATCGCGCATATGGATTGCGACGCATTCTATGCCTCGGTTGAAAAGCGGGACAATCCCGATCTGGCCGACAAACCGGTGATCATCGGAGGCGGCAAACGCGGTGTCGTCTCGACCGCTTGTTATGTGGCGCGTATTCGCGGCGTCCGCTCTGCGATGCCAATGTTCAAAGCCTTGCAACTGTGCCCGGACGCCGTTGTCATCAAGCCTCGCATGTCGGTCTACGCCGAGGTGTCACGCCAGATCAGAGCCATGATGGACGAATTGACCCCTGTGATCGAACCGCTGTCACTGGACGAAGCATTCATGGATCTGTCCGGTACGCAGCGACTGCATGGCGCGCCACCTGCGGCCATGCTGGCAAGGCTGGTTAAGCGGATGAAAGACGAACTAGGTGTAACAGGCTCGATCGGTCTGTCGCACAACAAGTTTCTAGCCAAAGTCGCCTCAGATCTGGACAAGCCGCGTGGGTTTTCAGTTATTGGAGAAGCTGAGACCGCCGAGTTTCTGTATGACAAACCGGTGCGCCTGATCTGGGGTATCGGCCCGGCGGCACAGGAATCGCTGGATCGTGCCGGCATCCGCGCCTTCTCGGATTTATTACGCTGGGATCAGGAGGCACTGACAGCCCGCTTCGGATCTATGGGGTATCGGCTATGGCATCTGGCGCGCGGTCAGGACAAACGGCGCGTGTCTTCGCACGAGCCAATGAAGTCGATCAGCAACGAAACCACGTTTTTCGAGGATACAGCCAGCCTGGACATCCTTGATGGGCATCTGTGGCGCATGTCCGAAAAAGTTGCGGATCGCGCCAAAGCCAAAGGGCTGGCCGGACGGGTCGTAACCCTGAAACTTAAACAAGCAAACCACAAGGTCATCACCCGACGTGTCTCGTTGCGGGACGCCACGCAGATCGCAGACCGCATCTACCGCACCGCACGTGGGCTATTCGATCAGGTCGGCGACAAAGGGCCATATCGTCTGTTGGGTTGCGGAATATCCGATCTGTGCCCCGAAGATCAGGCGGACATCTCGGGGGACCTTTTGGATCCCGACGCATCAAGGCGGTCTCAGGCGGAACGCGCAACGGATGAAATCCGGCGCAGATTCGGAACGGATGCGATTGTCAAAGGCCGGGCTTTGCGCTGAGGTTACTCGGCGGCCAGACGCAACGGATCGCGGCCAATACCCGAGATTTCCCGTATGACCTGCCGCAACATGTCCTGAAACGCTGCGAAATTGCCGTTCGGCGCGATTTTGACCTCATCCATATACAGAGATCGGTCGATCTCAATCTGGATAGCGTGCTGATTGCGCCCTGGCCGCCCGTAGGTCTGCGTAACGTATGCGCCGGCGAAGGGCGCGTTGCGCGCCACGATCAGACCCGCCGAGGCAAACGCGGATTCGATCCGGTCCACAATCTCGGTCGAAGCCGAAGCGCCAAATCTGTCACCCAACACGATCTGCGGGCGCTGGGACGTGGTCGTACTGGCCATCGAAACCGCTTCATGCGGCATCGAATGGCAATCAATCAAAATGGCCTGACCAAAAGCCGCGTGCGATTCGGCCAGCAGCGACTTGAGACGCGCATGATAAGGACGCCAGCAGGTGTCGATGCGCAGACGCGCCTCATCCATCGTCAGCTTCCCGCGATAGATTGCGCGCCCATTGGCGACGACCCTGGGAATCACGCCCAGCCCCGAAGCGACACGCGGGTTATGGCCGTGGCGGCGCGCGCCCTGGATCAAAGCCGGGTCCAGCTCCTCAGCACTGCGGTTAAGATCCAGATAGGCTCTTGATTTTGTTGCGGATATTAGGGGCGCACCATGGTCAGTCGCTGCGGAAAACAACTGATCCACGAATGCATCTTCCGAAGATCGAATCACATTCTGGCTCAGAACCGTCCGGTTCAGCATCGCTTCAGGGTAGTTCCGGCCACTGTGAGGAGAAGAAAAAACAACGCAAGACGTGCGCTTGACGGGCATATCCAATACGTAAGCAGCGTTCTTCATGGTGACTCCTTGTTCGCATTGAACATAGACCGGAAAATAGTTCTACCAAACCCCTTGAACCCCTTTGCGACTCCTTTTATAGACCCCGCTACCGGCGCGGGGTTCCGCGCCCCATTTCGTTATGGGGCAGGGCACCGCAAAGGTTAAGTGGGCGGTTAGCTCAGCGGTAGAGCACTTCGTTGACATCGAAGGGGTCACAAGTTCGATCCTTGTACCGCCCACCATCTATTCACTGTTTCGGGTCTGACCCGGGACACCCGCAAACCCAGGCGCTGGCCACGTCCTTGATGAAGGCGCCGCAGATTGGAGACAGACCCATGAAGGTCAAGAACTCGCTCCGCTCGCTCAAGAACCGGCACCGTGATTGCCGTGTTGTGCGTCGCAAAGGCCGCGTCTACGTGATCAACAAGACGCAGCGCAAGTTCAAAGCTCGCCAGGGCTAAGAACTGCACATACCGTTAAAGAAAAACCGCGCTTCTCAGCGCGGTTTTTTTTGTTCGAACGATTGATGCGCAAAAAAGACCGGAACGGTCAAAGGCAAACCCGTAAATCAGTGGGCGAACAGATGGTCGGGTTCATTATCCGGGTCCGCCACAGGATCAAGAACAAGCACCAGCCGTGTTTCACCTGTTCCCTCAATTGGTGGCGAACGATGCAAAAGCCCGGACTTCGGACTTTCCGGCCAAAGCGTTCCGCGCAACAGTATCGGCGCACCTGTTGGCACGGTGAAAACACGTTTCGGCTCGTTGCCATCGTTTGAAATTCCGTATTGCGTTCCAGTCCCTCGATAGGTGCAGACCAAACGCGACGTGACTGCGTCGATGTGAAACCTGCGGCAGGCATTTGTGTTTACCACATCCAAACGCAGGCGAAGCTATTTTGCTTCCATAAGACCAGCAAACAAGGTTGCCATCGCGGCAACGTCATCCAACAACAAGTCACGTTCCAGACCTTCGGGCGTACCATGCGCCTCGCCCAGCTCAACCATCGCGCTGCGCACTGTCTCGGGGCGCAGGATCACGCGCGCTTTGGGCAGGCGTGCGGGATCCAACTTGTTGATCCAGCTCTGAAAGCCTGGCAAGGGGTCGCGCCGCCAAATAGCAGCGGCGCAACCGGGGTTGTGAATGACCGACAAGTCCTCGGGCGTTTCTGCTATGCCGACACCTATTGCGGCATCTTTGACGACTTCACGCACCAAATTCATGCTGCAGCCTCTGACCGACGCCAAACTGGGAATGGGTCGGGCAGATCGGGAAGATCTTCTAGGCGTCCCGCGGCTGCGGCAGGAACTAATGCAGAATCAAGCCGGGCTTTGAGCAGGGGCCAATCTATTCCGCTGCCGATGAAGACGATCTCTTGTCGCCGGTCGCCCCAGGGCTCTTGCCAATGCGCTTGCATATAGGTCCGCGCGCTTTCGTGATCTGGTCTGCGTTCTTCGGGTACTGTCGCCCACCAGGTGCCCAGTGGCTGTACCGAGGACAGCGCACCGGCCAATGAGAATTCGGCAACCCAATCCGGGCGCGTCGCGATCCAGAAATGCCCCTTTGCACGGATGACGCCCGGCAGATCGCCATTCAAGATCGTCAGAATCTTCTCTGGCACAAAGGGTTGTCGCGCGCGGTATACATAGCTGGTGACGCCGTACTCTTCAGTTTCGGGTACATGATCCGCGAACCCATACAGTTCTTTGGCCCACATCGGATGTTCATGCGCCTTTTCGAAATCGAACAGGCCGGTATCCAGGATTTCATCGGCTGACACGTCCGAGTGGTTCGTTTCGATAATCCTTGCGTCAGCGTTCAAGCTTCGAATGATTTTCCGCGCGGCGTCTACTCTTTCTGCTCCGGCATCGGCGATCTTGTTGAGAATAACCACGTCAGCAAATTCGATCTGATCGGTCAGCAGATGGACCAGCGTGCGTTCATCCTCTTCACCGAGCGTTTCGCCGCGATCGGCCAGAAAATCGTGGCTAGAGAAGTCTTCCAACAGGTTAACCGCATCGACCACCGTGACCATTGTGTCCAAGCGCGAAACATCCGACAGGCTTACGCCGGCCTCATCCTGGAAATCAAACGTCGCGGCGACAGGCAATGGCTCAGAAATCCCGGTGGATTCGATTAGCAGATAGTCAAAGCGACCTTCGCCGGCCAATCGCCGAACTTCGTCCAGCAGATCGTCGCGAAGGGTACAGCAGATGCAGCCATTTGACATCTCAACCAGCGTCTCATCCGTGCGGGATAGTTCAGTGTCGGCGCGCACCAAGTCAGCGTCGATGTTCACTTCGGACATATCGTTGACGATCACGGCAACGCGACGGCCGTCCCGGTTGTTCAGAACGCGGTTCAACAATGTCGTTTTGCCTGCGCCAAGAAATCCGGACAGAACAGTTACGGGAAGGCGGGTGTCGGTCATTGGGTGTCTACCTATTTGAAGGACTCAGGTGAAAAGGCGCATCATTTGGGCGAAAACCTCTGATACGGCGTACAATCTATCGTTATGTTATTACATTTTGTCAATAGATATCGTGCCACATCTGGGCAACCTGAAAATACGCGGAATAAAACAGCGACCATTTGACCAACTAATTTTGTCAGATTTCCTTGCATCCTCTCGGGAATCGTTTAATTGACAATTTCAGTCGGATTACTACGCCGCACATTTCAATGTTGGGAGTTATGATGCTCAAATCCTCTACCTGCTTCGCCGCCGCATTGTCGGCCTTGATCGCCACTTCTGCCGCTGCTGAGGGTGAGTTGAACCTCTATTCCTCGCGCCACTATGACACCGACGAAAACCTGTACAGTGATTTCGAAAAGGCCACCGGCATCACCATCAACCGCATCGAAGGCAAAGCCGATGAGCTGATCGCGCGGATGGAAGCCGAAGGCGCGAACTCGCCCGCGGATATTTTGCTGACCGTCGACACCTCGCGCCTTTCACGGGCCAAGAATGCAGGCATTTTGCAACCGATCGAAAGCGCCGTTCTGGAAGAGCGCATCCCGAACAACCTTCAGGATAGCGACAATGAATGGTTCGGCTTCTCGCAGCGTGGCCGCATTATATTCTTCGACAAGGAAAACGTCGCCAACCCGCCGGCGACATATGCCGATCTTGCCAAGCCCGAATACAAGGGTCAGGTCTGCATCCGGTCGTCCAGCAATACGTATAACCAGACCTTGTTGGCTTCGATCGTCACCCATGAAGGTCCCGAGGCCGCCAAGGCATGGGCCGAAGGCATCGTGGCCAACATGGCCCGTGAACCACAGGGCGGTGACACCGACCAACTGCGGGGTATCGTATCCGGCGAATGCGACATCGCGGTTTCAAACACCTATTACTTTGCGCGTGCAATCCGCAAAGATGTCAAAGGTGTTTCGGCCGATATCGACGCAATCGGTTGGGTCTTCCCGAACCAGGACAGCTATGGCGCGCATATGAACCTGTCCGGTGCAGGTGTGGCTGCAAATGCACCGAACAAAGAGAATGCCGTTCTCTTCCTCGAATATTTGGCAAGCGACAGCGCCCAGCAATATTTCTCGGCCGGCAATGACGAATTCCCCGCAGTTGAAGGCGTCGCACTTGCGGACTCGGTGAAATCGCTGGGTGAGTTCAAAGCGGATGAGGTCGTCCTGTCCGACGTCGCCGAAAACCTGCCGACAGCACAAAAGATCTTTAACGAAGCCGGCTGGAAATAATCCAGGCAAAAACCAGAGCAGTATGAAGGGCGCAGGTTTTCTGCGCCCTTTTCCTTTGGTGGCTGGTTCAGAACCGCACCCCAAACCCAACTGAAAACCCGGAAAATGAATCGGCGATAACGCCGTTCAGCATGACGCGCGCGCCCTCGACGGCGGGCAGCCCAATCTTTGTGGTATCGACCTCAATTCCGACACCGACCGTCGCCAGCCAATCCGTATCCAACACCATCGCGCTGTCGCCGTGGTAAAGCACAACGCCCCCATCCAAAACCAACTTGGACGGACGGCCCAGCAGCTTGACCTTATCAAGTGGATAACGGTAGCGCGAAAACAACGTCGTCTGGTTCGAATTTGCGCGGGCATCCCCCGCTTGCGGTTCGTTTATCGGATAGAACTCCAAAAACGTCTGACGCAACCTGTACTCGGCCTCCCAACGGCCGAATTGTGCCTCGCGAAAGACGCTCAGGGACGCCCCGACACCAAAGGCGTTAAGGTTACCGTCCACTGCGCCTGCCCCGTTCGAACGGGACGGAAACAGCGGAAAATTGGAAAACACCGCATCGGTGGTGACATGGCCAAGCGACAGATGCGCAACTGGCCGGATGTACCAGTTATTGGTAAGCGGAAGCTCCCACCCGACGCCAAGGGTCGCGGCGATGCTTGACCACGTCACATCCAGCTCGGTATCAGAGCCAATCTCGGGAAAAATCACCAGCGGGTTATAATTCTGATACGCAAACTGGCCTTCTAGATACAGGCCATTGTCCAACGGTTTGAATCCGCCGCGCAGCTGCGTGGACCGCAGATTTCTCGCGTCACCAGATGCGCTCAGAAAGGACAAGGACGATAGTGTTTCGTTCGGTGTGGCCGCGACGCTCAGCACCGCAAGCGCGGCGCGGGCGGCGGCTTCAGAGGCGTCTGGATCAAGGTTTTGCGCGGTGGCAGGCTGGGCGAAACTCCAGATCAAAAACGATGTGTACGCAACAAGTCTTTTCAATCGCGGGTTCGCCTGTCGGTTTTTGTCGACTGCCAAGCGCATCGTTATTGACGCGCAATGCGTTTGAAAGATCGTAACCCAGTCTTTGTTTACGAAAAACTAAAACAACGAATTCGCGGCCATGAATTCTGAGGACTTGTATTTTGGAAACACTCGGTCGCGATGACGTTTTCAGCGACCATCCCGAATGTGATTTGGTATTTTCCCCCGAAACGGGTTCAATCGTGTCAGGAGATTTGTCATGAAAAACCCGGAAAGTTTCGAGAAGTTCTACTTTGCCAAAGTTGGCATGGGTGAAGCCTGCGGCTGTGCCGAGAGGGTGATTGATGTGTACGAATTCAATCGACAAGGCGGCGCACAGTCCACGCGCGCAGTGAAATCAGAAAAACGCAAACGTCGTTCATTCCGATCCTGGGCTATGAAATACGGGTTGCTGAGCCGCAAACCCCGAACCTGATGCTCGTCGCCCATCTGTGGGACGGTGCCGGTGCCATGATACAGTTAGGTGCTTTATGGTCAGAATTGGGGCGCCGATCGGACCTGCAAAACCCGGCAAAAAACCTTCAACTTCGGTATCCGAGACTCCGTCTTCAATTGAAAACGACGAGATCAGGGAACACCCCTGCGCAGGCCTTCTGGGGTTTCGCCCAAACGACACAGGCTTAGGAAACGACCCGGCGAATCCGGAAACAAACTTGCAATCACCCCCACAAGCGTAGTCACCTGAGATGGAACGGGGGGAGAATGTCGATGAAGCCATGGGCCGTCGTGGTTTGTCTGTGCGGTACGCTGGCCATTGCCGCTTGCGCCCCCAAAACGCGAAGTTACGAAAAGACCGTTTCGTCGTCCTTTGCGGCCCCCGCAAACAGCGCCCTAGTGCGCGCGGCCAACCGGCTTGGCGATCCCAAGGACGGGCGGTCCGGGGTAAAACTGATCAGTGATGGGGAACAAGCGCTGGTTTCAAGGCTTTTGCTGGCCGCTGCAGCTGAGCGTACCATCGACGCGCAGTACTACCTTTTGCACAATGACCCCACGGGCCACCTGTTTGCGGCCAGCCTTTTGCAGGCGGCAGACAGGGGCGTTCGTGTCCGGCTGCTTTTGGATGACATGGACACGTCTAGCTACGACGCTATGACCGCAGCGCTGGACTATCACGAGAATATCGAGATTCGGCTGTTCAACCCCTTTTGGCGGGATCAAAGCCTGCTGATTGCGGGACTGACGGATTTCAAACGCATCAATCGCCGGATGCACAACAAATCCATGACCGCAGACAACATGTTCACGATTGTTGGTGGGCGCAACATTGGGGCCGAATATTTCCTGGCCCGGGAAGAAATGAACTATGCCGATCTGGACGTGCTGGCGGCAGGCCCAGTCGTGACTGAAGTTTCCCAGAGCTTTGACGCCTATTGGAACAGTGAATTTGCCGTTCCCGCACGCGTGGTTGTTGGACAACCGGAACCGTTTGACCTGAACGATGCGCGCACAAGGCTGAATGAGTTGGTGGAGGAAGCAAAACAGACCCAGTACGGCGCTGCGCTCAGGAAATCCGCGCAAGAGAATTTTGCC
This sequence comes from Ruegeria sp. CDSA034, assembly GCF_059612275.1. Classification (NCBI taxonomy): domain Bacteria; kingdom Pseudomonadati; phylum Pseudomonadota; class Alphaproteobacteria; order Rhodobacterales; family Roseobacteraceae; genus Ruegeria; species Ruegeria sp. CDSA034. The sequence goes on from NZ_JBXWQH010000005.1 coordinate 17,188, forward strand.
GACGGCGCGCTGCGGCTGAATTGGGTTCCTGCGCGTTTGTATGCGGACCCGCCTTCAAAAGCTGCGGGCGTTGAAACGTCCGACCCCATTCTTGCATCGCAATTGCTGCCGTATTTTGAAATTGCCAGCAGCGAGGTAAATATCATCTCGGCCTATTTCGTGCCGCGCAACAATGGCGTCCGATGGATGACCGAGTTGGAAAATCGCGGTGTGGACGTCAAGGTCGTGACCAATTCCTTAGGGTCAAATGACGTCGTGCCGGTCTATGCGCATTACGCCAAGAAACGCAGAGCGTTGCTGCGCGGTGGTGTTGAGCTTTATGAATTGCGGCCAGATGCCTATCAGGTTCAACGTCGCGGTATCAACTGGGCACAATCCCGATCCGGCCTGCATTCCAAGGCTTTTGCCATCGACGACCGTTACCTCTTTGTTGGCTCATTCAATTGGGACCCGCGGTCTGTGAACATCAATACCGAAATGGGCATTCTGATCGACTCTCCCGCGATGGCCGTTCAAACGATGGGTGCATTGGACGCGGCCCTGCCCGCCTACACCTACCAGGTGACGTTGGAACGCGCAGGCCAGCTTAAATGGAGAACACGAGGAGCGGACGGGGAAATACTGGAATACGATTCCGAGCCCACGGGGTCGGTCTGGGATCACATCGTCTCTGGTTTTCTGAGTATTTTACCGATCGGGTCACAGCTTTAGGCCCGCAAGTAACGACTAACGCGACCGATCATTCTTAGGTTTACCGCTGCGAAAAGCTGAAAGGACGTTCACCGTGAAGTATTGCAAGCTTTATGCCGATGCTGCTGGCGAAAGCCATTGGGATGACATTGACGTCAACCTCGAGGAACGGAGTTTCGCCCCGCCCGCGCAGGCCATCGAGGTATCCGAGCCAGAGCGCGTCAAACAGACAATGTTCCTGCGGCTTCGATCCGGTTGGAACGAGCCTATCCATCCGACCCCGGTGGCGCAAAGGCTGATATGCCTTGCAGGCACAATCCGCGTCACTGCAAGCGATGGAAACTATCGTGACATCGGCCCCGGCGACGTGTGGCACATGGAAGACAAGGTGGGAAAGGGTCACCACACCAGGGTCACAAGCGATCAGGATTTTGAAGCCGTCATAATTCAGCTCGAGTAACTTGGGCGATCCGAGGCCGTATACGAAACCCCAGGCGAAATATTCACCGTCGGACGGCACCGTTTCGACCTGGCGGTTTCCGGGTATGGCTGCTTGGATGAATCCATAGAGTGCGCCGCTTTTGCCGTCAGAACAGCTTGTAAGGAATCCAAAGCGCTAAATCCTGCCAGAACCACAACAACACGGCCGTTGTCAGCATTATGAATGCAAATGGGATGGCCCCTTGAATAACCTCTTCAAGGCGCGCCTTTCCGACAGCCTGAAGAACAAACAGGTTCAATCCGACCGGCGGAGTGATTAGCGCTGTCTCGATCAGGACGACGAAAAAGATGCCGAACCAGATCGGATCAATTCCCATGGCTTCAAGCGCAGGGAAGAGCACCGGAACCATAATCAGCATCATGGAAAGTGCTTCGAGGAAAAAGCCGATAATCAGCAACACAAGCCCGACCGCGAAGATAAATATCGTCGGGTTTGAGATGTTTTCAGTGAGAAAGCTGCTGATCGATTGCGGAATCAGATACAAAGTAATGGCGTAAGAAAAAACTTTGGCACCCGCGACGATGATGAAGATCATCACGGTGGTTATCAGTGAATCATGCACGGCTTCTCGCAGTTTTGCGAAGTTCATTCTTCCCATCGCGAATGTTATGACCATCGCGATCACGAACCCTATGCCCGCGCTTTCTGATGGCGTGGCTATTCCTGCATAGATTGATCCAATGATTGCTATAGCCAAGATGACAGTCGGAAGCGCACTTAATGTCACCAGCAGCCGTTGTTTCATTGGCATGCGCTCGACTTTTAAGCTCTCTTTGCCGCGCGCATAAAGCATGGCGTAGATGATAAAGAGCGTTGCAAGGAACAAGCCAGGTCCAATTCCGGCAAGGAAAAGCGTTGGAATCGAAGTCTCGGTAATGACGCCATAGATGATCAGCGGGATCGATGGGGGGATCAGAATGCCCAGGGTTCCTCCGGCGGCGAGTTGTCCCAAGATGAATGGACGGTCATAGCCGCGCTTTTCCATCTCGGGGATGGCGACGGTGCCAATTGTGGCCGCCGTCGCCACCGAGGATCCCGAAATCGCGGAAAAAAGCGTGCAGCTTTTGATCGTAGCTACGCCCAATCCCCCGGGCCAATGCCCGACCCAAGCCTGCACACTGGCAAAGAGATCCCGTCCGACGCCGCCTTTCAACAGCACGTTTGACATGAGCAGGAACAAAGGCACGGCCAAAAGTTCAAAACTGTCCATCGTCCCGAATAGGCGCTGCGGTACGGCAATCAGTGGGAGCCCTTTCAGCCATAACAGCACAACGCCAAGTGCGCCCATGGCAAAGGCGACGGGCACGCGCAAAAGTAGCAAACCCAGCAGGGCCCCGATGATCAGAATGGTTTGCAAGGGTCAGTGACCCCCAAGTTCATGGCTTTGCAGGTTCGCCTGACCCGCCCACACCCGGTAGATTTCCACCAAAGCCTGAAGTGACAGCAAACCAAACCCAACCCAGATCGCCGATTGAGTATAGGCCTTGGGTACAGCAAGGTAGCTGTCCGTCGTGTGCCCGGCGAGGGTGGATTTCAGCCAGATGTCCCAGCCATACCGTGCGGCGACGCATCCGAAGAACACGATAACAAGCAACGAAAACGTCTCGACAATCCGGCGCCTAAGCGTGTTCGCATCCCGGAACGCCAAATCAATGACGATGTTCTGGCGGTGCTTTAGAACATAGGCTGTCGCGCCAAAAGTAGCCCACACCTGAAAGATCCTTGCGACCTCATCCACCCAGACCGTCGGGCTGGTGAGCGCGTAGCGCATGAAGACCTCGTAAGCCACGAAAATTCCTATGGCAAAGAACATCCATCCGGCGACAATACCGAAGAGTTCAGACAGCCAATCGACGGTTCTGGTCAGGGCTTGCAGCATTCGGAGCGCCTCGCCAAGAGAAGAAGCAACCGAACCAGAGATGTCCGCTTGCTTTGACAATATGAAGAAGGGATTACATTCCGGACACGACTGAAATCACTTCGGCGGCTGTATCGCCTGCGTCATCGACGAAACGCTGAGAAACGCTCGAGGTCGCCTCAATCCATTGCTGACGCTCTTCATCGGTCAGGTCGACCACGGTCATCAGGCCGCGCATTTCGTCGATCGTTGCATCTTCTTCTGCGTAGATCGCGTCACGCAATTGCTGTTCGACCTCAGCGGCGGCGTCCAGAATGATCTGCTGATGCTCAGGCGAAAGGCTTTCGAAAAAGTCGTTGTTCATGACGGCGACAAATTCGATGGCACTGTCATATGACAAGGTCATGTGATCCATCACTTCGTGCAGTTTTCGTGACTTCACGGCAGACGCACCTGTCATTCCCACATCGACAGCACCCTGCTGATAGGCCAGAAACTGTTTGGACCCCGACATCAGCGTGGGTGCGCCACCAAGCGCCTCGACCGTCCAACCAATCACCTTACCGTAGGTCCGGACTTTTTGGTCCTTGAGATCGGCGGGTGTTCGGATGGCAGACCCGTTCGACAAATAGACGTTACGCCCAAACGCCTGCCACCACAGAACCTTGGCCCCGGTTTCCTCAAGTACAGCGGCATCCAGTATGTTGCGCATTGGTGATCCAGTGGCAACGGCCGCCCGCAGATGGTCTTCATCACGGAAAAAGAAGGGCAGGTTCACAACGTCTACCGCTGGGACCGCCCCAGTAAATCGGCCAAGAAACGCCGAACCGGCTTCGACAGCGCCTGTACCCACTGCTTCTGGAACCTCCTTATCTTTGTAAAGCTGCGCTGACGGGAACAACTGAACCGTTAGCTCACCGCCGGACTTCTCTTCAACGATATCCTTGAACGCGATCCAGTTCTGTCCAAGCGAATGAGTCTCTGGCAACTGTAACGTGACTCGGATGATTGTTTCGGCCTGCACCATGATCGGAGCCGACGCGATGAGCGTTACAGCCAACGCCGCCTTAAACATGTTACGCATGATTCCTCCGTAGAATATTCGGATTTTCCGCTTTCTTAACTTGTTTGGCAGCGTCGCAATGCGATGGCATTAATGTCAATTCCATATGCATCCAAATTCGGGAAATCAAAAAATCTACCCTAGCTGATACCCTTGCAGATATTGGGACATGAACTCGGACAATTCAGCTTGTACCGCATCCGGGTCCAACGCGACGAAGCGACCTTCCAGCGATAGCTTTACTATGCCGTGCACGGCAGAAAACACAGTTCGTGCACGCGAAGCCAAGGTGTCGTCGTCCAACTGAGGGTTCAATTGCGATAACGGAGCGATGATCTCGGCGATGAGCACCGCGTGTTCCTCAAGGTGCCATTGCGGGACCGGTACGCCCGGCTGCATCCGGTGATCGAATAAAGCGGCCCATAGGTTTGGGTTCTCGGTACCGAAATCCAGGTAAGCCAACGCAAGTGCAAGCAGCTTTTCCTTGGGCGTCTCCTGCGATGCGGGGGCGTTTTGTAGTGAGACGTGCAAACGCGCCAGTGTGCGCGAGTTCACCGCCAGTATCAGAAGGTCCAGATCTTCAAACGCATTATAAAGACTGCCCAGCGCACACCCGGCATCTTTTGTGATGTCACGTGCGCGCAGAGCGGCCAAACCTTGCGATTCAATACGCTTTTCCGCAGCATCTAAGATCTTTTTTTTCAGAATTTCTCTTTTACTTTCTGCCATTTAAACCTCGCAGGCTCAAAATTTATGAACATCGTTCATTTTTTCTGTTGAACAATGTTCAGAATCATCGCATAGTCATTTCATGAACAATGTTCATAAACGAGGAGCCAAAGATGTTCAAACAGTTTGCCACTTTGTTAAGAGGCCGGGCCTTTGAGGCGGCAACCGTTGTTACGGATCGTCACGCTCTGCCCATTTTGCGTCAGCAAATCCGGGATTGCGCCCATGCCATTCAGGTGTCGCGCAAGGCGGTCGCCGTCGCAATGGCGCAGAACGAACAAGAGATCAAACAGCACAAGAGGTTGACCCAACAGATCGCGGACCTCGAAACGCGCACGCTGGATGCCTTGCAACAAGACCGCGAGGATCTGGCCCGGGATGCTGCCGAGACAATCGCCCATCTTGAGGCAGAGCGTGACGTGTCAACGCAAGCGCAGGCCCGGTTTGAAACCGAGATCAGCCGCCTACGCACTGTCCTGCGCGAGGCCGAAACCCGGCTAAGGCAGTTACAGCGTGGTCAGCGCCTTGCCACAGCCACGGACAAGACGCAGCGCCTTCAGCAAGTCGCGCCCGACGGTGGGTTGTCCACACTCCGCGAGGCGGAAGACACCTTGCAGCGTTTGCAAGAGCGTCAAAGCGAGATGGACGCCACCGCGCGCGCCATGACCGAGCTGGAAGCAACGGGTTCGGCCGAGCACATTCGCGACAAGTTGGCCGAAGCCGGGTGCGGCAAGCCTTTGCGGTCAAACGCTGACGACGTTCTCGATCGCCTGAAAAAGAAGGCGCAGAAATCTAATAAATCGAAATCGAGCTGACGACCGAACTGAATTGAACCAACAGAGAAATTGAAAGGAATTGATCCATGAATACCGAAGAAAACCTGAACCTGCCGCAATCCAACGCCTGGAACATGTTCACCATTATTTCGTTCATTGTCGCGGCAGCGATGATGGCCGGCGGCATCTACTTCCTGGAAGCCAGCTTTGCGGCAAAAGGGTTCTACTCCATGTCCGCGTTGATGTTGGTACATACCACCGTTTCGATCACAAAAACCCTGCGCGACCGTGAGGAATCGCAACGTCTGCACAATCGGATTGAAGACGCAAAGACCGAAAAGCTGCTGAAAGAGGTGGGCGAGAACATCGCCGCCTAAACGATAACCTCGCGCACCGTCAGGCGCGTTCGACTGGGGGTGGCACCGTTGGCGACCCCCAGTCTTAACGCGTTAAAAAGAACCCTGTCGGCTGGTATGGAAAAACGATCCGAAACAGCGGCGCGTGTAAGTGGGTCATCCGCCAAAGCCGCGGCAGGCCAACCCACCAACCCACGGGCTGCAGCTTGTAACCAGGACCGATAGAACGCCCGGCCAGCGGTGACCATCGACCCACTTTCAGGCCAGTGAAACAGTGCGATTGCACCTGCACCACGGCTGCGCGCAGCCTCGCCCGACAGGTGCGGGCCAAGGCCCAGAAACGATAAAAAATCATAAAGCCTGCCACCCAGAATGGTTGGTGCAATCCTTGCAGTAGCCGCATCCATAGCAAGTACCTCTCGGTTCAGACCGTCGGTGTGGTAGTTGGGATCGCCCTCGCGCAAGCGCATCCAGTGCAGCAACTCGGAACGAAAGTCCCTGGACCGCATAACACGGGCCGAGGCGATGTCGATTTGCCCGGCAAGCCATTCGATCTGGGACGCATCCTGGACCAATGTCATGTGGTCGGCGCGCCAATTTCGGAAGGCTTCTTGCGGTGCAGGTATAAAACCTGCTCGATGCGTCAGACGCTTTGAAACCTCCTTGGCCAGCACAACATCACCGGTATCGGCGGTTGTCTTGGGGACAATGCGAGCAATCATGCGCATTCCCGCCTCGACCGGCGCTTCCGACAAGGTTACGTCGGCACCAAATCCGCGCGCCGCCAGGGCCAACACCGTGCCCTCGACCGCCGCACCACAGGAGACGTCCAGATCACGATCGTCCGGATCACCAACAGGCAGGCGCCGTGACAGATCAGCATGGACCTCGATACACGCGCCATCCAACCGCCATCGCGCTGGCTGCGTGTTATGCGCCGAAGGGGCAAGCATCGCCTGCGCAACAATTGCTTCAAATTCTGCGCGATCCACTACGTCAGCTCCTTGGAAAACAGGTGCAATCTGTGCAACGGCACGGCCCCCGCCTTTTCAGTTTGGCGTAAACTGGCCGCATTTTCGTCAGCAATCCACGTGCCACCAACCGTTTTGTATCCCGCGGCCATCATGTCCCGTGTCATCTCGCTCAGCATCAATGGATTGACCGAACGGCCCTGAAACTCGGGCATTACGCCCTGAAAAATGACCACTGCGCGGTCACGGCGGGCCTTGTATTTGAGGTAGTGATACGGCAACGACAGGCGCAATCGCGATCCGATCCGCCGGAGCAACGGGTTGAGATCGGGAATGGCAATCACCGCGCCCGCAGGTTGACCACGATAATGCACAACCTTTGAAATCCGCGGGTCCATGATCCATTTCATGTCTTTGGCCTGAAAGTGGAACTCTTCAGCCGTCACCGGAACAAACATTGGGTTGTCTTTGAAGCTGCGGTTCAGAATGGCACGGGCGTCTTCAAGCCGCTCCGCGATGGTCGCACGGGTGACAGGCGCGAAAGAGAACCCTTGCTCTAACAATTGCGCGCGCTGCTCGTCGGGCAAAACCTGCGGGGCCGGGTTTGAGTCTAGACGCCGCTCGAACGTCGTCATCGCAAAGTGTGGCTGATATCCATTCGCCTCAAGCAGCCCTGGCAGGTGCGCAGGCCCGCAGATCTGATCGGTAAAAGGGGCCCGGTCAAAACCATCCGTCATGATCCCGGCCTGCTGCATCGCGGTCAGGTTGAAATTGCCGGTCAACCGGGTCATGCCTTTCGCGCGGGACCAGCTTTCCGCCGCCTGCAGCAATTGCGCAGCGGCCTCGGGATCATTTGCGCAATCGAAAAAGCCAAAGCATCCTCGCGCCTCATGATGCAGGTCGTTCGACCCCCGATGTAGATGGGCCGTGATGCGACCCACAGGCTTGCCTTGGCGTTTCACCGAGAAATAGGTGAAATCCGATGCATCGAAAAACAACGGATTCTTGATCGACAGGAAACGTTTCAGATCTGCCTTCATCGGCGACACATACGGAGTGCCGGCACCATAGGCGTGAAACGGGGCCGCGAAGAAACTTGCAAAATCCCTTTCGAGCAGCTCAATCATACTGCCCCCTCATGTACCAAGACGCGCGCCATGCGCTGTACGGCGCGCAAGGCTGCACCGGTACTGTCCAGGGTCGCGATTTCAGGGCTGTTGAGCATGACCACCCGCATTGGGGTGCCGGACAGGAACACCGCATGGGTCGCATCAAAACGGGCGAACAGCCAATTGACCTGTTCGTCATCCGTTGCCCCCAATTGTTGCACGGGTGTTGTGGTGAAGCTGGCGCGCAAATCATCAAGATTCATGTCCATCAAATCTGCTTCTTCAACCAGTATCAAGTCCGGAGATCCGGCAGCACGGCGCAGCAAAGTCAGGCTGGCTTGTGGTCCCTGCCCTTTGACATCCGCAATCTCGCGCAGAGCGATCAGCTGGCGATCCTTAATCCGCAAGGCAATCGCTGCCTGCCAAATTGCCAATAGCATGAGCGTGGACAAAGTGATCGCCATTACCTGCACGCCAGACCTCATATCCACCGGCACGATCGCCGAAAAGATCAGCGGTAGCAGAACGGCCATGACTATAACGATGCCGAAACCTCTCAGCGTATCCCACGGCCGCAATCCGGAACGGTTCATCCCGATCGACAACCAGCACAGTCCCAGCACGGCCACGCCACCCAGTCTGACCGGCAGGTCAAGCGTTGTCCCACGCATGAAATCTGTCGCCAGAAACGGCAGGATCAGCAGAAAGGACAGGCTTATCCAATTGATGGTTCTATTTTCCGCCGATGACAGGCTGTCTTTGTCACGCCGCAACACAAACAGAGCGACGCCGCCCAAACCGAACAGTTGAAACAGCAGCAGACCGGCCAGCCGGGTGATCTCAACACTGCTGAACTGGAAAAGGCCCAACAGCCCGAATACCACGCCCCCCCAAGCACAGAATTGTTTCAGAACCGGCGGCGCGTGGCGGCGCGTAAGCCCTTCGGACAGAACAAGTGCAGCCAAAGGTATCAGTGCCGCGCAGAAATTTGTGACCGCCGAAAACAGCCAGCCCCAGCCGCCCCAGTGACCAATCCGCGCCAGCATCAGAACAACCAGAACCCACAAGCAGAATTGAAACCGTTTAGCGATTTCCGGCCTCTGCACCAGGTCCTGAAGATGCAGCAACACAGTTGCCGCACCCAGCGCCGCACAGAGCGAAACCCAGGCATCCGCCAGAAAAGCCGCAGTATCCATCATGACGCCAGCAACTTGTTCATCTGCCGTCGAACCAGCGGACGCATCAGCGCGGCAAGAAAGCGCGGTAAAGGCCGCTCAACCTTGCCAGTGTGTGGGTTCAGAAACCAACCGCGATAGTCCGCGCCGTGAGGGCGGCCCAGAACAGATTGAAGCGCCTCTCCTCCCATCAATGTTCCTGCCATAATCACCATCGGTGCAAAGGACATGCGGCTGCGGGTTCCAGCAATCACCTCACCTGCCAGAGCCAGATCAACGTGGTGCCGGGATGAGGAATGGGTCAGCACATATTCGGCCTCGGCTTTGGCCGCCGCATCCCGCAACTCGGGGGTCAGCGCGTTCCAGCTGGTGCCGCTTGTGGTGTAGCCCAGACGCTCCTCGGGCATGGGGTCGTCGGGGGTTGTGACATAGACTGACGGCAACGGCGACGCATAGGCATCGATCACCGCGCGCCCTTTGGCCCGCGCCGTGCGATATAACAGCAAGCTGGCACCAAGATCGTCGGTGCCATTGATCACGACATCCGCGCTTTGAACCAGACGATCCACATGGTCGGACCATTCCGCACCAAGCACCTCAATCTCAGCTTCGGGATTGATTTGTAGACACTGATCCCGGGTTGCCTGCGCTTTGTCCTGATCGACTGTCTTCAGCGTTGCAAACAGTTGTCGGTTCAGGTTGGACACTTCGAACGCATCCAAATCGGCTAGGATCAACCGGCCCACCCCGGCGCGGATCAGGGTCATGATCGCGCTGCCCCCCATTCCTCCGGTGCCGCAGACGAACACACAGGCGTTGCGCAGGTGTGATTGTTCGTCCCCGGACACAAAACCGAGGTTGCGGGTGGTGAAGTCCTGATAGGTAAATTCCGTCATTTATTCTGCTCTCGTGGCCTAAGGATGCCAAATTCGTGCCGCGTGTCTGCCCATTGCCAAAGCGGCATCGCCAGCCGCTGCAAAACCGCGGCTATGACAGCAAGGGCAAGTGCAGCAACGGATCCGCGCGGAACTTCGCGCCCGACATAAGACAGGGCGGTTGGCATATCCATTTGCCCCAATTGCAGGATGTCATCACCCCGATCATAGTCGAGCTGGTTCTCGCAGAACGCATTGACGACCTGATCCCGATGTTTCGGCGCATCCTCGAAGGTTTTCTTCAGATAATCCGACCCGCCAGTATAGGCGTTGGTGATCACAAAGCGGTCTTCGTCAAACCCTGCATCAGGTCCGACGCCGAAAACATGGCGGTGATCCTTGATGATACTTCGCGCCAAATGCAGATGCAGAAGACTGCGTCGGTTCTGCGGCCCTGTCTGCGCCGTGGGAAACACACGGGCAAAGCCCTGACCAACCAGCCCCACAACTGCAGGGACTTGTGTCACATTCGAAACCCAAAGCGGGCGCATACCATTTCGAAACAAGAGCAGCACACAGGTCAACCCATAGAGAACCCAGCTGAAGCCCTGGTTGCGAAGAGCTGGATCAACCATGACCAATCCCAGATGCAACACCGGTTCGGACCGGTGTCCTAGATCGACATCCATCAGTGCCAAGGCATTGAAGGCAACCGGCGTATTGTCATCTCGGCGCGAAATCAGAGTGATTACCGAATGCTCAAGCCGGTCGCGATCCCCGGCGAAAACGCCATACGCCAGTTCCCCGGTAGGCAACGTTTTCGACGCCACGCTCCGCAGATTCTCGACTAGGTTGTCCAGTTCATCGCTCGGCATCCAGAGGCCGGGGCGTTCGACAATGCGTACGTGGTATTCACCCGGAATACCCAGACGAATATCCATGTAACGCTGCGAAGCCGCGTTAATTATGGCACTTATCAAATTCCGTTCCCGTTAATGTCTGCTCAAATCCGGATCCGAACTATGTTTCGGTAAAGCCAACGTTTGAAATCAACCTTGCCTGCAGTCGCATCGCTTCGTCATCAACCGGTTTTTTTCTTTTCGGCGCAAGTCCTGAATTCCGCCAGCGTCCAACCAACTTCTCTTTCCGCCGTCAGCAAGGTGGTCGACATATCCGCCGCTTGTACCCCAGGATAGCAAAGGAAGTCGGCGGGGATATTTCTGCCAAAGCCGACCGCCCGAATGTCACTTTTATTGTCGGGTCGCGCTCAAACCTCGCTACCCTGACAAAGTACAATTTGAGCATTGGGAGCTCCTTAAACCGGATAAAAAATTTCCCGGCTGTATCCCATTGCTTCATAGGTCTGCGAAACACTGCTGACCTGCCCGACCAATTCCAGCAACCCGAGTTTCGGATCGATGGTCTTTTCCGGAATGCTTGTCATTGATCGCCTCGCCTTGCTTGCGCACCAGAAGGGCGAAAATGTCAGATCAAGTTGTTTGCCTTGCACCCAAGACTACTGTCGGCTGGCTGTTTTGAAACGCGTCAATTCTTGCACAGATTGCGTGTCACCCGCGGGCGCTCCAAACCGGTCGATCTGATCAGGCGAGCGTTCCGGTGCATCCACATGTTATTCTTTTGCGCGGCTGACCCTATCATTCAAGATCACTTGATACATCTCTTCGACGCCCATGTCGGTTGCTTTCCATGTCATTTCTTGTTGATGGCTGCGATACATATTCCTGAGATTTACCGGCGCAAGTTTTAACGCTGAACGGCTGCATGAATGCTGTGGGGAGAGATCCGTTTAAATCAGCTGTTTGATCGTGTTTGGGCATTTGGCCGTCGCGTCAGCACGAGTTTAGTTGTCATTGAATCAACAAAGGTCTTGATTTTCGCTCCATCTTGTCTGATATTTCTGTCATGACAGAAATTTATGACATAACGAAATCAGACGCTGCAAGCCAATTCATTCTCTATTGGGGTGATATGGGCAATCAATGGGGCGTCAATCGCTCTGTGGCGCAGATTCACGCGCTGCTTTACCTTAGCTCCAAACCCCTTAATGCCGAGCAGATCGCCGAGTCGTTGGGTATTGCGCGATCCAACGTTTCCAACTCGCTCAAAGAATTGGTGAGCTGGCGCCTCATTCGCCGCATTCCGGTGCCAGGCGACCGGCGCGAGCATTATGAGGCCGAAGTGGATGTCTGGGAAATGGGGATCCGCATCGCCCAAGGGCGCAAGGAACGCGAGATTGATCCGGCGACACAAGCCCTGCGCGCGTGCGTGGCCCAGGCTGAAACCGAAAGCAGTCTTGACCCAACAGCGTTGCGGCGCATGCAGGACATGCAAGAATTTCTGGCCACCGCCGATACGTGGTTCAGCGATATGCTTACTGTGCCCCGTCCGAAACTGGTAATGTTGATGAAAATGGGAACCAAAGTCGTTTCCCTGCTCAGCTTCACCGGAGGCAAAAAAAGCAGCTAAAAATTTGTCCCGCAATTTCTCTTTTGACGGAAAAAACAGAATGATCGAAATTAGCAAAAAGATAGCGCTGCCGGGCCCGAAGCCGGCTCAACCGCAATCCGATGCGGTCAGCAGTCTGGATGATCGGTTCAAGAACTTGCTGGGGGCTTCGGCATGGTCTCGCCTGCCCAAAGCAATTCAGCGCCGGTTCAGCAAGCGTCTGCTGGGGGATGCCAGCCTTGCCTATCAGGGTCGCGTGACCCAAATGCGGATGAACCCCGTCGGGCGTGCACTGGCCTTTGCCCTGCGCGTGATCGGGGCACCGCTGCCGTTTGATCGCACCTCTGTCGGTCGATCCGCTGTGGTCACCGTCACCGAAGATGCGGCAACGGGCGGGCAGTTTTGGATCCGGCAATATGGTCGGGCGGCCGGGTTTCCACAGATGGTCGGTAGCTCCAAACGCTTTGCCGGGCCAACCGGATTGGAAGAATACATCGGCTTTGGGATCGGCATCTCGCTAAAGCTCGAAAGCACAGCGAACGGTCTCTATTTCGTCAGCGACCGTTACTTCCTGAAACTGGGGCAAAACCGACTGCCTCTGCCACGGTGGGTCTGTCCTGGGGGGCTTGTGGTCGGCCACGAAGAACTTGGGGGTGGGCAGTTCCGGTTCACTCTGGAACTGGTGCATCCGCTTTTTGGTCAGCTGATCTGGCAGGACGCAACCTTTCATGATGCTGAGGTTATCGGGAGTGTCCCGTCATGAAGGTCGTGATTATCGGCGGATACGGTGTTTTCGGATCCCTGACGGCCCGATTGCTGGCACGTGATGGGCATCAGCTTTGGCTGGCCGGGCGACGCCCTGAAAAGGGTCGCGCTCTGGCTCAGGAACTCGGGGCGCAAACCCTGAAATTGGACATTGGCAAAGCACCAGAGGCAGTTTTCGAAGTAAAGCCAGACGTTGTGATTGATGCGGCAGGACCGTTCCAACACTATGGTGATGATCCGTATAAAGTCCCGAAACTCTGTATCGCTCATGGCTGCCACTATCTTGATCTGTCGGACAGCGCCACGTTCACGAAGGGTATTGCTGCTTTGAACACCGAAGCGACGGCCGCAGGTGTTTTTGCCCTTTCCGGCGCATCCAGTGTGCCCGGTCTGTCCTCCTGTATTGCCGAAAACTTGATCGAAGGTATGGATGAAGTTGATGTCATCGACATCGCAATCCTGCCAGGTAACCGGGCACCGCGAGGCATGTCCGTTATCAAGAGTATTGTCAGCGGTGTCGGACGGCGGCATCAGGTGTGGCGCAATGGTGCCTGGCAAACAACTAGCGGATGGACGGATCGCAAGTTGTATGAGTTGGAACCGGGTATGAGGCGCGCCGGATACAGCGTCGAAGTTCCCGACATCGCACTGCTGCCGGAAAAGACAGGCGCGAAGAGCGTCATGTTTCGTGCAGGTCTGGAACTTCCGTTGATGAACTGGGCATTACATCTGCTGGCTAAACTCAGGCAGTACGGGCACTTTGAATTACCGGACATTGCCTATTCTGCGCTCTACGTTCTTTCAAAAGCGCTTTATCCCTTCGGGAGTGACCGAGGCGGTATGCAGGTAAGTGTTTCCGGCAAGCGCGCCGGGCAGAGCCTGACCCGAAAATGGAAGCTGATCGCGGAAAAGGGGCACGGTCCTTTTGTTCCCGGTGTCATGTGCCGCGCGATCCTGCGAGAACATGACAACGTGAATGCAGGTGCGCGACCCTGTCTGGCAGAGCTGACAAGGCCCCTGGTTGAAGGCGCAATGGCAGATCTGGAAATTCATACAGAGACTGTCGACCTGATGGATCATGGCACAACTGACCCAAGAGGCGACGTGCAAAAGAGCAAACGCTCAGGAAATTCAGACAGGCAGCGCCTAAACACAGCTGCACCTTTAAAGCGCGGGAACTCGATTCATAACAGTGCGAAAAAATTGTCATTTCGCTATACGCGCTAAAGTTCACGTAGTTCAGAATATGATGTTTTTGACTGACGGGCTGGTCCGCCACCTCGTATTTCAGTCGAGATAACAATCGCAGCAATGACCTCAGCCAAGAGGACCTCATCAAAATCTGCACATCTTGGGCAGAGGAACTGCGCATTCGCCCGTCACTTCTGGCGGCATGAAACACTTGACCGCAGATACACTGACATGGGGTGCCTTCGCGATTGCCTCTGCAATTCTGGCCGCGCAACCTTTGCAATGGCTTGTTCGAAGCTGGCTTAGCCCGGCTTATGGGTCTTTTGGGTATGTCTATGTCCTACTGATTTTGGGTCTGGCCGGGATGAGCTTGCTGAGCGGCCGCCGGAAAGAGGCAGGCTCTGACGTTCCAGCGATTGCCTTGTTGCTCTTGGCGGCTTTGATCCGGTTTCTGGGGCAGATTTTGGCGATCAACATTCTCAGCGCTCTTGCGCTTGCTTTGGATGTTTTTGCGCTGGTCGGGTTGCTGCAGCTGAATCGGCGCCCTTTTGCGCTGTCGCCGTTTTGGATGGCTACGCTGTTCTTGTTTTCCTTACCGACCGAAATGGTCTTGCAACGCACACTTGGGTTCCCGTTGCAGATGGTTTCCGCGGAACTGTCCTGCCACATGCTCAGTGCACTGTTCTCGAATGTTGTCTGCGACGGCGTGCGCATCACCTTGGAACAGAGAGATATTCTGGTGGACTTGCCGTGTTCCGGAGCCTCGGGGCTTTTGCTGTCGCTGGCCTTCGTGGTTACGCAGAACGCAGTTTTGCGCCCGCGATGGCATGTCGGTGGCCTTAGCCTGTTGGCCGTGATCGGATGCGCCACCTTGGGCAATAGCCTGCGCATTTCGCTGCTGGCGATTGGGCTTGCACGTGGTCTGGATGTTATGGCCGAGCCTTGGCACAGCCTTATCGGGCTGGTGACCCTTGGCCTGACAGTTGCGCCTTTTGCCTTGTTCTATCGGCCCCGCAGCAGAAACACGCACAAAAGCCGCGCACATCCCAAGCAGTTCATTCTGCCCAAACCCATCAGGGCACTGGCGGGGTTTGCATGCCTGATCGGCAGCATTGCGATCGTGTCTCTCAAGGCAAACCCAGTGGATGTTTCAGGCAGTGTCGTAACCCCGAATCTGCCCGCACAAATCCAAGGATATCTGGGGCAGAAAGTGCCCCTGACACAGATGGAAGCTTATTACTTCGAAGCCTATGGCGGACACGCGCAAAAGGCTCAATTCGGTCCACTGGGGCTGAATGTGGTCAGCACGCGCGCGCCGCTGCGACATTTGCATGCCCCTGAAATCTGCCTGCGGGGTCTTGGCTACAAGGTTCGGTTTCTGGGCACACGCTATGACGGCGTGCCCAGCGCCTACTACCGTGCCACCGGCCCGGACGGGGACCAATGGCTGGTTGCGGTCAGCTACGTCGCGCAAAACGGGCAAGTCACACCCAGCGTGGGCGAAGCGATCTGGCGCTGGCTGAACGGGTCCGGCGGCACCTGGAGCAGCGTGCAAAGGATCACCCCATGGGCCTTACACACGAGCTTGCGCGCCCAACTCGACGCTGCCGCGATTGCAGCGCTCGACATTCACACCATCAAAGGAACGGACATATGATACGGTATTTTGCTTTTATTTTTCTGCTATTCCCCGCGGCTGCGTACACCCAGCCGAAAGACGACATCGCGGGTCGATTGATCGGCAGCGGAGCGGCTGGTCAATTGGATCTGCCCTTGCTGAAATCGGACCTTTCCGTTGATATTCAGGGCGATATGGCAACCGTTCAGGTGCGGCAGGTGTTCATAAACCCTTCGGACGATCCGATGTCGGCGGAGTATCTGTTCCCCCTCAACCAAAAAGCCGCCGTCTACGCGATGCAGATGCAGGTGGGCGACGAAGTGATTGAGGCGCAGATCCAACAAAAGCACGAGGCCGAACAAACCTTTGAGACAGCAAAGCAAGAAGGCAAAGCCGCTGCCCTTTTGACCCAACATCGTCCCAACATGTTCACGCAGAACGTCGCCAATCTGATGCCGGGGCAGCCGATTACCGTGACGCTGAGTTATGTGCAGGCCGTCCCTAAGATAGACGAAGCTTATGAGCTGGTACTCCCTCTGATCGTCGGGCCGCGCTATCAAGGGGCGGTGAATTTTGACCAAACGTCTCAGGGCTTTGAGTTGGCTGATTTCCATACTGAAGAACCGGTCACTTCTACCATAACCGAAGTCGATGGCTGGACGGTTTCCAAGCTACCGCAATACCCTCTGGTTCCGCGCCTGACGAACCCCGATACAATTGAACCCGCTCGGGTCTCGCTGAACCTCAATCTGCGCGGTGCAGTTCCCGTTTCCAATCTGACAAGCGCCACGCATGATCTGCAAGTCCATGAGTCGGAGGGGGTGATCAGCGCCACTTTTAAGCACGGGCGGGTGATCGACAACCGCGATCTGGTTCTACGCTACGCGCTTGGTGGTGATGAGACGACAGCCGGAGTGCTGGCCCACCATGATGACCGGGGTGGCTTTGTATCGGTGCTGGTTGAGCCGCCAAAAATCCCGCAGTCGGATCAGATAACTGCACGAGAGCTGGTCTTTGTGCTGGACACCTCGGGATCAATGGGCGGCGCGCCTTTGGATGCCAGCAAGCGGTTTATGGAGGCCGCGTTGAAAGGTCTGCGCCCCGAGGATTATTTCCGCGTGATCCGGTTTTCCTCGGGCGCGTCCGAGTTCGCGTCCCAAGCCGTTCCTGCCACACGCGGTAACATCCAGTCCGGTTTACGCTACGTGCGCAGTCTGCGCGCCGGGGGTGGTACAGAAATCGACAACGCAATCCGTCATGCCTTTGCAACGCGGCAACCTGCCGACACATTGCGCATCGTCGTCTTCCTTAGCGATGGGTATATTGGGCAGGAATCCCGCGTGTTGCGCACAATCCGGCAACAGATCGGCGATGCGCGTATCTATGCCTTTGGCGTGGGTACTGCAGTAAATCGCTATCTGTTGGACGCGATGGCCGAAGAAGGGCGCGGTTATGCCCGCTACGTTGATCCGACCCAGCACGCCTCGGATGTCGCCGACACACTGGCCCGGGATCTGAAATCGCCGGTGCTGACGGATGTATCCATTGATTGGGGTGGGTTGAATGTCACCGAAGTGGTGCCACAACATATTCCCGACCTGTTCGATGGCGGCTCAATTCGGGTTTTGGCTCGGTACGAAGGTGGCGGGCCTGCGGACATCACGATCAATGGCCTGGTGCAAGGTAGAAAAGCACAGATATCACTCTCGACAGTCCTGCCAACAGAATCCGGTCCAGAAAGTGATACGCATCAGGGCACTGCGATCCCACTGACCTGGGCACGTTCCAAAATCGCAGATCTTGACCGCGCCATGGCGGTGCAGGCCGGCGATCCCAGAAAGATTGAAGCGCAAATCACCGATCTTGGGCTGAAATTCAACCTTCAGACGCAGTTCACCTCTTTTGTTGCGGTTTCAAAAATGGTCGTAAACCCCGACGACGCGCCAGCAGATGCCAAGCCGGTGGCCTTGCCGCAGGTGGCGGGCGTTGGCCCAGCAGCATATCCCAAAACAGCGTTCAGCGGGTCTTCGACACCCGAGCCGCAAACGATTTTCGGACTGATAATGCTGATGGCTTTGGGCGCGCTGCGCCTGAGCCGAGGCCGGAGGGTTTCGGCATGAGAGCGTTACCCTACAAACTGCGCACCGATGCCTGGTGGCTGGGGGATGATTTCACCTGGCGCAGACAACAGGTGCAAGCTCCACTTGACCCGGACAATGGCAGTATGATCTCTGATCGTGACTTCGGTAGTATTTCGACGGCGGACGCATACAGTGAACAACATCCTGATCGTAGATGATGATGCCCGTATTCGCGATGTCGTACGCTTTGCGCTGGAAGAATCCGGCTTTCGAACAACCGAAGCATCCACTGGTCAGGACGCATTGGAGGTTTTTAGCAATACCCCGGCCGATCTGGTCGTGCTGGATATCGGAATGCCCGAAATGGATGGGTTGGAGGCCTGCCGGGAATTGCGCAAAAGCTCAACCGTGCCGATCCTGTTTCTGACGGCACGAGATGATGAGATTGACCGCATTCTAGGGTTTCAGCTTGGTGGCGATGACTATGTCACCAAACCCTTCAGTCCGCGTGAACTGGTGCTGCGGATCAAGGCCATCCTTGCCCGCTCGGCCGACATTAAATCGCCGGACGACGTGACGGTCTTTCAGGATCTGCAACTGGATCATTGCGCGCATCGCTGCACCCTTGCCGAGGCCGAGGTCCAGCTGACCGGGATCGAATTCGCGGTCCTGTCGATCCTGGCCAAAACACCAAGCCGCGTCTATGCGCGCGCGCACTTGATCGAGCTGGTTTACGGCCACAACACCTATCTGTCTGGTCGCACGGTGGATAGCCATATCCGTAATATCCGTCAGAAGGCGCGCACTTTGGGATATCCAGATTTGATTCAAACCGTGCACGGGGTTGGGGTGAAGCTGGGCGTTTGCCAGTGCTGACCGTAACGCAAAAATGGCGACCGCCGCTTGCGCTGGTGATTTCGCTGGTCTGCATCGCCCTTGTGACCCTTCCGATCATTGGTGTTTTGGGTGCCCGCCTGTCCAGCAACCAGTTCGCACGCGAAACCGAACGCAGTCTTTTGTCTCAGGCCGTTATCTTTGGCGAAATCTATGCCACGGCCTTTTCTGAGATCCAGGCCGCACCCGATGTCGGCCACAGTTTGTCCACTGAGCAGATGGAACGCCTTACTCAGGACTTTCATCCCATCCCAGCCAGTTTGGATCTGTTTCGCGGTCAGGTCTCGCCGCCGCGCCCCGACCCGGTTTCAAGTGATGAACCGCTGGACGCGCCGTATTCGGAGATCTCTCAATCACTGTCACAGCTGGCGAGGTCGGCTAAGAAAACCACTCTGTCGGGGTATGTTTTCATGGATCACTCTGGGCGGATCATCGCCAGCAGTGGATCAGCCAGCGGGTCTTTTCTGCATGTACCCGAAGTGTCGCAAGCGTTGGAGGGTGAAACCGTTTCATTGCTGCGACAGCGCGATGACACGTCCAATCGGCACCTGCTGAACTCGATCAGTCGCGATACCTCATACCGCGTGTTTGTCGCCCACCCGGTGGTGTTGAATGACAGGGTCATCGGGGCCGTTTACCTGTCGCGCACGCCAATGGACCTTCGGAAATTCCTGTTTCAGGAACGGTTCACGCTTGGCTCTGTCGTGGTGTTCATGCTGGTGTCTGCAGCTGTGGTCGGTTGGATGATGTGGCGGCTGATCTCGAAGCCAATTCGCGATCTCAGCTGTCAAAGCCAGGATGTCGCCAGCGGATTGAAACCGATCCCCGATCCCGTGCAGCACTATGGCGTGAAGGAACTGGCGGAACTGGGTAACAACGTCGTTTCGATGGCTGCAACCTTGTCAGAGCGGTCGACTGCGATCGAGACTTACACGAGCCACGTAACCCATGAGTTGAAATCGCCGGTCACGGCAATTTTGGGTGCGGCAGAGCTGTTGTCTGATGGGCCGTCAGCGGTATCCGGTGATCGCAACCAGAAACTGGTTCATAACATTCAGCAAGAAGGTCTGCGTATGAACGCCTTGCTGAGCCGTCTTCGCGAACTGGCACGGGCCAGTATTCGAACTGACCCTACCCCAACGTCACTGGCGGATATGGTCCAGGCGGCGTCAGCCGCGTTTTCAGAAAAGGTTGTCGAGTTGCAGGCGCCGCCAGAAACGTACCTGCCTTTGTCCAAAGATCAGGGCCATATCGTTCTGCATCACCTTCTTCAAAACGCGTTTCAACACGGCGCAACACGTGTCGACATAAGTTTTGACGCGGCTTCAAACAGCCTGATCGTTTCCGACAATGGTTCGGGCATTTGCCCGCGAAACAGTGCACGCATCACAGAACCATTCTTCACAACCAGACGGGACCAAGGCGGCACTGGTTTGGGCCTATCCATTGTTACCGCTGTTTTGAAACAGGCAGGTGTAGCGATTGAAACAATGACCCCAAAGCAAGGCGCCAGTTTTCGGATCAAGTTTTGAACTTTGCTGGAAATAGTTCGCCGAATAACTTTGAGACACTTGAGAGAAATACGTCGTTATTCGTTTCACCTACACTTGGCAAAAGCGGTGCTACTTCATGCATCTCCACATCATTAAGCGACTACGAACCAGTTGGAAGGGTTTTGAGATCAAGACCAACAGCAACATTCAACACAATAGTGAACTTAAGAGCGGTGGGAAGTGAGCCCTACAGAAAGATGCTTGACGGCTCTTCTTATGTCCGCTTCTTCGGAAAGTGGTATTTTATCTAGCGGTGACATATATCGCGAGTCTTGGAATTCCGTCAAATTCTCCTAAACAAACGGTTGGGGTCGTTCGCGAACGTTTAAGGGCGTCGCGAACGATTATGGGTGATCCTACAAAATCTGTAGGGACGCGCATAACGCTGCGCTTCTGCTATTGATTTCAATCATTAAATTCAGATGTTCTTGCCCATAACATTGCGTGGTATTTGCGCATAATTTTGCACGATTTAGCCAAAAGTTTGCACACTCCCCCTATCGGTTTCCAACTACATCCTTCCGAAAGTCTCTTTGAGTTCTGCAACTTGTTCTGCATCCAACATCCGGGTTGGCATTCCCCGCAGTGCCACGAGCAGCTTGGCTGTTTCTTCCAACTCTTCCGCTGCGCAGACCGCTGAAAAGAGATTCTTTCCTGATACGACGGGACCGTGATTGGCCAACAGAACAGCACTATACTTGCCGCCCAGTTCGCGGATCAAATCACCGGATTTTGGATCACCCGGCTTTACGTATCGAACCAGTTTAACCGTGCCTACGCGCATGACCACGTATGGTGTAAGCGGCGGAATACAGTCATTGGGATCGGTGTCTTCCAGACACGACAGTGCGGTGGCCCAGGTCGAATGCAGATGCACCACTGCACCAGCTTCCGGCCGCGTCTCATAGAAGGCTTGGTGCAGAAAGACCTCCTTGGTCGGCTTGTCTCCGGAGACGTGGTTCCCATCCAAATCAATCTTGGCGATGCGCTCGGGGTCGATATTGCCCAAAGTCGAATTCGTTGGCGTCATGAGAATCCCGTCCGATAAACGCGCAGAGACATTGCCTGCAGTGCCAACGGAAAAGCCACGCACAAACAGCGAGGCACACAGCTCCGACATCTGCTGCCGCAGCGCCATTTCTTCAGAGCTCATTTGCCCGACTCCATCATTCTCAGCGCTTTCGCGAAAAAATCCGGAGCGCCAAAGTTTCCAGACTTCAAAGCCAGCGCAATGGGTTCAGATTTCCCAACGCTCAGGACTGGCACGCCCGGGTCAATCTCTGGCCCGATTGACATAGCCGGTGACCCCAGTGCCTCAGAGACGGCCTGGGCGACAGCTCCCGACGTCTCTCCACCGGCCACGACAAGGCGCTCATAACCCGTTTGGACAAGTTCCCGTGCAGTTTCTGCAAAGAGATTTTCCAGCCTGTTCGCTACAGCTTCCTGACCAAATTGATTTTGGATCGCTCGCACCTCTTCCGGGCTTCCTGATGAGTAAGCGAGAGGGGCCTCACCTGAATGCGTTTCAAAGAAATCCAGAAGCGTTTGCGTGGTCATCTCCCCGGACATGACACTCGGAACATCGATGGCGAACGTCGGATGGGATTCCGCATGTACATGTATCTGCCCACGGGTCGCACCGGAACACGACCCAGCAAGGATCGCGGCAGGCCCTGCGGCTCCGGTGAACAAACTGCCAGCACTTTTGGATGAAGCCTCTCTTAAGAAGTTTCTGGGTAGCCCCAGCGCTATCCCGGATCCCCCTGTAATGAGCTTGTCATCCTTTAGAGCCTCGCCCCAGGCCAACAAATCTTCATCCGAAATCGCATCGCCAATCACAAATCGTTCGTCGGCCTTCTGCAAAGCATCAGCAATCGCCTTTGAACCTTGCTTCACAGTGTCAATTGGCACCAACCCAACCGCTTCTTCAGTCTGATACTGCAACCATCGCCTGATATTGGCATCCGTCATCGGAGTAAGAGGGTGATTTTCCATCCCAGACTCGTGCAACAGCTTACCAAGCACAAAGAGATGACCGTAATAGATAGTACGCCCCGTTGTCGGAAAGGCCGGACAGAAAATCACTTTTTCCGCGCCCAGTTCGTTGGCCAGCGCTTCCGCAACGGGACCGATGTTTCCCGCCGTCGTGGAATCAAAGGTCGAACAATATTTGAAGATGAACTGCTGGCATCCTTGGTCCACGAGCCACCGCAAGGCACGCAGACTGTCTGCAACAGCTTCCTCGACCCGTGCGGTGCGGCTCTTGAGAGAGATCACGCCCGCTTCGATCTCCTCGTCGGCTGGGGTATTCGGAATACCTGGAAACTGCGCGGTTCGTAACCCACCTTCTGGCTCCATGCCCTTCGCCAGGGTGTTTGCAATATCGCTCGCACCGGTAAAGTCATCGGCTATGACACCGATTTTCATAGTTCGATGTCTCTGTTTGGCCCAAGATCCAACCTATGGATATGCGGTGCCGCACCGACGGGAAAAACCTCACGCACAAGTGGATCATGGCCGGGCACGATGAGTCGAGGGTGCGAGGCCAACCTCTCGAGCGTCTTAAACCCATCCATCATGTCCTGCAGGTCGACGACGATGGGAAAGGCTTTGCGCGCCATGAAATTCTCATAGTAATGCGAGGCATCAGAGGCGAGCACCATCCACCCGGCTTCCGTCCTTACGCGAACGCATTGTAACCCTCGCGAATGCCCACCAATGCAGTGCACCGTGACCCCATCTATAATCTCGGCTTCTCCATCGTAGAACACGACCTTCCCTGAATAGAGACGCTTTACGACCTCGCAAATATGGCCCGCCGTGAAAGGTGCGCGCAGATGGTCGTGGCACATGCAGGGGCCTGTGGCGAAGGCCATCTCCGCCGATTGCATATGCAACTTCGCGTTCGGGAACATATGCAGCCCCCCCGCGTGGTCATAATGAAGATGGGTCACGATGATGTCTGTCACCGCTTCCGGCGTGATGTCCAAGGGGCGCAGAGCCTCGCGTGGGTCCATCGCAATGGGACGACCACGGGCGGCGGCCTCATCGGAGTCGTAGCCGGTATCGACCAGAATGACTTCGTTGCCGCGCGTCAACACCCAAACGAAATAGTCCATCGCGTGAGGTGCGTCGTGATTGTCATCCAAGATGAAGCTGTCGCGTCGAGTGCGGGCATTGCGATCCGCATACTTGACGGCGTGAATCTCCCAATTGTTCATCGGATGACCTCGGTATACTGGTGAACAACTTTGCCTTTTATCATATCAGCCACCGCCGTATCGAAATTCTTGAAATGCGCGCTTTCGAGGTGAGCGCCAAACGCGGCAGCGTCATCGTATACCTCATAGAGGAACACCGTCTCGGGATCGTCGCCGAGGCAAACGTCAAACTGCTGGCATCCGGCTTCGTCACGCAAAGAGGTCGAAGCGTTTGCGACCATCAGCGGTAAAAAAGTGTCTCTCGTACCGGGTTTGAGAGTGAAAGTGACAGTGACTACAAACATCAGACAGAAAGTCCTTTCAGACGTGAGAAAGCGCGCTTTGCAACGGGCAGCTGGCTGAGGATCAGACCAATGTTGAGCACCAGCAGAATGGCCGCACCGGGTCGTGAAAAGAAGACCGAAAGATCCCCGTCCGACAAGAACAGCGACCGGCGGAAGGTTTCGTCAAACAGGCTGCCTAGAATAACCCCGATCACCAAGGGCGCGATTGGGTATTTCATCAGGTTCATGAAATAGGCAACGGCGCCGACGCCAAGCATCAGGTAAAGATCATTGATGCCACCACCAACGCTGAAAGACCCAATTGTTGTCAGAACCATAACGACGGGCAAGAAGATGGTCTGCGGGATGGCGAGTATTTTGATAAAGACCCGAGCAGTGAACAGGCCCATCAAGAACATTGTCAGGGAGGCCAGCACTAAAATTGCAACCACGCGCAGAATGATCTCGGGGTCTATCGTCGGACCTGGGATCACGTTGTTAATCTTGAAAGCCCCCATCAAAGCCGCGGCGGGTGGTGAGCCGGGAATGCCCAAAACCAAAAGCGGGATTAGCGCGCCCCCAATGCAGGCGTTGTTTGCCGTTTCAGAGCACAGCAGACCTTCCAAAGAGCCTTTTCCAAACTTATCGCCCTCGGCAGATACGGTCTTGCCGACACCGTAACTGACCCAACCGGCGACATCTTCGCCCACGCCGGGAAGCGCTCCGACCCCGGTCCCGATCACTCCTGAACGGCCAATGGTCGGCAAGTAACGTCGGATGGAGCGTAGGTTCGGAAGGATGCGACCTTTCAGGGCCAGAGCTTTCCCGGCCTCAACGTGCCTTAAACCGTCGATGATTTGGGGAATGGCGAAGGCCCCCATCAAAACTGGCACGAC
Organism: Ruegeria sp. CDSA034; assembly: GCF_059612275.1. Classification (NCBI taxonomy): domain Bacteria; kingdom Pseudomonadati; phylum Pseudomonadota; class Alphaproteobacteria; order Rhodobacterales; family Roseobacteraceae; genus Ruegeria; species Ruegeria sp. CDSA034. The sequence goes on from NZ_JBXWQH010000005.1 coordinate 42,240, forward strand.
CTGAAACCCGCTCATCAAGTAAGACCAGCCGAAGGTATAGCGCGGCTCAGACAACAAAGGGTCGAGTCCCACCATGGACATCGCAAGCCCGATCAAACCAGCGATCCATCCCTTAATCACCAGGTCTTCGCTCATCAAAGTGCCAGAAAGCAGAATGCCGAAAAGGGCCAGCAACGCTTTCTCCGGGCTTGCGATGTTCTTTGAAACCAAAAGCAGCGCCCACACGAAAATCAAAAGCGTGATGGTCCCGATAACTGTACCAATGAAACTGGCCGTCGTGGTCAGCCCTAGTGCTTCGCCCCCTCGACCCGCTTTGGCCAGAGGGTATCCATCCATGGCTGTCGCCGCGCTGGCCGCCGTGCCCGGAATGTTCAGCAGGATTGACGGATAAGAGCCACCGTAAATCGCGCCGACATAGGCCCCGAGCAAAGCGATAAGCGAATAGTCCAATGGGATCTTGTTGCCGAAGAAACCCGTCAGGATCGTCACTGCCAACGTTGCGGTCAGGCCGGGCAATGCGCCGAATGTGATGCCCAGGAACACGGATGCGATCAAATACAGATAGGTCAGCGGGTCTACTGCCAGGCCCACGAATGCGGTCCCAAATCCAGCCAGTTGCGAAAGGATAAAGTCCATCCGGTCAATCTTTCCATAGCGGACGAAGCGTCACGTAGTAGTGGTATTCGATTTGCTCGAAGATCAGCCCGCCGCGCGCGGGCACGTTCTGTCGGAAAACAAAGGCCATCGCGCAAACCAGAATGAACGGGGCAAGTATTGCCACCAACGGAACGAATCGCAAAACGCGTTCGGAAACCGCCTTGCTCAACACCACAAGTGTGAGCGAGACCCATAAGGCCAGTGTAAACCAATCATCACTGTGTGCGTTCCAGTCCGCCTGCGCGGGAAACACAGCAAACGCAAATAGCCCGGCAGAGACAACCGCGCTACAGGCCACCAAAGCACGCCGCGCATGACCCCCGTAGTAGCCGTAAGTCAGAGCTGTAATCAGCAACCCAGAACACAGAATGAAGTCCACTCTGGGAACCAGTCCGACGACATATGCAAGAAGGATCAGGCCAATTGTAGAAGCTCGATAGGCTTCCGACTTATCCCATCCGATGCCCAAAGCACTGAGCGCGTTTAGGGCCCCACCTGAGCGGATTGAAATAGCCAGCAAAACGAAGGACAAGCTAAGCAATCCACCGAAGATGAACAGCGGTACAATTGCAGCCGAGTTGTACCAATCCGATCCACTTACACCTGCGCGGTTTTCGCCCCAAAGTGGAATGTCCGATGTCTTCCAAAGAAAAAAGACGGACACTGTTATAAGAACAATTGCTGCCCAAAAGTCGCGCGACCGCATGACCAGTGTTTCGTCAGGTTTGTCCATTGCCTGCCTCCTGAGGGAAAGGGCGCGATCAAGCGCGCCCCTTCAAAATTGATCGGATTAGGGCTGCTCGATACCCAGCGAGGCCGGATCCACTGTGGCAGCGCCAAGGTCCTGCAAGGTGTAGGCAAAAGTAGCCTCGAGGTTCGCAAACAGTTCTTGAGCTTCTTCACCGTGTTGACCACCGACATCATAGTTGTTTGCAGAGGCCCATTCGGCGACGGTGTCGGAAGCAATAGCTTGCTCGAAGGCATCACCAAGCGCGGCCTTTACATCGTCCCCGGCTGAACTGTGAACTGCAAACCCGATGGCCTGTTTGAGCGGCAAATACTGATCGAGACCGTCATAGATGCCAAAGGCAGAAGGCACTGTTGCCCCTGCAATCTGCGCATCTTCGGGCGTCAACATCGCGAGCGGTTTAAGTTGACCGCCTTCAATCAACGGAGCCTGTTCAGCCAGTGACGTCACAACCAACGCAACTTCACCCGCTATCGCTGCTTCCTGACCTGGCGCTGAGCCTTTGTATGGAACAAACTTGAACTCAGTCCCTGACCCTTTTTCGATGGCCAGAAGGTTCAAGTGGTGGATTGAACCTGCGCCGGAAGCCGCCGCGGGAATAGTGCCAGGAGCGGCTTTCGCAGCGTCGACCAGTTCTTCCAGCGTATTGTAAGGGCTGTCCGCCGGGACCGAGATCAGATCAGGTGATCCGCCAACAATGAACGGATACCAAAAATCAAATTTCTTATCCCAACCACCCTGCACAGCAGCGGTGACGTTCGACTCTGACAAACCAACCAATGTATAGCCATCGTCTGGTTGGTTCATGACGTAAACCATACCATTGGAGCCTGCGACACCACCTGTTTGATTGATCACATTGATCGAGACCGGAAGGTGTTTTTCCATCTCGGCCATGATCATCCGGTTGATCGTATCCGTACCTCCTCCGGCCCCCCAGACTACAGCTGTGGTGATATCACGATAGGGATAATCCTGCGCAGCAGCTGCCCCTGTAATCCCGGTCGCCATCACGGCTGCGGCCGCCAACCGCCCTAGCTTTAGTTTCATTTCCAAGTCCTCCCAAACATCTTTGCGTTTATTATTGCATTTATTTGCGTATACATTAAAGAATGCATTGTCAACGTACTGTAGTGGAAGCTGCTATCGCGCTATGAATGCGAAACGGGAAGGAAACGGGCCAAGATGAAAAAAATGTACGATGTTGCGGTGTTCCACGGGGACGGGATCGGCCCGGAAATTATGGCCCCTACGCTTGAAATCCTGCGCCAGCTCTCGGGCAACAGTCCCAGCTACGAGCTGGCGTTTACAGACGCGCCGGCAGGCGCAGGCCACTACGCCAAAACAGGAGAATCGTTTCCGGCTGGATCACTCGAAACTGCACGCAATGCTGACGCAATTCTGCTGTCTGCAATGGGCTTGCCGGATGTTCGATATCCTGACGGAACCGAGATTTCACCGCAGATTGATCTGCGAAAGCAACTGGGACTTTTTGCTGGTGTGCGGCCAGTAAAGGTAAGCAGCGGACAAATGACCCCTTTGTCGCTCCCCAGTGGAAAAGAGATCGACTTTGTCTTGATACGCGAAAGCACAGAAGGGCTGTTCTTCACCCAAGGCGCTGGCGAAGTTACCGATGACGAAGCACGTGAAACTCTGCTGATCACTCGTGAGGTGTCCGAAAAACTGTTCCGGTTCGCGTTTGAACTCGCCCAGAACCGCAAAAGAACCGGGCGCGGTCGGGGTCGAGTTACATGTGTCGACAAAGCCAATGTATTCCGCGCCTTTGCGTTCTTCAGATCGATGTTTGATGCAGAAGCCGCCCACCATCCCGAATTACAAGCAGACCATGCTTATGTTGATGCTACCGCTCTGTGGATGGTCCAGAAGCCTTGGGAATTTGATGTCTTGGTGACTGAGAACATGTTCGGAGACATCCTCTCAGACCTTGGTGCGGGTCTCATGGGTGGTCTGGGACTGGCTCCGTCAGCGGATATCGGGTTGAACCACGCTGTATTCCAACCCTGCCACGGCTCCGCTCCGGACATTGCTGGACAGGGTATTGCCAACCCGTTTGCGATGATCCTGTCCGCAGCAATGATGCTTGAATGGTTGGGGTTCACCCATGATCATCCAGACCTGTCCAGCGACGGCGAACGATTGCGTGAAGCCGTGGAAAAGGTGACGGCGAACGGACAGAACTTGACCCGTGACCTAGGTGGCACCGCCGGAACGCAGGATGCAGCCGCGTCGGTATCTGAAGCATTGCGGGCATGAATACTCAACAAGCCATCAGGGTTGCGTGTGTTGGAGCGGGATACTTCAGCAAATTCCACTACGAAAGCTGGTCCCGAATGCCCGGAGCGGTTCCGATTGCATCCTGCAACCGTGATATCAACAAGGCGAAAGAAACAGGACTGGCCGCTTACGATGATCTGTCAAAAATGCTGGAGGCGGAAGAACCTGATCTCGTAGACATTATCCTTCCGCCTGTGGCGCAGGCCGAGGCAATCCGCTCGGCACTGCGATTTGGTATCAAGTGGCTGATCTGCCAAAAGCCATTTTGCTTATCTCTGGATGAAGCTGAGAAGATTGTTTCAGAGGCTGAAGCGGTTGGGGCAACTATTGTTGTACACGAGAACTTCCGCTTCCAGCCTTGGTATCGCGCAATCAAAGAGGCGATGACCGAGGGTCGAATTGGTACACCTCTCCAAGCTACTTTCCGGCTTCGGCCCGGCGACGGACAGGGACCACGAGCCTACCTAGACCGGCAGCCGTACTTTCAGGACATGCCGCGTTTCCTGGTTCATGAAACAGCGGTTCACTGGGTAGACACGTTCCGGTTTCTATTCGATGCGCCCAGCGCAGTTTATGCGGACTTGCGCCAAGTTAACCCAGTTATCGCAGGCGAGGACGCAGGTTACATCCTGTTTGACCACGCCAACGGTTTAAGAGCTCTGTTCGATGGCAACAGATGCCTTGACCACAGCGCCGAAAACCTGCGTCAGACCATGGGCGAAGCGCTCATCGAAGGAACGGAAGGATCACTGTTTCTTAACGGCGACGGTTCAGTTGAACTCCGCGCTTTTGGAAAACAGGAGCGACAGCAGATTCTACCTCCAAGCGATCACGATGGATTTGGAGGAGACTGTGTCCACGCCTTGCAAAGTCACGTCGTTTCAGGCCTTCTACGGGGCACGCCGTTGGAAAACACGGCTCGCGACTATTTGGACGTGATCCGCATCGAAGAGAACATCTATCTCTCGGCCGCGGAGGGACGAAAGATCAACCTGGAGACGCCGTGAAGGATCAGGACGCAAAAACTCTTTCCAATACGCAACGCGCTGTCAGGGATTTGCGAAAGATGATCCTGTCCGGCGAACTTGCAGCCGGAACTGACCATCTGGAGTCGGAACTCGCCGAGACCCTTGGCATGTCCCGCACCCCGATACGGGAAGCTGCGCTGATGTTGGAAAGTAAAGGGTTGCTGGAAATGCGGCCCCGCAAAGGTGTGCGAATACTGCCCGTTTCGTCGGACGATATGCGCGAAATCTATGACATCCTAACGGAACTCGAAAGTCTCGCAGCACAGCGCGCTGCCGAAGCGGGTTATTCAGATGATGAACTGGCGGTACTTGCCGGATCAATTGCAAAGATGGACCAAGCCATCGAAGCCGAAGACCTTGAAGCCTGGGCCGAGGCCGACGAGTTGTTCCACCAGGAGCTCGTTCGGTTGGGCGGCAACAAACGAGTCGAAGCGATTGTCGCCATGATGAGCGACCAGGTACGTCGCGCGCGCGCAACGACGTTGTTCATCAGGCCCCTGCCCGTCAAATCCAATGAAGATCACCGAGTCGTTTTCCAAGCGATTAGTGAAGGTCGACCGGATGTCGCCCGTGAACGCCATCGAGAACACAGGCTGCAAGCACAGGCTATGCTTTGCGGGATACTAGAAAAGCATCGGCTCAACAGCCTCTGATCTTCTCGTATTCAATCGTTACTCATCTAAAATAACTGCTTGTTTTCGGCGTTAAAGGCGCTCCGAATAATTGTCTGCCAAGGCAGTCCGCAGTTGAGCCCGGCTGTTCTGATTTTCTTTTTTTAAATCACTCAGCCAATCACTGCATCGATTGGGGTTGATGTAGTACGAATTCGCATTAAATTAGTCCGATATCGCACTACCGGAGAGTCAACATGCCAAACCGAAGACGTTTTCTCAAGATTCTAGGCGGAGGCACAATACTGGCGGCAACGGGCGCGGTTGCGTTCCTCGCTACACGCACGCCGCATGACGCGCTGGCTCCGTGGACGCCAAAACCGTATGACGACCCACGTAAAGCCGCTTTATCCTACGCAATTCTCGCCCCCAATCCGCACAACTTGCAACCTTGGCTGGTTGAGTTGGCTGGACAAGACAAGGTGCGCATCCACCGTGATCCTGATCGCGAGCTTCCGGAAACCGATCCTTACCACCGCCAGCTCTATATTGGCCTCGGTGCATTTGTTGAGACTATGGTCCTGGCGGCAGGTGCACAGGGGTTTGATACCGAGGTCAAGTTACTGCCTGATGGGGATGACGGACCCGTCGCAGAAGCAGTGTTTGTGCCGGGCGGGGCATCCGATCCACTATCAGATCAAATCCTCAAACGGCATTCGAACAAAGAACCATACACTGAACAGCGCCTCTCTGCCGATCAAGTGGCTACGCTTGGCGACTATGCAACTTTGATTACCGACGAAGATTTGGTGACCCGTATTCAAGATCTTACGAAACGCGCTTTTGAAATCGAAATGCGAACGCCGCAGACCCTGAAAGAATCCGTCGACCTGATGCGGATCGGGAAAGAAGAAATCAACGCCAACCCGGACGGGATTGAATTGCGCGATCCCATGCTGGAAACGCTGCGACTTACCGGCCTATTGGACAATGAGACCCTGATGAACGTTGACCACCCAGGCACTCAGTCACACATGCGAGACTACTTCGCCATGCTAGACGCGACGCCGCAATACGCAGTCCTTACGACAGCCACAAATACGCGAAGCGATCAACTCGATGCCGGACGTCAATTGATGCGTTTTTACTTGAAGACAACCGAAATGGGCCTGGGCGTTCATCCGGTCAGTCAGGCCCTTCAGGAATATCCTGAGATGGCTAACGAATACGCGCTGGCTCATGAGCTTCTTGCGTCACCGGGCCACACAGTGCAAATGTTGCTGCGTTTGGGGCATGGACCCGAGCCAATCGCCACACCGCGCTGGCCGCTGGAGACACGAATTCTGAATGAAGCCTGAAGATGAGACCAACGAAGTCTACCGGTTCTTCACCGAGGTCGGGATCATCAATCAGTTGATCTCGACCAAGCTTGAAGCGTTCTTACCTGGTCGAATGACGGCGACTCAATTTGGAATTTTGGGCCATCTGGTACGGCGGCCCGAAGGTGAAACCCCACTGCAACTCTCAAACGCGTTTCAGGTGCCCAAGACTTCGATGACGCATATGCTCGCCAGCCTTGAAAATCATAACTTGATCACTCTTGAGACAAACCCAAAGGACAAGCGTTCGAAAATTGCCCGGTCAACGCCGCAAGGCGCAGAGTTCCTGGAAACTTGTATGGAGCAGATGTCGGAATCTCTGGTGCCAATTTTGTCCGAACTCGGGGCAAGTCCATTTCACAATTCTCTGCCGAATCTGACGCTCATACGCGAAGCTTTGGACAGCGAACGGGACTAGGCAAAAACTGGTGTTAGCCAGAATGTGAAGCCAAATTCTTAGAACATTATGCAATCTCGACCCCGGGGGAAGACTTGCGGGTTGATTGAGATCATAACGCCCTGTTTCGCGAAGCTGCAGTGCCATGCCCGGGGTAGACACAGCAAAAATCAATAAGGCGGTGGGCCTCACAAACACTCAGGATGCTCCCAAAACTGAGTTGGAAAGGTGGGGCAGTGACGTGACGGGTCAATACAAAGAACAATAGAACTCCTGACAAAAGAGGCCATCACATTGCCTGGCCAGAGAGCCGGAGAACGCCAAGAATTTGCGCAATGTTGCGTGAGTTTGAAATTTCCGGCGACGCAAACCAAGGTGAAGAACTGGAGCAGCTTTTTGAATCGCAGCGAAACCCGAGGTTCCGCGTCGTGCAACAACTACCGAAGAGTCTGTTGAGTCACTACTCTCGGCGCTGCGTGTTTCTCGGCTTTGGTGCTACCAATTGCAGAGTTCGATCTGATTTACCCTAACTCACAGAAAGCCTGGTGTTGTGCCCCGAAGCGCTCAAGCTTCAGCGATCATTGTGCCCCAGCTGGAAAAGCCACTCTCTGTCTCACAGATGATCGTTTCCGCCCCGGTTACCTCATCGTTCCCAAAGTAGCACTCCGCAAACGCACCAGTGCCAACAAATGATAGGGTCAGGGCAACAAGGCCCAATGCTGCAATCCTCTTCATGATACTCACTCCTTTAGATAAGCGTCATGTGGGAGTTGTTTTTTGCTAAAAGTACTTTGCTTTGATTAAGTATTTTTAACTTGGGACTGCCAGTCGAGTTGTCTCTTCAGAAAGCAGCACACTCTGAATGTTCGCTCAGAAAAGACAGGTTCAGCATCTAAAAAGAAGAAACAGCACATCCGCATTCAGGAACTGACAGAAGAAGAAATACCGGCGTTGCGGACCTATTTGAAGAACACAGCCCTCGTTTGAGAGACCTTCAGTAGAATCCAATCTCGCTGACATCTACGCTGGCCTCGTGATCGCGCCCGTAGGCTACAACTCCAACAGAGGTGATTTCGTTAGCAACGGGAATAGCGCGCAACATGGCACCTGAAGCCTTAAAGCCTGACAGAGGTAAAGAGACTTCGGTCCATTTGTCAGAAGTTGCGAACTCGGCCTGATAGTATTGCCACGGAAGCACCGTGCCACGTGTCCTGAGGTGGACGAAGTATTGCTCGCCATTCCCCCGTACCAACAGCCTGACGCCCGATACACTCGCATCTGGCCGATCAGGCAACTTGCGTCGAAACTGGATGAAGCCACCGTTGTTTTTTGTACTGACGGATCCGGTCAACCGCGCGAATGCAACATCACCGTCTGAACGAAACTGCACCTGCCCTGAGGAAACTCCTCCCATGACGGTGTCGGCAACGTAGTCCCAACGCGTCTCCGGAGACTCGGAGAAGTCTTCTGCAAGATTTTCACTAGCCAGTGCCATTGTAGATCCGATGATAAAAAGACTTGAAACAAGCCCAGCGAAGTTTCCACGCATATCGTTCTTTCTCAGTTCAGTATCGCGATAGAAAAGTTCAAGGCCGTGGCAAATGCGACCCACGCAAAGTACGGCAGGAAAGCTAGTGCGGAAACCCGATCTGAATTCCTGACCCGAGCGATGAACACGACGACGACAATCAGCAACCCGACAATGACCACAAACGCAAACCACGGCTGTTGCAGTACGAAAAAGGTTGGGGACCACAAAAAGTTCAGACCCATCTGCGCCCACCACAGCTTCATGGCAGTCGAGCTTCGGTCTGCTTCGAACTGGCGCCAACCCGCCATGGCGATCAACACATAAAGCACCGTCCAGACCGGGCCAAATACCCAATTTGGTGGATTGAAAGCCGGTTTAGAAAGCTGAGCATACCAATCGCCAGGTGCGGTCAGTGTCCCGATCAGGATGCCGCCTCCCAACATGAGCGCAAGAAATGCTATGCGGATCAACAAGTTCGACATTTCGGGACTGCTTTCAGCAGTCTTTGGTCGTGACGTTGACGACCGCTTCGGAAGAGAAGGTCTTAGTACTGGTCTCTCCCTCATCAGTATAAGACACCGTAGCGCCTTCGATCTCCGACCCTGTTACGGTGATTTCGCGTTGCCCGATGGTGTCGTCTACATCGATGGTAAAGGCGAGTTTGTCCCCGGCTGGAAGGGAGGTGATCTCAAGTTCAATTGAATCTTGCCCGTCCACGACCGCTGGAATTTGCCGCAGAGCATCCGCACCCTCTACGAATTCGAGAGGTTGGAATACCTCTACGCCCGCACCTTTTTCGGTAACGTCAAAAATCAATCGTCCGGCAGATTGCGACAAGTCGATTTTGAGGGTCGAGGCATCTACTTCGCACGCTCCGACATTTGTCAGAACAAAACGGTCCTTGGGTGCGCCTTCTATGAAGCGAATTTGTACACCAGCTTGAAGCGAAGTAGCTGCAAGCAATCCAAGGGTCGCCGCAAGAATACTTTTCGGGAGCATATTTATCTCCTTGCTAAAGGGTTCTCGATAAATACGCTTCGGCGGGTTTCTTGGATCAGACTTATGACTTTTGACTATCGTGGCTCAGCCAACAGGGCCTTTCGAAGTGCCATGCACCGCTGTCAGAATGGTTAAGTCAAAACATGCAATTGTCATTCGCGCTGTTTGCTGGAATTTCCTGAAGAACATCCCAGTGCTCGACAACCTTACCATCAGCATCCAGGCGAAAAATATCGATCCCTGCGTACTCGAGACCATCGGGCCAGATTTGGTGGCAATGCAGAATAACGTGATCGTCTTCAGCAAAGGCACGTTTGATGTCCACTCGCTTTCCCGGGTATTCGGCGGCCATGCGCTCGAAGTACTCGACAAAGGCTTGCTTGCCGTCGGCAACATGTGGGTTGTGCTGCGTATAGGTTTCACCAACAAAGGTCGCTATGGCCTCGGCAGGTCGACACTCGTTGAACATCATTTCGTAGAAAGCGATGACGTTTTTCTTGTTTGTTTCGAGGTCCGGCATGCTGATCTCCAAGTCGACGTTTGCACCTCCCGAAAATGTTGACCTGCGTAGTTCTAGGAAGCAACCCCGGCAAGGATCTCAATCCCTAATCGACAAGAAGTTTCGAGCTTGATTTTGCGTTCCATCTATTTCGCGGGTTAGCCACCTACTCGGTTTCTTCGAAGTCAATATGAATATGATTCCCATCAGGATCCGCCACGTGAATTTGGACCATTCGAGCCCCTGGGACGTCAGTTTTGCGGTACTGGATTTGACTCGAGATCAGTTTTTCTTCGAATGCGCTCAGCCCCGTGGCTGAGAGCGCAAAATGCTCGAGCTTAAGCCTCACTTCGGAGCCGACATTTGGCGTGCCTTCGTGACCCACAAGGTGAACCACGGCGTGATCACCCGCATACAACCAAGCCCCGGGAAACGGAAAATCAGGGCGGGCCCCAGGCTTCAAACCCAAGACCTCTTCATACCAAGTAGCCATTTCAGACAACTTAGTTGTTACGATGTTCACATGATCTAGCCGCTCAATTCTCATCTAAAAACCCTCAAGCACGAGCTTTCCTTTGGCCTTGCCGCTTTCGAGGATAGCATGCGCTTTCATTAAGTTTGCGGCATTGATTGTACCAAGTGTATCGGTTGCTGTGGATCTGATCTTTCCATCGTCTATCAACCCGGCAACCTGATTCAGTATTTCGCTTTGACGGTTCATATCTCTAGTCCCAAAAAGCGACCGAGTGTACATGAACTCCCAATGCAATGAGATCGATTTGGGTTTGAATGGCGCGATGTCAAAGGTCTCAGGATCATCGATCAACCCAAACCGACCTTGAGGTGTCATCACCTCTCCGGCTTGAGACGCATAAAGCTGGGAATGGCTCGTTGAATAGATGAAATCCACGCTGTCGATACCGAGAGCCTCGAGTTGTGAGCCAAAAGGTTCCGCGTGGTTGACGACGTGGTGCGCGCCAAGCTCTCGAACCCAGTCTTGTGTTTCGGGTCGGGACGCCGTCGCTATCACTGTCAATTCAGTGAGAGCCCGTGCCAATTGAATGGTGATTGATCCGACACCGCCTGCGCCACCTATAACCAGCAACGTTTTTGTCCCGCCGGGAACGGCATCTTGGACTCGCAAGCGGTCGAACAGCATCTCAAAGGCAGTAAGCGTCGTTAGCGGCATCGCCGCAGCTGCTTTTGCAGGTATGGATTTTGGCGCGGCTCCGACAATACGTTCATCAACCAGATGAAACTCAGCATTGGTTCCCAATCTGTTTATCGCCCCGGCATACCAAACTGTATCTCCCGGACTGAAAGTCTCAACCGTTTCGCCAACTGCTTCGACGATCCCTACTGCGTCCCACCCCAGAATATCCGGTGCTGCACCTGCAGGAGCTCGTTTTTGACGAATTTTCGTATCGACTGGGTTCACTGACACGGCCTGCACCTTGACCAACAAGTCGTGCCCCTTCGGCGTCGGTCTGTCGGTATCGAAGTCGATTAAGGCATCCGCCCGATCAATCGACCCTGCCTCACGGTATCCCACGGCTTTCATAACGTGCTCCTTTGTCCGGTTCTGTATCAACCGATGACTGTCATCTCATTCAACGTGAACTCTGCAACGGCGCCCTCTGTCGCCTCCAGGTAAGCCGCAAGGTGCTGAGCACCCATGTGGCTTTGCCAAAGCTCTCGGCTTTCCCAATTTTCGTAGAACACAAAATGTGCCGGGTTGTCGTTGTCCTGGTGCAGGTCATAGTTAATGCAACCCTCTTCGGCACGCGTTATGTCGATGAGCTTGGTGAGCTCTGCTTTGACAAGGTCGATCTTGCCGGGGTTGGCTTTGATGTTGGCGACAATGGTCAGCTTGGCCATCAGGTCGTTCCTTTGCTGTTACGTTGGTGTCGTAGATTTACGCCGCCGTCAAAACGGGATAAACAGTCATTCATCGGAAATATAATCCGGAAATATCGACTAATGCTGCTCGACAACCTCCGCCTCTTCCTGACCATCGCCGAGAAAGGCAGCCTTGTCGCGGCGGCCCGAGAGACAGGTTTATCGAGCACAACTGTCTCCGAACGGCTCGCTGCGCTGGAATCACACTACGGTGTGGTATTGTTCAACCGAACGACACGCTCAATCAGTTTGACCGAAGAGGGTCGGGTCCTGATCGATGGCGCCAAGAGCGTTCTCAGTGAAGTCACCGACCTCGACACCCGCATTCGCCTCGGCGCCGAAACCCTTTCTGGCCTGATCCGCGTCAGTGCGCCTATTGATTTAGGTCGTGGTGTTGTCTCTGACGTGATCTCTGAATTCACCGAAGAGAACCCGGCTGTGTCAATAGAACTGTCGCTATCCGATGGCTATGTCGATCTCGTGGGTCAGGGTTTTGACTTGGCTGTTCGGTTTGGGGACATCACCGACAGCTCACTCCGAATACGCAACCTTGGAAGCTACCAGCGTTTCGTCTGCGCAGCACCCAGCTATCTGGCGACATATGGAGCACCAGAACTGCCCGAAGACCTCGCAAATCATAACTGCCTGGTTATGCGTTTCGGTGGTTCGCTCGACAACGTTTGGGAGTTTGTCGCAGGCCGAGAGCGCCAGCTTGTCCCAGTCAAGGGAAACCGAATTGTAAATGATGGCTCGCTTATCCGCAGTTGGGCTCTGGCAGGCCATGGCATTGTGTTGAAATCGGAACTGGATGTTGGCGATGATGTCAGAGCCGGAAAGCTTGTGGCCCTGTTAGGCGAATTCCTCCCACCACCCAAGCCGCTACAAATGATGTTTCCACCCGGCCGAGCCCAACCTCGCCGAGTGGCGGAGTTCGCGCAGTATCTACGCCGGAAAATGGGTGCGATCTGACCCAAACGGGAACAGGCAGCCGCGAACTGTTCCAAGAGGGCAATTCCTCAGCGCTCAGTTTCAAGATCACTCAACGACCCGCCACTTTTTTGGAAGTCGCGCCAGACCCAGACCATTCGATCTACAAACCAGATTTTACCACCTTAGATCATAACGATTCCAAGGCAGATGAACCCGATATCGAACTTCCACAATATCTGTAGGCGCGCGCATATCGCTGCGCGCCCAACACTGATTACATTCAGAAAATTACGGATTCTACGCCCATAACCTTGCGCGAGATTTGCGCATAAGTTTGCATTTTTTGCCCATAAGTTTGCGCGGTGCGTAGAATTCGTTCAATTTATAGTAGTCCTCTCTCAGCTCAATCGACTTTAGACGCTCATCCACAATCAAGAGTGCACTCTGGTCGAAAAAATTCAACCCTAGTCAGTGGGAAACAGTTCTAAGGCAATTGTGAGAGACTTGTTGGCCAAGATAACGTCGAGCGCCTTGTCTGAGCCGATCTTATTTTCCTAGCTAGTACCGCATACTCATTATCGAGCATCCGAAAGTGACGGCGCCGAGATCGGTTGCCTGCCATTGAAGCTGAAGCTTCGGTTTGAGATCAATGCCAGCTGATCAGTCGAGACGCGGATTCACTTGCGGAGCTACGGCGCATCTCGCCCGAAGCGCTGATTGAAGTAGGACAATCGGGATAGAAGCAATAACTATTCCTATGCGGGCGATTTCGCTGTCCGCGCGCTCGTGCAGGATCCGGCGGCCAAATTCAAATCGCGGACATTAGCATTCGGGCCAAGTCGTCAGGCCTATCGATCATCACGTAGTGCCCGAATGGCACCGAAACCGCTGTCCACCCCGACTGATGCTGGTATCGCTCAAAAAACGGTTGGCCAAGCCCTGGGACCCAGCCAGTGGCATAGATGTAGGTCCGCTTTAACACCTTGGTTCCGCCGCTCACCAGTTGAATCGGTTGCTCAAATGTCTTGAGTGGTTGCGCGACATTTCGGCGGTCTACCCACGCACAGTCTGCTCCATTCACCGAAAAAGCCTCCGCTGGGCCCGGCGCGACTTTGCCATCGACGGCACTATCACGAAGCCCTGCCGCGATATCCGCAGGCAACACATCCAAGGCGGCCTGCCCATCGCCCGGCACGAGCGCATCGAGGTACACAAGTGAGCGAATGTGGTCGGGCGCTCTATTTGCGACTCCGGTGACAACCATGCCGCCATAGCTATGACCGCACAAAACAATGTCAGAGAGTTCTTCGCACGTGATCACCCCCAGGACATCCTCGATATGCATGGCCAGATCGGTTTCGTCACTCTCGAGATGAGCACGCTCGCCCAGACCTGTCAGTGTAGGGGTAAAAACGTCGTGGCCCTCCCTGCGCAGAAGCGCGGCTACGCGAGCCCAGCACCATCCCCCTTGCCACGCTCCATGGACCAATACAAATGTCGCCATAACCCGCCCAACTCCGCCGATACTGTAATGACATTAGATTCAACAGGGCCGCCTCGTCCACAGCATCGTTTGGACGTTCAGTGCCGATCCCCTGCATATACACACAGCACTCGAACCCTCCAATCAAATGGCCATACTAAAATCATAAATTACGATTTGATTATACATTATGTACGAGTATCCTCCCACATAGAGACAGCATATAGCGCGAAGCCGCAGGAGGTATTGCTGGGTCACGTTAAGTCGTTAGTCGCGATTTCGCTAACTGCATTGGTAACAATATTCCCCAACCCAAGTGTCGCAAACGAGATATCAGAGCAGATTGCTTCTCTACTCGGTGCCAAGTTGGACGTGAGTAGCACGCTACCTGACAGAAAGAGCTTGGATGCTGAAATCCTAGTGCCGCGTTTCTACGAAGAGAGGGACTTCACTCCTGCGTGGACACGCGATGAATTGTCAGACGAACTCTTTGATGAGTTGGATAGTGCAATAGAACAAGGCTTCAGACCGGAAGATTTTGACTTAGCGGAGCTTCAAGCCGCATTTAAGGCCGCCCAAAGTGGGGATGTCTCTAATCAAGCATTGTTCGATATTCTGGCAACTGACGCTGCTGTGAAACTGGTTCATCATTTGGTGTTTGGGAAAGTCGACCCAAATGCACTAGACGACGATTGGAACTTCTCAAAACCGGTAATTCAAGAAGACCCAGCCGTTGTCCTAAATCAGTTTCTTCAAGGTGAAGGTTTTAGCGCGTTAATCGAACGCATCGATATCAACAATGCGCAGTATATGATGCTTGTCGAAGCACTGAGTAAGTATAGGGCCATTGCTTTACAGGGCGGTTGGACCAATGTTTCGGATGAAACCGTTCTTAAACCAGAGATGGTGGACCCTGCCGTCGCTGAGCTGCGTGTAAGGCTGGCGGCAGAAGGCTACGTTGAAACAAGCAGTTCTTCTGAAGATGGCGAAAACGGCATAAATCCAGCTTGGGTTTACGACGATAAATTGTTGAAATTAGTCAAATCTTTTCAGAGTCGGCATGGATTAGAAGCCGATGGGGTCATTGGCGGTAAGACGTTCGCATCGCTAAACAAACCGGTGGAAGATCGCATTAACAAGCTGCGTCTCAGCTTGGAACGTGGCCGCTGGCTTATGCGGGAAGTCGACGACGAATTCGTGCTGGTGAACATTGCAGGAGCCCGCACATATTTGGTCACATCGGATGGCACGCTTTGGACCACTAGATCAATCACAGGGTCAGCCTATCGAAAGACCCCAGTGTTCCGAGACGAAATCAAGTACATTGAATTCAATCCCACCTGGACCGTTCCCGCCTCGATTTTTCGTAAAGACAAACTTTCGCGCATCCGCAAGGATCCAGCCTATCTGACACGCAACAACTATGTCGTTCGGAACAAGGATGGCCAGACAATCCCCGCAAACGCTGTAAACTGGGGGGCGAAGAACCCCGGCGTGACCCTGGTTCAGCAACCGGGCCCAGACAATGCGCTGGGTTTGGTTAAGTTCATGTTTCCAAACAAATACGCTGTATACTTGCACGACACAAACGACAAAACCCTTTTTGACCGAAACGAGAGAAATCTCAGTTCCGGCTGCGTTCGCCTTGAGTATCCGTTCGAGTTCGCGAGCCTTCTGATGGAGGGAGAGCCAGATTGGAGCCGACAGAAGATGCAGTCCATTTTGGATAGCGGAAAGACAACGCGCGTTGATCTACCTGAGCCAATGCCGGTTCTTTTGACATATTGGACAGCGTGGGTCGAAGACGGGGTCGTTCATTTCCGCGAGGACCCTTACGAACGGGATGCCCGTATCCTGGCAGCTTTGGACCGATGAGCACGAAATGCGCGGCGCGCGCGAACCGAATTATGTGCCCATCTAGTCCAGCAGATTGGCGAACGCCGAATTGCAGATAGACCAAACGGCGTAGGCGACGACAGGGGGATGCATGAGGACTTGGCTTCTTAGATCAATTGGGATTGTCGTACTACTTGTGTTTGCAACAATCGGATTTGTTTGGTTGCTACTTGCTGCGCCGCTATTCTCGGAGATGCGACGTGACCTGGTCGAAAAAGTCCTTTCTGAACAAATCGGACAACCGATTGTGGTTAATGACGATGTAAGTGTCGCGCTTGGACGCATTACCCACATTTACGTCGGTGGTGTGGTTATCCCGAGCCAAACTATGCCGGAAACATCTCTTGCAGAATTGAACCTTCTGGAACTGGAATTGGATGTTGCTGCTTTGGCCAATCGACGTCTGCACTTTGACAACCTCGTCGTTGACGGTCTCCAGGCGAATTTCCTTACAGCTGCTGACGGCACTACAAGTTGGCGAAAAGGCCGACCGACGACAAAACCTGAACCCGAAAACGCCGCGGAAGAGGACAATCAAGAGGCTATAGCTGAGACAGGCGGGTCCAATGAGGGCGACCCAGAAGGTAGCGGAATCCTCTCATTCCTGAGCGACAAGAATGTAGCTTTCACGTCCATTGGGTTGAACATTGATGATCAAACCTCTGGCTTTTCGTTCGTGTTTGACCTCCAGTCTCTCGCTCTGGAACAGGTAGACAAAGGGCAAAGAACAAAGGTCTCAGGGACAGGCTCCGTCAACGGCCAAAGTTTCGAAATCGAGGGTGACTATCCTCATAGTGCGCCGTTTACGACGCGCGCCAATTTTGGCGAAATGACGGTAAGCTACGACGGCGAACCTTTTTCGGAAAGCGAGGGAGGTGGCTATCGTGCTGTCTTGCAGATGGACACTGGTGAATTCGGTGACTTTCTTGAAGTCATTGGGCTGGAGCGAGTTCTGGAAGGGAATGGCCAGTTGCAAGCAGAGCTTGTTTCTCAGGATGCTCTGAAAATCGAGACCTTTACGACCACCGTAAACCTTGAGGACGGACAGCAACTTACTGCTGAAGGGTCGATAGAAGACCTCTACACAGCTCGTGGCGTTGATCTGTTATTCGACGCGCGGCTTTATCCTGAGGGGCGGCCGCCGAACGCAGCAAAGAGTTTCCAGGAGCTGAAGTTCACAGCCTTTGAAATGCACATGGTAGGATCCCTTGCGTCTTTCGAGTTCGAGAAAATTCTGTTCCAAACTAACGCATTTGACCAAGGCCTGGACGTGATCGGGCCAGCCTCTATCGAACGCATTCGCCGCATGCCCGATGGTCGGCTTGCGATGCTGGGCATCGCCTTACAGGCAGGACCCGTAGAGGACCCAATTCTAAAGGCCGACGGCGAAATTCTCGACCTGCTTCAGCTTCAGGACGTGACCTTCGAAGGCACACTCAACGGGCCGGCCAAATTGATTTTGCCAAATATGGATGAAGATTTTGTCGATCAGCTCGGTGGCATAAATGCCGACTTCAGCTTGTCCAATGAAGGAGGGTCTGTTTCGCTCAACAGGTTTAATGCAACCACCTATGGCACAGATCTTTGGGCGCTTGACCTCGCGCTATCGGTCAGCGAATTGAAAGGCCTGTCAGGCCTTGATTTTGACGTGGAACTGGATGTCAGCGACGGAGCTAGTTTTCTGACTGCGCTCAAATTGCAACCTGTCGAGATTGGCGCACTTGCCGTCGATGCAGTGACGTCGAAGCAGGGCGAGGACTTCACTGCCTCAATCGAGTTTGAAGCCGGTTCGTCACACCTTCTGGCCGCTTTGGATGCAAAATTTCCCGAGGGCGCTTCTGTAATTCGCGGAAACGTTGCGAGTAAAAGGCTCGATTTAAACGATCTAAAAAACCTGACCGCTACGCTGGACCAGCTTAAAAGCTTGGTAGGCGACGCTTCAAAAGATCCTGAAACCGACGTACAGCCCTTGGTTCTACCGAAGGAAACCAACGTACAGCCCCTGGTTTTACCAAAGGAGAAAGGAAAGCCAGCCGATCTTCTGGATGTGCAGCGCGTACTGAGAGAGGCTGACGTCGAGGTACAGATCGACTTTAAGGAGATTGTTGGCCAACAAGGCGTAACTTCTGTTTCCAGCCAATTGTCTGCAAAAGAAGGGACCGTAGATTTTGGCCCGCTCCAGATGGCTTATGGCGGTGGAAACTTCAGCCTACGGGCAGTGATGGATCTGATTGACTCACCTGATTGGCTCTCCTTGTCGGGGTCAACCTCAGGATGGGAATTCGGAGAGATTCTCGATGAACTGGGTATCGGGATAGATGCATATGGGCGATTGAGTGGTGAGTTCAACGTTTCAGGCAATACCGCGTCTGGCAAAGCGTTTGTGAATTCCATGCGCGGCACTGCTTCTTTATCGATGTCACAAGGCTATGTCAGCACCAGCCTTCTGGAGTTGGCAGGGCTTGGTATTTTCCCATGGCTGTTTTCAGAGGAACTCCGTCAAGGTTACACGGACATAACATGCGTTGTGGCACCAATTAACATCGAAGCCGGCCGGGTAAGCGCAGACTCCATCGTGGTTGAAACGGGTTCTGTTCAATTGGTGGCCAAGGGCCAAGTGGATTGGGTCAAAGATACTATTGCGATCAGGGCAGAACCTCGTCGAGTTGGCAAACCGCTATCCCGTAGCGCGTGGCCGTTTGATGTGACTGGCCAACTTTCGTCACCGAAGTTCAAGTTGGATGTGGGTGGATCCAGAAACAAGGCTCCGGAGGGCGCTGATGCGATGCCAGCAGACAGGCAACCGTGCGTGCCAGACATGAACCAGCTTCAATAGTCTGTCACGACCTAGTTCTTGAGTGGTTCAGGCTGTTCTGCCTGGCATGCCAAAACGGCCTCGATGGCTTTTGAGGACCCACTTAGATCAAGTTCTACTTCGGCTCCACTTTCACCAATAATCGTGACGCTTTGGCGCTTGCCGAATTCGGTTACAAACGCAGGGTTGTCGAAAAAAGCGTACCCCCCGGGGACGCCATTTTTAAAAACACCTATGGCTTCGCCTTCGAACTTTGCGTCACCAAAATCGAAGCTCACGATGCCGGTTGATCCGTCCTCAATCTGAACCCAGGCCGGATTGTAGGCGGCAAAGAAACCGCCAGCCTGATTGGGTGCGACGCCAATTTCAACTGTCATGTCGTCTTCGAAGGGCTTCCACGCGAGGCAGCCATTTCCTTTCTCGGGGTCGATCAAAATTTTCCAGTCGCCGGACTCACCCCACGGCTCCATACCAGCCGCAACAGCGCCACTCGCGAGAAGCGTTACTATTGCGGTAAATGTCCAATTGATCATCTGGAACCCCAAAACGTTCTGAAAACTATTGCATTAATCCTACCCATTGCTCTGGATCAATCAAACTATTCCGACAACCTGCAAGGGCGGGGTTTAGTGGACCCAGAGTGGACTTGGTATTCTTTTACTCCGCTATATGAGCAAGCTTTCCATCCCATTCCTCAGTGGGAATCTTAGGACTTGGCGGGTCAGCCATGTAGGACGGTGTCATAATTTGCGTACCGTTCTCGTTGAACACTTCCACGATGTTTTGGTGTAGATCAGACAGAATCTTAGGCAAACTCGATCCTCGAGATGTGTATGCGTTAATTTCGTAATTGATGGCATAGTCAGCCAACTGTGTCCAAAGTACAAAAGGCTCCGGGTTTTTCTTCAAACTCTGTGTGCGATGAGCCGCCTCTATCAACATTGCCGTGATTTTTTTTGGCGGCTCCTCGTACCCGATCCCGACCGTCGTGTGTACGAGAAGGCCTCGACCATCGACTTTGCGCGAATAATTCACGACCTCTGAGTTCAACAACTGAGCGTTTGGAATACTGATCATTTCGTTTTTGATGGATTTGATAAGTGTTTCCATAAGCTTGATTTCGGTTACGTCCCCTATCTTGTCGCCAACCATTATTCGATCACCAACATTCGTGCTGCGCCGATAGATGACAAACAGACCTGCCATCATGTTCGATACAACTGTGTTAGATCCCAACGAGACCATGATACCGGCAAGAATTGTCAGGCCTTGAAACGCCCGGGAACCTGAGCCCGGAATGTATGGGTAGGCGAACACCAGTGCGATCACGATGATCAAAGCCCTGAACAGCATGTTCGTTGGCGCGATCCAGTGCGCCTCGAAATCTTTGATTTCGAATGCACCGTTCTCCAGGTTGTCAAAGAACAGATCAAGGCCGCGGATCGCAAATCGACATAAGGCTGCAATAATCACCAGCATGATCAGGTTTGGGATGTACCCAACGACAGCCAGCACAACATTTATCAATGGCTCACTAACGTACTTTAGAAGAACTTGAGCGATGGCCTGGGTTTCCGCGAATGACAGCAAAACCAAGGACAGGTAGTAATAGAGAAAAAACAGAAACAGCACCCACATCAAAGCATGAATTGAATAAACGATGATAGACGCGATTGCCCTGCTTCGTAGGATTGACTTTGTAGCTTCCTCGACGCTTTCCGCTCTCTTTTCCAAGTTGTTTCTGACGTAGCCCAGAAACTTCTTCCGTTTGGCAAAGAAGAAGTATGACACCAGTGCAAACAACGCCGTCCAAGCGACAGCGGCCAAGGCGCTGTCAACGCGGCCTTCGCTGGATCGCGCTTCCCGGTACTTTAAAATGGCATTTTCGATGGCCTCTGCTTGCAGCCCGGCCAGAACTTCAATGTCCATCTGTTCGTGGTAGGCATCAGCCTGAGTGGTAATGGTGACCATATGGCCGTCGACGCGTACGAGTTGTCCAAATTCAGCCCGGGAGATTTGGATGTCGACCGTTTTGCTCTCTGATCTATCCGCGACTTGAGCAATTCTTTCTTCAATCTTTGCGGCCCTGTCCGTTGCGGGCAATGCGCTGGATCCGCGGACGACAAAAAGCTCATCCCCGTCGACAATAACCGGTGCTATGAATTCGGGATCTTCTCGCTCCTGCTGTGGCAGCAGTATTTCTTCTGACTGAGCCGAGGCTACACTGCAAAGAAGCAGAAAGGACATCATCCATATTACTAATGCTCTCATGTCTTTACTCCTTCCACTGGGATCAGGTGAACATCGCGCTGCGGGAACGGTATTGATATTCCCTCTTGGTCAAACCGCTCCTTGGCTTGTCCTGTGAGGTCCCAATAGACAGTCCAATAGTCGTCAGACTTGGACCACGGTCGACAAAAGATATTGACTGAATTGTCGCCAAGTTCACCAACAAATATTTCTGGATCAGGCGACTTCAGGCATAGTTCATGTCTTGCGACCAATTCCTTCAGAACATCGATTGCGTGAGCAGCGTTGTCTGAATACGCGATCCCAAAAACCAGATCGACGCGACGCTCATCAGATGCGCTGACATTTGTGATTACGTCACCCCAGATCTTACTATTCGGCACAATGATGATCTGGTTGTCGAAGGTTCGGATTTTTGTCGAAACGACCGACATCTCGTCAACAAAACCAGATGACCCGCCAACCTGAATATAGTCTCCGGTATCGAATGGCTTTAAAACCATGATCATCAGTCCGCTGGCGAGATTGCCTAGCGTTTCCTGAAGCGCAAAGCCAAGAATGAAAGACAAACCACCAAATATTGCAAACAAAGGAGTGACGTTCACACCGAACAAGGCAAGTACAACCAGAATGCCGAGAATAAAGACCGCCCAAAACACTGCGGTCGCAATGAATTTCTTAAGCATCCGCGATATTGTTGGTATCTTTTCAAGACCGCGCTCAGTTAAACGACGCACCATTTTGGCTACAAACATCATAACCCAAACAGCAGCCAAAACACCCAACCCAGCCAATAGAAGACCAGCACCTCCCTCCCAGGAAACCAACCATTGGAGAGCGTTATGAAATAAAGTCTGTAAATCCGTTGTTTTAAGCACGCCAGTTTTGAGCGCTAAAAGATAATCGGTATGCGGTTTCAGGTCTTCTTCGGCGGCACCCTTTAGGGCCCATTCGTTCAAGACCAGAGTGTAATTATCCAAAATTACAGTGCCAGTGTCGTTTATCAAAGAAAGCTGTGATCTCAGGTCATCTTCTTGCGCTTCGTTTCCGGCCTGAAGGCTAAGATTGATACGGGCAATTTCTTCAAGTTGGTTGCGAACATGGTCTTGCCAGGCAACAGCAATTTCTGAAAGCTCATCAGTC
Source organism: Ruegeria sp. CDSA034 (assembly GCF_059612275.1). Classification (NCBI taxonomy): domain Bacteria; kingdom Pseudomonadati; phylum Pseudomonadota; class Alphaproteobacteria; order Rhodobacterales; family Roseobacteraceae; genus Ruegeria; species Ruegeria sp. CDSA034. Next base: position 64,800 of record NZ_JBXWQH010000005.1, read on the forward strand.
GTCAGCGGAACAAGCAGTATCTCCAGGTCACCGGCAGAAATTGATTTGTCGGCAACCTGAGTTAAGAGATCTTCTTGCTGTACCTCGGCAGGTTCCTGTTCACTCGCCGCGTTCTGTGCGTACGCTGGAACAGCGTTTGACGTCGAAACCGCCGCAGCAAAGAGCAAAATAACCAAACCGTAGATGTATCGCGTCATGACACTAAAGCTCCCACATAAAGACTGAAGAGATCATAAGGAGACCGAAAAGGTCTGCCATCAAAAATAGTTGGGGGCGACCCACTCACTTGCCGCCCCCGCCCGTTCCGGCCAAAATGAAGCCCGAACGGAAACTGCTACCCGGCATTCATCAAAGATTGACCCTCAGTCTCAGTCCCAAGACCAGCGGGTCGTTCGAGTTTGATCCGGGATTTTTCAGGTATTGCACGTCTGCCGTCAGTGCCAGATTGTCGGCCAAGTCCAAACGGTAGAAAGCTTCAAGTGTCGTTTGATTGGGCAATCCTGGTGTCGTCAGGTCGGCAACAGTGGCCGCTATGCCAAGGAGATCATCATAGGGGCCAGGTCGCCACATCAAGCCTGCGTTGACTGCACGCTTGGCCAACGCACCGCCGCCATTGGACCATCCCAGCCGTCCGAAGATCATCAGTTGGTTGTCGAATGTATGGTTGGCAGAAAGTGTGGCTCCATATGTTTCCGGTACGCCAACTTGTTGGCGCGCATCCGTGTGAAACATCCCCAGATGAACGTTTGTCAGAAATCGTTTTGATTTTTCGGGCGTCCAGCCGATCTCGGCGTATTTGTAGAATTCGCTACCCCCGGAAAACCACTCAATGTCTGTGAGAGACCCATTGGCATCGCTGACCACCCCTAACGCATAAATTTGATCCGTCAGGTAGCCGCCGACCGTGACACCAAAACCGGGATCGGGGATTGGCAGCACCGGGCTAAACAGGATTGAATAGTTCGAAAAGGTCGTCCTTGGGTTCACGTAACCCAGAATGTCAGAGTAGTCGCCCGGATCGATCCGACCCGCCACCACTCCTCCTCGTCCGTTTGCGAAGGCTTGTTGCCAGTAAGCTACCGACAAGGTCGTGTTCGTGTCCCCAAACGTGACCGCAGTTGCCCCTTGATATCCAATTTGCGCAGGCAGTGCTGAGGGTGCAATGGACTGGCCCAACCGGTGTCGGTTCTCCAGAATAAAGACAAGGCTACCCGGGTTTTCACCACCCCGGTTTGCCAATTCCCACGTCCCAACCATCCTGAGCTGACCGGATGCAGATTCGTCCTGCCCGGTCAGGCTGTGAGAACTGCGTTGGTATAGCGCTTGGTAATCAAAGCTGAGCGCCAATCCGGTGTTTTCCCGAAATCGACCCAAAGCGGTTTCGGTTGGATCAATGGCACGGTCCAAACCGGGCCAACGCGAATCTTCCAGCCGGCGCAACCTGTCTTGCTCCTGCTGCGCGCTGGCTGATCCCGGACCACCCAACGATACCTGGGCTGCGGCCTCAAGTTTCGCCTGAGCAGCATTTTCCTGGGCATCAGCAGCACCACCAAATAGTGCAAAGGCGCTCAATAATGCGGTGGCAAGGGTCGGTCGTGGTGGAAGATACGATCTCTGGTGCGACGAACCTCCAATCACTTTACGTCATCCACAGCTTTGATTTCGGGAACACGTTCCAGTGCCACAGCCATGTCGGCGCTGCTCATCAATTCGATCATTTGGTAGTCATCCAACAGGCCGTCGCCGAGGCGGCTGACATAGAAGGCCTGGATAAAGGTTGGATCGTCTGGCAGGGAAACGGTGATGTAGTTCTTCCCGTTTCCAAGCCCCCAGTAATAGCTCAAAAGCTCTCCGCCGAGCGCTTCGATCCCGCCCTTCACCGAGGCTGCGCGATCCCCCGGATTGGCGATCTGCATTTCCCATGCGGTGCTATTGGACGTGCCAATGAACAAAAACGTACGCATGCTTTCGGCGTCTTCAGCAGCGGCAATTGAACCACAGATCGCCATAAAGACGCCAAGGCTGAGATGTTTCACCGTCTTTCCTTTCAGGGAAGGTTTCTTGGCTGACGTGTGGGGTTATCAAAGATAGACCACCCCACTTTCCTTTTATTCCAGCGTGTTCTTGTAGATCACGCCGTTTTTCATGATCAGATCGAAGTTGTTCTCGTAATCCGTCATGATCAGGGCATCCTCGACGGGGTTTCCATCGACCAGTAGAATGTCGGCATACGCACCTTCTGCAATCACACCGAGCTGGCCTTCGGGATAGGGGTTGAGTTTGCCTGACAGGGCCAACAATTCACCGGCTTTAGAGGTTGCTTGCATTAGAACTTCGTAGGATGACCATTGTTCGAGACGGTACTTGAACTCATCGTTCTGTTTGGTGAGAGCCGCAGGATCCCCAATAATGTCGGTTGAAAAGGCGACTTTTTCGATCCCGAATTCTTTCAGCAACCGCATCTGGTTTCTCGCTCCGCCCTGAACCTCGAGGAACTTGGGCGCTGCCAACGGGCCAAGCGCCTTGGAGACTGTTTCGGCATCCAGCCCCAGAAGCGAGAAGAATGGCACAACCCAAACATCTGCGTCCTTGATCGCCTGCGCCGACACCTCGGTCATCAATTGTGCATGATCGATGCTCTGCACACCTGCCTCGATGGACCGCAGAATGCTCTCGTCGTTGTAGACGTGCACCAGAACGTAGGTATCCCAATCTGCCGCAGCTTTGACAGCAGCTTCCAGTTCTTCCGGTAAGAATTGAACCGTGTGTAATGGGTCTACGCTGGAAGACACACCTCCGCCAGCCATGACCTTAATTTGCGATGCGCCCAGACGCAGTGCTTCCCGCGTCGCGCGCAGAACTTCTGGAACACCGTCGGCTAGAAACTCAACGTGCTGATTAAAAAACGACGGCGACGCCCCTTCGAAGTTTGGGTGCGGTTCTGTGTAGTGCCGATGTTCACCATGCCCGGACGTCTGTGAGATCACTGGCCCGGACGGGTAAATACGGGGGCCAATTGCTTTACCCCGGTCGATGGCTTTTTGAAGCCCCATCGCCGGCCCACCCGCATCACGGACGGAAGTAAAGCCGCGCAACAGCATCTTTTCTGCTTCGATCGTGGAAACGGCCCCCCAGTACATCCAATCAAAATTGTCCCTGAGATCCGCAACCGGCTCCGTGATCGCCATGTGCACATGCGCATCAATCAACCCCGGCATCAATGTGCGACCACCTCCATCCACAACCGTCGCGCCAGGCGCGTCGATGGCCTCGGTGGAAACTTCTTTGATCAAGTTGCCTTCAACCAGAACGCTGGCGTTCTCGATCCGCGCCTCATTTACTCCGTCAAAGACATGGACGTTGGTGAACAGGGTTTGCGGCAGGGTATCCTGTGCAAATGCGGCAGTGGCCGTGCAAAAAACGAGGCTCGCGACGGCAGCCGTCTTTGTCGAAATACTCATGTCCTTCTCTCCCTTAAAATTTAGTGCGCGGGGCGCCGAGGTAAGTTCACCCCACGCGACACTCAGTCGAGTGTGTTCTTGTAGATCACGCCATCTTTCATGATGATCTTCAGATTGGTGTCGGGATCGGATAGCAGCAGGATGTCCTCCAGCGGGTTCCCGTCGACCAATAGAAGATCGGCGTATGCACCCACTTCGACCACACCCAGCGGGCCGTCCTGATAAGGATTGTTCAAACCAGTAAGACGGTTCATGCGCGCGCCGTTTGAAGTTGCGATGCGCAATATGTCGAAGGGTGTGAAATTCGCTTCAAGCAGGTATTTGAACTCGTCGCTCATCTTCTTGTCCTGCTCTAGCGTTTGGTCCCAGTTGTTGATGAGGTCAGTGCCCAGGGTATAGAGGTCGATCATGCCTGGCGTGGTTTGAATTACTTCAATCATGTTGGCCGCGGCATCCCGCACCGTCTTCCACTTCGCAAACGACGCTGGTGTGTAAAATGCTTCGGCCTGCTCGGTGGAGACCGAGTAGACCGGAGCCACGGCGGTCGCAAACATGATCTGTTTTTGAACCATGACCTCGGCCACTTCCGGAGTCAGAAACGGGATGTGTTCGACGGTCTTCGCGCCATTGTCGATACAGTTTCGGATCGCCTGTTCAGTGAACACATGGCAGGTCACATATGTGCCCCACTGTTCGGCGGTTTTGACTGCCATCTGGATTTCATCGGCTTGGTACTGAAGCGAATGCAGGGGGTCGAACTCGGACGTAACACCGCCGCTGACCATAATTTTGATCTGGGTTGCCCCGCGGCGCAGGTTCTCGCGTACGGCCATCCGGATCTGATCCGGCCCATCGGCTATAAAGCTCATTTCACTTTCGACCCAATGTGATGGTCCTTGCCCAGACAGTGTGGGATGCCGGTCGTTCAGTTTACGGAAGTCCGCGTGCCCGGATGTCTGGGTGATGAAGGCTTCAGACGAGTAAATGCGCGGCCCGGGAAACATGCCGGAATCTATAATGCGAGCGATGGATTTTGCTGGTCCGCCTAGGTCCCGGACAGTGGTGAACCCATTCATCAGGATGCGTTCAGACCGAATTGTCGCGACGCCGCCAAGATGAAAGGGTGTGATATTCTGGCGCAAACCATCGCTGAGAGGGTTGAACACGGTAAGATGCACGTGTTGATCATGCATTCCGGGCATCAGTGTGCGCCCACCGCCCTCGATGATTTGCGCATTGGCAACGACAAGCGGCTCAGTCGAGACCTCGGCGATCAGGTTATCGACGACCAAAACATTTGCGTTCTCGATCCGCGCCTCGTTCACCCCGTCAAAGACATGAACATTTGTGAAAAGGATCGGGAAACTTTCTTCCTGTGAAGCGGCATGAGTTGGAAACAGATGGCTCGCAGCCAGTACTGCGGGCACAAGTATGCGCATCAGGCATCCGTTCATTAGGGCTCCAATCTTCAAGAATCGCAAAAGGCGCAATTAGGAGTCATTATAGAATTCGAATAACTTGATGCCTGACAGATTACCGGTTCGAGAAAAATAGTTTTGGGAAACTGTAAGGTTTCATAACTTTATTGTGGGAATTTCCTACACTCGGGAATATTGCGAATTTCTGGAGAAGAGATGACAAGAAGACTTGGTAATAACACGGATCAGTCGCTGCCACTCGTCAGGGCTTCAGTTGCGGGTCCGGTTGTCGCAGCGCTTCGCAGCGTGGGGGTCGAACCCGCGTTTGTTCTTGATCCTCTGGGGTTGAACGAAGCGCAGGTAATGGACCCGAAGAACTTCCTGCGCCACGATACCGTCTACCAGATCTATCAGGCCGTGGCAGAAGCCACTTCAACGGATTTTTGCGCACGGGTCGGGCAATCCGTTGACCTTGTCAAATTTCTCCCGCTCGGCGATATGCTGGCAGAAGCCCTTACATTGGGAGACTTCTTTACCAGGTTCACACAAGCGGTTTCCAAGGAATCCAATGCCGTTACGCAATCCCTCTTTGTCGAAGGAGAGCACGCGTATTTCAGTGCCAAAAGGAACTTCCAAATTTCGGTTTCTCCCAGCCAAACCGATGCGTTTCTGACAAGTATATGGATATCCCTGTTGCACCGTATCCTGGATTTCAGGTGGGACCCCAATCTGGTCATTCTTCGCCTCAGTGACCCGGATGCGCTGCCCGGTCAGTTTCACGGCGTTCGGGCAATCAAGTGCAATCCTCAAGGTTTTTCGATCAAGTTTCCCTCCAGCTGGCTAAGTTACAGATTACGACCAGAGGCACTGGAAAACCCCCCAGACTACAGGGTTATGGATGAGGATCTGGCCGCCCCGCAGGATTTCCTTGCGGGACTGAAAGGCCTGATCAGGGTCCATCTTGCGGATTCAGGATTTGGTGTGGATGAGCTTGCGAACCTTTGCGGATTTCATCAGGAAACACTGAACAACCGATTGGAACCCTACGGTCAAACGGCGTCCCAAGTGATCGCGCGCATTAAGCAGGAAGAAGCCGAACGCCTGTTGGCAAAAGACAATAAATCCGTCGGCGAGACAGCGCAAAGGCTTGGCTATGCCGACCCAACCGCCTTCTCCAGAGCATTTCGTAAATGGACGGGCGTATCTCCGGCAGCCTACAAGAAATCAAACCGGAAGGACTAGCATTGCTCTTGAACATCGCCGTCGGTCTTCTATCTGCATTTTTTCTCTTTGCTTCATCCATCAAGATTTTTGGGTGGCAAGAGAAGGTCTTTGAAATCCAGTTGGGCATGTTCGAAAGCTACGGCCTTAACAGGCAGATCATGTTCATCGTCGGATGCGGGGAACTTTTCGGGGCAATTGCCATCTGGTTTCAATCGTCGTGGATCGGGCCGCTAGGCGCACTTGCGTTGCTCTGCACATCTGTCGGAGCGATATTCTGCCATCTAGTGTTCGATACCTGGAAGCAGGGTATACCGGCGACGATAACAGGGACACTTGCGGCTCTTGTTTTGAACGCTGGGAATTCGAAGCTTCTAAACTTACTGTAACAACGGCCACCCGACCGATACCAGGAAATCCCAGGACAGCGATGGAACGTCCATAACGGACCTTTATTCTCGACTTTGCAAAGTCCGCTTTCTGCGCATCGCAGACCTTCGCGAGAATCCCAGGTTCCTTAAGGAGGCCCTTTGCGGGATTGAGCAATGCAAAGGGCCATAACCGCAACGACTAAGCCATACACTGATTGAATTCGTCCTAATGCAGAGAAACGCGCAGCGCAAAACTATGGGCGAACTACGCAAACTTATGGGGTGTGCGAAGTGCTATGCGCAAACCTACAAAAATCTGTAGGGACGCTCATAACGCTACATTCCCAACATTGATTTCATTGAAGAAAATCTTGGAAGCTTGCCCATAACTCTGCGCGGTATTTGCGCATAACTTTGCACGATTTGCCCATAAGTTTGCGTGCCACAGAGAACCCATCGAACAAACCAGATCGTATGGCTTATCTGCAATTCTCATATGCAACTTATTCCCACTCGCCAGCAGACGAGCGCCACGTCTTAGCTTCCGCATCCCAAACACTGGCCGTGACGCAAGGCGTTGGGTTTATTCCGTCGCAATTGGATCCATGAATATCTGCGACGACAACGCGTTGACGCCCAAAATCAACGACCGTCCAACCTTGGTTAAGCAAAGAGTGCACCTCTTCACTAACCCAAAAGTGCGACATGCATCCGCCAGTTCCGCAATAAAGAGATGCGGCGCTTGAACACGCGAAACCAGACTCATTCAGAACCCAGTCGTGTTGAAGATCTCCGTCGAGATCGACCCTTTCAACCGCGCCCCAGGCTATGTCAAACTGACCGTTGTTGAACTCCGCGCATGCCTGCGCCGCCAGATCAACCTTTGCTCGCAAACCGGTTGGAAGTTGCGAAACGTCAGCCGCGACAACTGGTGAGGTCCAAACCAGGCCCGAACCAAGCAGGATCGCAGATACCAAACGTTTCAAGTAGCTTGCCAATTGGGAAGCCGGTTGGAAGGTGGCTTCAGTTGCATTGTTCATACCTGTAGTCCCCGTATTCCAGCCAGTTTGCCGAGCCTTCTTTAAAAATCAGAAATTCGGACCTGTCTTCCCCAAGCAGGGCGACAACAAATCCCGCCGGCGGCTCAGAGTTTCCGAAGTAACTGTAGGCTGTCATGGCTCTAATCGACTCGCCGTTGACTGTTACTCTTGCGTCCCACTCCCCCTCCGAATTGTCCAAAATTACGGGTTCGATCACGCGTTTTTTCGCTCCGCCACCACAATAGACGATGCCTTCGGGCGCTTCGTAGGAGGTCTCTTGGCTAACTTCTAAATCGCACGCAGAACGAAGGGACCGAATTGCTGCGCTGGAACCTTTCAAGTCAAAAATTCCGTAGCTGACATCTTGATCAATCATCGACAGATTAACCGATGCATTGGCCGCAAGCTGGTCCAGAACAAAACCATAGTCCGGCTGACTATTGAAACTGACCTCGACGGGATAGTTGTCGACGATCTGCACGGCAGCGTTTTCTGCGCCAACCTGAAATGCTCCAACTTCGGTGGTGCCGTTCTTCAAGAAACGAATGGAAAGCCCCTGCTTGTCCGCAATGTCCTGGCTGTCCTCGTATCCAGCCGGAGCAAAGCGAATACGGTCACACTGAAGTTCCAGCGTCATGTTTCCTGTCTGAATAAACGCATTGGGGTTGGGCCCGGAGCTGAACGACCACTCCGCTGATGCTGTGGTCGCCACTGCCATCAGTAGCATTCCAATGGAAATGGTTTTGCAGCTCATTTTTTTCTCTCCATTGAGTTACGGTTCGCACTGTCGTTCAGCAGAAGTTCCAGCCAATTGCCCGGACAGCCAGATCAGGAAACAGGTTCGCCGTATTCGTTTGCGCCTTCTTGGGAAGGTCGTGTCAGCCACCAGATCATCAGAATGGACAGAACCAATTGAAGGATTGAGACAACAACAATACCGGTCACGCCCAGGACTGCCGCGGGTCCTCGTAATGCGTCAGGGTTCTCGGTCCCTTGCTCCAAAACCGAGAAGAACGCCACCCCACCCAGCATAACAAAGAGCGTTGTAATGCTGAGCACCATCGGCAGCAGCAAATACCAGCCAGGTCGTCCTGTATCATGCAGCCTCCGCCAACCGGCGGCCAGCATGGGTATGAGAACAGCCAGTTGGAAAACAGAGGACAGAACCCGAGATCCCTGCCCTGTTTCGGGGTTGGTCCCGAATATGATCGTATCCAGCACAGCTAAAGCAGCGCTCGCGAGAACCACAAACAAGAAGAACCACCAGTATTCTGAGCGTAAAGCCCGGCCGGAGAACTGGAAGTACTTCGAGAAACACGTTTTAACGGCTTCACCAAATCCCATCTTTCAATCCTTTTTCAGTTTCTGTGCGGCCTCAGAACGCCTCGCCGAGCCAAAAGATCACATTCGCCCTTATGGACGCTCCCACTTACCTTTTTGTTTGAAAGCAGAAGCCTATCGTACGGGAGCGTAGTGAATTTTGCGCGCGGAAAAAATATTGATTTATTAAAAATTAGATTCAAACATGCGAATTCGACACAACTTTATTTTACCTCGGTTGTTGTCGTTGCTGCTCGCTGTGCCGAGCCCTTTCGACTGCTGGAGTGAGTACCGGCGGTCGGAAGGCACTTTACAATGATTGAGCGCTGGGAGGACGCGATGCTCAGACTTAACGTACTCGCCCTCTTTCCAGAGTTTGCTCTAGCATTTGCTAGTGACTTCATTCGGCCTTCACACGTTAACGTCGGCCCCGATAGTCAACGAAATATCGTCCCGCCGACCAAGCCCACCGCGGCAAGTTTTGGGAAAGGTAGTCACAGGATCAAGGTATGTTCAATTGGCTGCACAGACGCGAGAGCTTCAAACAAGCGCATCCAATTTCACTAATTTCAAGGGAACCAGAGGGAGAAGAAGATGACCAACAAGATTGTGATGATTGCGGGCGCGACATGTTTCGCACTGCTTGCGGCCTGCGACGATACGAGTACATCAAGTGCGTCCGCCGAACTCACGCCGGCTCAGCAGGCGTGTTTGCGAGATGTAGCCAACACGACGAACAATTCGCAAGTCGTGGTGCTCTCATCCGCGTTTAGCGAGGCGGGAACACAGGTCACAGTCGGCGTAGGCGAGGATCGTGCTCCTTGGAATTGCATTGCTTACAGTGATGGCGCAACGGCTGGAATCGAGTTCCTGGGCGACGAAGGCGCATTGTGACCTGTCTGCTGCGTAGCTGAAATCGGCTGCGCAGCACAGGCTTGGTCTTCTGAGGCTCGACTTGGTTTGTAGAACCACCATCATCGTATTCTCGGTCCTGTACCTGTTGGCGTTGGTTGCATTCTTGACGGGCACATTTGGCTGGTTGGGACAGGAGCGAGACCCTTTGTCCGGAGCGTTCCTACTGCCGTTGGGACTACCTTGGATACTTGTAGCGGACTTAGTTTCGGAGTCCGCCAAGCCATGGTTCGCGGCGATTGCACCGGTGCTCAACATTTTGGCGCTGGTTTTCATTTGCAGGTGGGCTCGCAGTTTACACCAGAAATGAAGGCGGACTTCTGTCTCACCAAAAGGGAGGAAAGCATGGGAAAAGTGATCTTGGGAATTGTGATCGGGCTCGTCCTCGGCGTGGTTGGGGCTATGACCTTGGGTGGCGGGGCCGCGGTGGGTGTCGGCGTTGCGACAGGCTTGTCCGCCGGTGTCTGCACCACATTGAAAGGAGCACAAGCCGAGAACCTGATCACCGCCGAGCAAGCGGATCAGATCCTCAACCGCGTAAATTCCGAAATGGCGTCACTGCAAGGAATGGAAACGACGGGCGAGATCGTCGGCAGCGCACAGGCATGCGATGAATTTCTGTCAAAGTTAAGAGACGCGAAGTGAGGTTCCGCTTTGCACGGAACAAAACAGTAAGGACAAGCCAACAGGGAACCATCTGATGAAACTCGTTTTACTCAAGCTCCTCGCACCCATGTTCGCAATCGCGGGCACAGCTGCTTTTGCAATGTCAGAAGCCGACGACGCGTGTATCGACCATTTGCGGCAGGTTGGTGGACCAGACGGTCAATCAGGTACAATTGAAAGCTCTCAGTTCTCGGAAGCTGGTACGCTCGTCATGCTGCGAGACGCAGGTGGAACACTTTGGCGCTGCATCGCGTACAAGGATGGAAGCATCGGCGAGATGTCGGTTGTCGAAGCGATGGATGATGGCGGTGGAGCAATGGCAGGCGCCGCCGGTTCTACCGGTAGCCAACGTGTCAAATTCGATGCTGGCTCCACCGGCGCAGAACTCGTTGGTGAACTCGCGCCCGGCGCCTCTCAGCAATATGTTCTGGGTGCCAAAAACGAACAGTTCCTCTACGTCCGCGTTGCTCCGCGAAATGGCTCCTTGGACTACGTTATTCGTAACCCCGATGGTTCTGAACTGTTGGGATTGATGTCGGCGGACAAGGAGTATCGAGGACAGCTTTGGCAATCTGGTGATCATGTTGTGGAGGTTATCAATCGCAGCAACTCTTCCGTCAGCTACAACGTAATTTTCGGAATTGAATAGGTGATCGACTAGAAACCCCGAAACGTAACCCCCAAAATGCTAGGAAAAACAGATGAAATCCAAAGTACTATTGGTGATAGGCACGATGTGCATTTCTGCGCTTGCAGCATGCGATGAGAGCAGCGGTTCGGTGGATGCAAGTGCACCTACTGTGGGCAGCTCTAGCGATCTTTCTTCATTTGAAGGGGCAAGAGCGGGCCAAGCTGAAATGGGCATTCAAAGTCTCGGGTTTGAACTCATCCGAAGCGAAGGTCTGACCTCGTACTGGTTTAACAAGGATACTGGTGCATGTGCTCGGATCACGACATCCGAGGGAAGGTACTCAGATGTAGCAATGCTGCCATCAAGTGACTGCTGACAAAATTCCATCAATCCCAAATCTGAAAGAAGGAGCTCACACTTGCATTTCGACCTGGCACATGCGGCGGTCATCATCGCCGCTCTAGTTATCACAAACATGGCATTGAAATCGGCGGGGGTGATCAATGAAGAAAACAAGCAACAATGGAACTGGAAAGTTGTTCTAGCCTACTTCGTAGTCGTTGTTATCATCAATCTGGTGTGGCCCATCTAAAGTTTCACAGCGGAAAGCTAATCGCCCACTTGAAATGGTTATCGTGAACTAGCCCTTCCGAGAGATTATCAGGTCGGAAGAGTGTAACCATCAAGTGCTCAAGAATAGGAAGGAGCTGGCATGCGGTTTTTGATGTCCCTCATATTCATTGGTGTTCTCGCAACCGCTGCCAATTCTGACGTGACCAGTCGAAACGGTGGCCCAAGCGACAGTCAATTGCTTTCAAAGGGTAGCAACGGCGGTGTTGATGGTGTCGCTTTTTTTCGCCCGGTCTTAAGCGGTGTCCTGTATCGATCCGGTTTCAAGGGCGGCGACAAGGATCGAACGGGCCTAAGTGAGGGTCAACGCGAAACTCTGTGCGGTGAAGGGTTTTCAACCGGGTTTTATGCCGACTTTGGCAAAAACACTGAATACGGTCGCACCAGTTGTGGAAACGGATCCTTTGACTATCAAAGCGCCAGATCCTCCCGACCCGGTGCTGTCATGGCGTCCATACACGAGGTGATTGAAAACCCTGGAAAGGGCCCTGTTCTGGTGCACTGTATGTGGGGGGTTCATTCCTCAGGTGCATTGTCGGCGATGGCGCTCGTTCAGTTTTGCGGTTGGACAGAAGAAAGGGCCAAGGAATATTGGAATGATGCCCGAAACGGGGCCCCATGTTCAGGCGGGTGCGACCAGTGGATCGACTCAAAATTCTCCAACTTTAGTGTCGACCCCAAGTTGAAAATCTCCACCGAACAACAGGCAGCGATTTGCCCTAAATGATACCGGGAGGACTATCCAAATGAAGTTCAATCTTCTGGGGTCACTTGCTCTCATTGCACCCACTGTCTTGTGGGCGAACGACGATGTTCTAGGTGAAGCCACGACATTTGATAGTCCCAATGGTGTTACGGAACGCTGTATTCGGATCGAAAAAGTTCCAACGGGCGAGTACAGGAACAGCGATCTTGAAGAAGAAACTGCCTATTGCGAGATCGATTTCTATGCCTCCGAAATTGCTATTTGCCCGAAAACCTGGAGCACCAGCCCAGGAATGGCCGTCTACGATATTTCGGAAGGACCTTACGTGGGGAACCGTTCTGAATTCGAGAGAAACGCTTGCAAGGAGGGAAAGGCGGCAAAAGATCTGGCCAAGGACAGGGTGGCTAAATTCAAGTCCACCATGAACCAAAAAGGCACCAGTGGCACGTTTTCCACGTCTTCACTGCTTTACTATCATTTCTCCAGATATTTCGACGCGACTGTCAAAGTTCCAGTAGCCGTTTGGCGTAGCATGGACGCCCAGGCGCATTTCTCCGAGGTCGCCGAGCCTGGCCTTGCGATTTCCGGTGGTTCTCATGGCGGGCGCATGAACCACGAAGGCTGGCGGGTCTTCGCAGCTGCGGATACCGACCCGAACTCATACCAACCGACAGATGATCTATTCACATCGGATCGCACGCAAATATACGGTGTGCTGCTTGATAGCCCTGGCCATCGATACGGCTCGGAAATCAACGGCACCCGTAAATCCGGTTGGGGGAAAGGTCAGAACCGCGATTTTCAGGAAACGCCCGCTTTCTTGGCTTTGCGTTCTTCAAAACCATTGTCAGAGGCAATCGCAGAGGGCGTCAGAGAAGGACGAAAAGACCGGATGATCAACAAGGATCTCGGCCCCGATGTCAGTGACCAACAGATGGCATTTTGGATGCAAGAACTCACCGAGATTGTTCTACTCGACTTCATCTTTAGCCAGCAGGACCGCGTAGGAAACATAGACTTCACACCTTATTGGTATTGGGTCGAAGACGGAGGCCTGAAGCATAGGAAGGCCAAGCACCATGAGCCAAACGATGGAGATGTTCCCGCCGACGCATTATTGATCCGTCGCAGCAATCTAAGCGACAACGATGCTGGTGGGCGGGTAGAGTATGCCAATTTCGCAAAATCTACTCAAATGCTAGAGAAAATGCGGCACTTCTCTCCAAGTACGTATCGGCGCTTGGTTGCATTGAATAATGACCTTCAATCGCAAGGCCCGGTTTATGAATGGTTGTCGCAGAGCCTTGGGTTGTCAGATAGGCAGATTGCACAAGTTGTAAAAAACACCGCGCTGGCAACATCCATCCTCCAGGACAATTGTTCTAATGGTGATTTGATGTTCGACTTGGATCCTGTCGCACTCTTTTTGAGAGGCGACACAGAAGTAAAGGCGGTGAACTGTAGTGACCCGTAAGCTTTCTACGCTCTTTGCGGCATTCATTTGGACCGCGCTGCTCGCCTGCAAAGCCGTGGCTTTGGATGTCATCGTAATATCGGATCTGAACGGAAGCTATGGCTCGGTAAAATACGATGCGCGCGTCGACAAGGCGATTAAGCGGATAGTCGAGATTGATCCAGATCTGGTTATTTCGACCGGAGATATGGTCGCGGGACAGCGCATTCCCAACTTGTCCGACAAACAGGTCAGGGAGATGTGGAAGGCGTTTCACGAGGCCGTATCAGATCCTTTAGAGGCTGCCGGCATTCCATTTGCGGTCACGCCAGGAAACCATGATGCCTCTGCTTACCGTGGGTTCGAGCGTGAAAGAAAAATATACGCAGAGGAATGGGCTCCGAGAAAACCAGACGTTGATTTCCTAGTTTCAGATGACTACCCGTTCTTCTACGCGTTTGAGATGCAGGGCATTGTGTTTGCGTCTCTGGATGCAACGACCCTTGGTCCGCTATCCGGTGACCAGCAGGACCGGCTACAGGAATTGGGTGCAGACGGGGACCCGATTGTCACTTTCAGTCACCTCCCACTTTGGCCGTTCGCGATCCAGCGCGAACGCGAAATCATCGGTGACCCTACACTTGAAAAAATCTATCTGGAAAGCGGTGTTGTTTTGCATCTGTCAGGCCACCATCATGCCTTCTACCCCGGTTGGAAAGACGGTGTGGCTTATGTCTCTCAAGCTTGTTTGGGAGGTGGTCCGCGGCGGCTTATTGGCGATAGCGCCAGATCACCTCACAGCTTCACTCATGTTACGTTCCAGCCGAACGGAGAGTTTGGGATAGCAGTATATCGAGGCCCTGACTTCGAAAGGTCGGTAAACTTCAAGTCGCTCCCGAAAGAGATCAGATCCCCGAATGCGGTGTTGAAACGCTTAGACCTTGTGAAATGACTAGAGGTTGAGTTTCAGCTCAACTTTATCAGGGACCAGATCGTTTATCATCTCTTCTATCCGGGCTTCTGAAAGCCCTCCCGAGGTGATGAAAAGCAATGAGACGCGAGACTTTCCGGGGACGTGGTGTTTTCTGACCAGCTTCCAGCCAGCGTCTGCGGCCATAGCTTCAATGGCACCGCTGACGTTCAATGAGTGTTCTTCGTCTGAAGCTTTGAGCGAAATTTCCACACCCTTGTTTCGTCCACCGAGCCAAATGAAACACCAACATACAACCGCCACCAGTGTGGCCATCAGCGGCAAGCCCAAACCGACCGCAAGACCAAGAACAGTCACGATTATCATTTCGACAGTGTCCACCGGATCATCGAGATTGGAGCGGAACCTGAGCAACGCTCCGATTCCAAATATGACAAAACCGATCATTGACCCGTGCTGAACCACCAGAAAACCAACCGCCATGCCGATAAGCGCATACAGGAAGAAAAGCCTTGGCATAACTATGTCGCGGACGCTTCTACGGGCTTTACGTCTCACCGGATGATAGACGATCAAGCCAGCCAGAATGATCGTGACGATCACATCGAGAGTAAAGAAATACAGTTCCTGTTTGCCACGAAACTGCGTCCACCGGCGTTCGATAACGATTTCTGACCCCGAAGCCCCGGCCAGCATCGTCGCAGGGTCGACTTGTGACACCGCAGCACCTGGCAACAGCAGCATCAACAACACGGTCACAAGTGTGAGGGTCGTATTCAACTTGTCTTCCTTCCTGCTCAAGCCAAAGGCTTAAGCTTAACAAAAGCACATCGTGCCCTATTCAATTCAATCGCAACAGGCGGGATCAGGTAAAGAGATTACAGTGCATTCTTCGGACATCGTATCCGGACTGTGATACGAACGCTGATACAGGGATGTGGTCCAAGCGCGAGAGAATCCAATGACAGAAAACAGAGTGTTTTCGTCAAAAGCTGAAATTTCACGGTGTTTCTGCAAACTTAGACGACTCGCTTTTACGGCCAGCTTGGTTGCGGCAGCCTTCTTGCCTTGGACCGATTTTGCCTACGCTGAAAGTGCTGGTTTGGTTCTGGTCGATAAATTCAAGGTGGCAGACAAATCAGAGGGATTTTCAGAGCCTTCCGGTTTGGCAATGTCTAACGCTGAAGGCTTCTTGTGGTCTGTAAGTGATGCCGAACCTAAACTGCACCTACTCGGAGTCGACGGGGTATTAGGAAACTCTTTCAAGTTACCAGCATTGGCAGGATCAGATTTGGAGGGTGTTGCACCTCGAAAAGATGGGTCTGTTTTGGTGCTTCAAGAAACTGACCGATCAATCCTAGTCGTTCACCCAACTGACCCCATTCAACTGACGACAATACCTCTCGCATCTCTTAAAGGTTACCCGACCGCCGCTGCATCACTCGTCGGCAACCCATTGAACAAGGGACCCGAAGGCATCGCCGTTGACCCGGAATCCGGGCGGGTCTTCGTTGGCATTGAGGGACAACCAAGGTTGTTAATGGTGTTATCGCCAGAGCTAGACGAAATTATTGAGATCATTCCTTTAGCCCGCGATGCAGGTTTTATCTCCGAGCGTGTAGATGATGATGAACTGGATTTGAGTGGCCTGACATGGTCCCGGTCCTCGCGTTCTCTTTGGATTGTGAGTGACAAAAGCCGTCAGATCTTCGTCTACAATCCAGAGTCCAAGTCCGTAAAGTCTATCAGTTTGACGTTCACAGAAGATGGAAAACAAAAAGAAGTTAAACATCCCGAAGGGATCGCCCTCGATGAAACCAGAGGGCTTCTCTATATCCTGACAGACGATGCCAAGAAATCGCGGCTTTATGTTTTTGAGCAACCGGAATTGTGAGGACTGTTCTACTAGTTCTCTACTCTAACTTGTTGAAAAGCCGGGTTGTGTAATTGAGCGCCGTCGTATGTGCGGCATATTAAGTAAATCTGCGTTCTGTTCACTGTGTTTCTTAAAAACATCACCCATCAATATATTCGAGTAGCGTCAGGTTCACACATGCGAACCACATAATAACATTGGACTTCAACATGCTCAGTCACTTTAAGGTTGTCAAAAATGCGCGTATTCAGCTCAGTTGTTTTTGCGATCATTTGCACTCTTGTGGCCACTGCATCAGTTCCAAGAAGTAGCATTGCCCAAACCTGGGACATCGCGTCCCAGCACTCGGTCAGCGGCGTAACGGTGTATGATGCGGATGAGCTGTTAACTTTTGCCGGTCAATTGGCCTTCAATCGGTCTGGGCGCATCACAGCGGTGGAGGTCGCATCAACGATTACTCAGATCTACCGAGAAGACGGTTACTTTTTGGCTGAGGCCTGGCCCGGTCCCGATGGGCAGAGCATAATTGTTGATGAAGGGCGCATTCAAACCATCGAAATTGAAGGCGTAGATACTCGCACGTTCCAAACACTAGAGAAGATTTTTCAGCCCCTCACCACCGCATATCCAATAACTCTCAAACGATTTGAGCGGGCGGTTATGCTAGCCGAGGACATACCCGATTTGGACGTGTCGACCGAACTTGATTACCCGGATCAGGCTGGTGCTCGGCTGAGAGTATTGGGAGAACCTCTGCGCAAACAAGCCGGTAGTGCGACACTAGACAACCCTCCGCGTGAGCTTGGGGAGGCGCTCAGTTTCTATGTCGTACAAGAGTTTTATTCGACACTGACCGTTGGGGATCTGCTGCGATTTGAGGGTTCAGGCAATTACAATTGGGACAAAGACGATGAACACTCTTTATGGGGCGCTCTTACCTATCGCACCCCGCTGAACAGCAATGGTCTGTACGGTGAGATCTTCTACGGGAACATAAACGCAAAACGTGACCTCTCAGGAAATTTTGCTAGAACAGATATTGACGGCGAAAACTTCACCGTCGCGATGGGTTACCCCGTAATCCGAGATGTAGCCCGATATGGATACTTTCTGCTGGATTATCGCCTTTCAAAAGCGGACTCAGTCAGTGGCGGCGTTCCATTATCCAGTGACGCGAGTGTCGTTGGCCTTACTTATCTTTACGGGCAAAACTATCCAAAGGGACAAGCTCTGGAAGCGGGGCTAACCTTATCTTTTGGCGATAATGACAATGAAACGACAGACGCGAATTTTGACGACGGGGACTCTTCGTTCTGGCATCTACGAGGCGGCATCGGATACGAAAGCCCACTAACGGGCTTGTCGCCCAACACAGCTTGGCGCACCGAGATCTGGGGGCAGTACACAACAGACCGGCTGCCCTCTGTCGAAGAGTACTTCCTTGGTGATCGCTACGCTTTGCGCGGATATCGTTTTGACGAAGTGGATGGTGATTCCGGGATTTCCGCGATTTTCGAAGTGTCTCATTCCTACTTCCCCAGTTCCCAGAGCATCCATCGCTTAACACCCTTTGCCTTTTTCGACGTGGGTTACATCTCGAACAATGACCCTGCGAGTTTTGAAGTTGACAATGCTACACTGGCATCGACAGGTCTCGGGTTGGACATTGAGTTTAAGCAAAATCTATTCCTGTCCGGATATGTCGGTGTCCCTTTGAGAGACGGCCCTTTGACCGACTCTGGCGATCCTGGCGCGTATCTTGCTCTGACAACAAGTTGGTGAGGATGTTATGAAACTGAACCGAATTGCTGTACTTACCGCAACTTGTCTAATTGCAGAACTGGCCGCTACTCAGGTCTTTGCCCGCGGAAATCACTACGGGTGGTGCCGAGGCGTAGGGAACCCACACCAGTCGAGCCAAGGATGCGGGCAGGCTGGTGGGCAAGGGGCAGGTAATCAAGTTACTGGCCCAACTCAGCCGGTGGCAAATCAGTTGCCGCCTAAGGGAACGCAGCAAACGCCCACGTCCGTTACTGTTCCAGTCCTTGCGCCGGGCGCGGTCCCGAACGCAATTCCCGGTCAGGTTCCTATTGCGACACCAATAGCGGTTCCTGGTCAGGTTCCCACGCCGGTAGTAGCGCCGACCCTAACTCCGCCTCTGGCACCAAACGCGACACCAAACCGGGTTCCGACAGCTGTTCCAAATCAGGTTCCGCCATTGGCTACTGGTCCCACCGCGGTGCCCCCGCAAGTTCCGACTGCAACTCCCAATCAAGTTCCGGTCGCTACCCCTGGCCAGGTTCCGCCTCAACCCACCGGCCCAACAGCGGTGCCGCCACTTGTGCCCACCGCAACACCAAACCAAATACCAGTCGCAGTTCCTGGTCAGGTCCCACCTCAGCCCACTGGACAAACTGCTGTGCCACCGCTCGTCCCGACTGCAACACCAAACCAGATTCCGGTCGCAGTGCCCGGCCGTGTTCCGCAACCCAGCGGTACTACGGCGACACCACCGCTTGTCCCAACCGCAACCCCCAATCAGGTTCCCACGGCGGTTCCTGGTCAGGTTCCACAGTTGACACCAAAACCTACGGCAACTCACGTGGCAGTCCCAGGACATCCGAAACCACAAGGCGTCGTGACAATCATGCGCCCTAAGCCGAGGCCGACAACCGGTACTGTCCAGCAACCTGGCACAACACAAGTGACCCACCATTTAACCCACCAAAGCAATGCGAAGAAACACGATCACGTCGCAGCAACACCTGGACGACATGACCCGCACGACCTACCGAGATTCCGCGACGCGGCAGCCAAGGAAGACTGGGAATGCGTAGCCAGCGGATTTGGACAGCGCCGGTATGATGCTGGACGAGGCGTGTTGCTGAACAACGGAGCGTTGCGGCACCTCGGAAACGTGGACGCAATGGCACGGGATGTACCTGCTCGGCATCCAAAACACTCTGGCTGCATTATTTCGGTCAAACGAAAGCAGCAGTAGCGCCAGGCACATCTTGAAGCCTTAGAGGAATTCTTCCGAGTGGGAAGCTGGTTTCCAACCAAGGTTAAGTTGAAGAATAGACATCAACCGAAGGTGTCATCTCTCAGAAGGTTAATGAGACATACAATATGCCTTTCTGAGTGCTGTTTGGGCATCCGGCACGGATCATCGGATGCCCCAAAAAACCGACTAGGAATTTCGCAAAAAAGCGAAACCTCTACGAGAAGGAGTCCTCCATGAGTGCTAGATTGGTCCTTCTGCTTGCTGCCGTCGGCCTCGTGCCAATTGCGTTATCTTACGGTCTGATGCCCGGCAGTTCGATTCCAGTTTTGCTGGGATTTCCGGTGGAAGGGACGAACCAAACCCACGTGTTCCGAGCGATTATGGGTCTTTATCTGGCAAACGCGTTGTTCTGGTTGGTGGCCGCTTCGAAACCAGAATTACAGCGCCCTGCGCTGTGGGTTCTATTTTTGTTTATGTCAGGACTAGCCGTTGGACGCATACTAAGCATTCTTATTGATGGAGTTCCGAACGGGATACTTCTCTTTTTCCTTGCGGCCGAGGTAGCTTTTGTGGCTCTGGCGGCGGTTTCCCTGAAAAAAGTACGGTGAAATAGGAAGTGGTAAAATGGTGAGGTTTGACTTTGTTTTCTCGATGATTGCAACTCTATCAGTTTCGACATCCGCTTTTGCACAATCTTCATCTGCCCAGACTGCGGTGGACGAAAACTTCTTAAGGCTTGAGACTGCCGTTGCCGAAGCGGGAACTACTCCAATCGCATCGATAGATCACGCGCGCCTGGCCAAAGCCGAAGGCGTAGAAATGCCAGCATCTCGCGTGCTCATTTTCTCTGATCCAGAGATAAACACACCAATTCTGGAAGAGAACGTGCGTGCAGGGCTGGACCTTCCTTTTCGAGTTCTTTCATTCGATCAGGATGGCCGTCCGCAGATCGCATACACAGACTCTCAGTTTCTCAAAGTTCGGCATGATCTAGGTAACACCCAAGCGTTGAATGCATTTGAGAACAAGTTGCTCGAAGTCCTGAACGACTTGGATGCAGCACCGGCGCCGACCAAAGGATTAATTGCGAACTATGGCATCATCGAATTGCGATCTGAGCTCAGTGTGTCCAAGGCAGTGGAACGTCTCAGGACAGCTGTGATGGGACAGGACGATACAGTCTGGTTTGCCGAAATCGATTTTACGACCGAAGCGTCCCAGCTGGGGGTGGAGCTGCCAGAGGCGGTACTTTTACTGTTCGGCGGACCAGCACCCGGTGGCGTGGCAATGGCGGGCTTTCCGGCAATTGGTTTGGATGCCTTTTGCCAAAAACTACTAGTTTACGCGAATGAAGAAGGCGGCTCCGTAGTGATTTTCAATGACATCGCTGCATTGGCGGAATTGCACTACGGTTCTTCAGCCGAACCTCATTACGGTTTGAACAAACGGCTTACCTCAACATTTCGCACTGCAATTGAGTAGCCGCTGGTCGGAAGTCACAATTTTTCTGAATTGCTATATTCCGTATTTAGCTGCCCATTCTGGGCTGGGTACAGACCATCGCTACACTTAACCCCTAACGGCAATTTGCGGGCAATGTTGCCCTGGGCGCGAGTATACAGTTTTCATTCCAAAACAACGCAGCACGGCCTTGACCATACTCAGTTGCACATTTAGTCAAAATTGATCTGCCCGCTGGGACGACCCGGCTAATTACCGGCGTATCTTCAGGACGACCTGGCAGATTAGAGGTCGAACGTGACAACCAAAACCAAACCAGCCAAGAAACTGATCGAGGGTAGACCTGCCCTGATCTTAATCGACATTCAAAAGAGCACGTTTATTGATGACAGCGAAGTGCGCTCCATTGACAACATGCCGGGTTACAAAGAGCGCATGATCGCTGCGCGCGATTTGGTTGACGCCGCGCATGACAACAATGTGCCCGTCATCTTCGTTCAGGAAATCCATCGTCCCGATAGGATAGACTTCGGCCGTGGCTGGATGGTGACGAAGACATACACTGTCTCGAAGGTGATCCAAGAACGGAAGTTGCAAAAGATGAGATGGGATATCGCAAAGGTGATTACATCGTCCTGAAGCGACGGTATTCTGCGTTTTTTGGAACCGATTTCGAAATCCTGCTGCGCGGTTTAAAGGTGGACACACTTTTGTTGTGCGGCGGGCTGACAGATGTTTGTGTACACTACACATTCGTCGATGGCCACCAATCAGACTACTTCTGCCGCGTTGTAGAAGATTGCGTTGGCGGGTCATCTTTCCAAGCCCATGAAGCTGCTCTCAAAGCTATGGAGTATCTACAAACCGGCGCTGTTCAGAACCGAGAAGCAGTGATCAATGCCATCTCGTCGCTCTAAGTTGCAATTGAACTGTTAGTACCAGTTGGGGAGCATAATTTTTAGGGTGCAGCAACGGGTGGAGTTTTTTTGTCGCCAGAACGCCTTGGACTAGCCCATTTGATGCAGAAGGTATCAACACTTTCAGTGCTAACCTTTGAGTTTTCGATTATAGACCTTCAAAATCTGGATTGCATCGTAATCCAGCCCTTGGTCCGTATAATGCGAATATGACAAGAGATATTGAAGCTAACGCTCAGAAAATCGCTGATGCCCTGACCTCTGCCCAGCAGATATCTAAACTGTCTTCAGAGACCGAACAGCTAACGCTGGATGATGCTTATTCGATTGCAAGTCGCGTCCGAGAGCTTCAGGGCAAAAAGAGAGTTGGCCGGAAGGTCGGCTTCACGAACCGCGCGATTTGGCCTGTTTATGGCGTAGATCAACCCATTTGGGGAGAGGTTCACTCAGATGGGCTGTTTTCGACTGATCAGCCGGTAAACTTGGCAAGGTATTCAGAACCGAGAATCGAGCCAGAAATCGTACTTGGCCTCGGCGATGCGCCGACGGCTGAAATGAACAATGAGCAGTTGGCAGGTTGCGTGGATTGGGTTGCCCCGGGATTTGAAATTGTTCAATCGATTTATCCCAACTGGAAATTCTCGGTCGAAGACTCAATCGCAGCACAAGGATTGCACGGCTGCCTTGTTCTTGGCGACAAAATCGAGGCGACGCATGATGTCTTGACCGGCTTGGCCGAAGTGCCTCTAGCATTGTTCAAGGGCACCGAGGCCATCGAGTCCGGCAAGGGTGAAAACGCGCTCGGTGGCCCAATTGAAGTCCTGGCTCATCTTATTTCTCTGCTCTCAGACGCCGACCAGCTTCAAGGAGGCGAGCTAGTCACAACTGGTACTTTGACAGACGCATGGCCAGTGTTTCCGGGCGAACAATGGTCAGCGGGCTTTGGTGGTGTCATGGACACCGAGCTGTCGGTGCGATTTACATGAGGCTGTAATAGAGTTGTGACGCCTACTTCACCAAAGAAAAGTTACTCTCAATAGCTGGGCGCGATAGTCTTCCACTGATTTCATCAATTCTGGAATGCAAATTATACGATGCTATCCAAATCAGATTACATGATGTTTCTCAGGCACCCCGCCTGGCTATGGATCAAGAAACACGCCAGGCATCTGCTGCCGCCGATTGACCCTTCATTGCAAGCGCGTTTTGACGAGGGGCACGCGTTTGAGCCATATGCTGAGGAGCTATTTGGTGATCTCGTTCGCCTCGGTTTTTCAGATTTTTCAGAATACCAGGCTCTGCCCGCGCGTACTTTGGAGGCTTGGAGAAACGGTGCAAACGCAGTGGCGCAGGGACGCTATGAAGATGGAACCATAACTTGCATCTCCGACATCGTGAGCCGCAGTGGCGATGGGTACGTTCTGACAGAGATCAAGAGCGGGACATCTGCAAAGCCCGAACACACTTTTGATCTCGCATTCCAGCGTGTCGTGCTTGAGGCAGCGGGGTTCCCCATTGCGCGCTGCGAAGTGGCACATGTGAACCGTGATTACGTCAGAAACGGCGAAATCAATCCGCAAGAGCTTGTCAGCATCACTGACATCACGGATGCGGTGACTGAGCAGCTCGAAAAAACACGCACGCGTATCGATCAGGCATTGAGCGTCGTTGCCAGCGGTACGATGCCTGATCCGTCCCCTGAAAGTGCGCGCCTTAAATCCTATGGTGAATGGCTGGAGATCCGCGAAAAACTCGACCCACCTCTCGCGCATGACAGTATCCACCGCCTTCCGTTCATGAATGCGGAAAAAGCCTCGGAACTCATCGCAGACGGGATCACAAAGATTGACGAGATCAGTGATCCATCTGTGTTGGGCAAGTCGACGCAACGCTACTTGAGAGCTCTGGCGAACGGTGCACGCACTATCGATCATCAGGAGTTGAGCAGGTTTCTGAGCGAGATTGTCTATCCGGTTTATTACTTTGACTACGAGACGTCTCAAAGTTTGCTGTCACCTTGGAACGGAACGCGCCCCTATCAGCAAGTCGCTTTCCAGTATTCCTTGCATATCCAGCATCAGCCTGGCGGAGAAATAGAGCACAGGGAGTATCTCCACCGAAACGCCAGTAATCCGATGCCAGCCTTACTTAACAGACTTCGTGAGGACATGGGAGACGTCGGCTCAATAGTGGTTTGGTATGCGCCGTTCGAAAAATCGCGCAATACGGAAATGGCGGAAACTTATCCAGAGCACGCTGAGTTTCTGGAAGGCCTAAATGCTCGTGTTGTAGATTTGATGAAGCCGTTTGCGGATGAAGTGATCAACGATCCCGCGTTCAAGGGAAGCGCCTCTATCAAGGCCGTTCTTCCAGCGTTTTTGCCAGAACTTTCATACGATGATCTGGACATCAAAGAGGGGGCGAGCGCGTCTCGCCTTTGGAAGGACGTTACACTGACCGAACCGGATGATCCAGCGCGCGAGAAGGTCTATTCTGATCTCGTTGCGTATTGTACGCGCGACACTTGGGCAATGGTCGCCATTCATCGCGAATTGCTGGCGATGTGAGGTGTGCCGCGAACCTCAAAACAACTTGCGGTGCTGCTCCCCAAGTAGACTAGGCGATTTACCGGAGTTACGGCGCCCCCAACACTTAATCTTGCCAATCCAGCCGATACAAAACGTGGTGGCCGCGTAGACCTTTCAGGAGTCTTGGTTCTATTTCAGAAAATGAGAAATCGGTTCGTCCTCCGACCATGGCGCGAGTCGCATCTGAAACGAGTATCTCGCCCGCCGCACCAACGGTCGTTATGCGTGACGCTTTATTGACCACCGTACCGAAAAAATCTCCACGAGATTGCACGACATCACCAGTATGAATCCCAATCCGGACACCGAAAGATGGCTCCTCGGAAGCCGATGCAATGGCCCCCTGAATCTTGATAGCGGCCGTTAGTGCTTCTTTCGCGGACGGAAAGACGGACAACGTTCCGTCTCCAAGGGATTTCACGAACTGGCCATGATACTTTTCAATGATCGCCGCCAAGACTTGGAAGTGGTTTTCGATCAGCACCGACCAACGCTGATCGCCCAACGCCTCCGCCAACGTTGTGCTGCCCTCCACATCAGTGAAAAGTACCGAAGCCAAACCTTCGGTTTGGACCAGCTCGGGTCCATCTTCACGCGCAGCATCAACCAGTTTTTGGATGGCCAGCTGCTCTTTACCCACGAGTTCAATATTTGGAGTGGGCACTGAAGCGTGGCGATTGATGATCTTCCAGGCCGCTCCCTCAAGGACAAAAATCAGGACGGAGCGATAAAAGACGGCTTCATCAAAGCCGACAAACTGAATCTTATGGACGAAGGATGACCATCCCGTTTCTCCGTTTTCGAAGGCCTCAGCTTCAACTTCTTCGAAAACCACGGGTGCCGGGATCTCCGCAAAAAATCCGCTAACCCCATCGCGAACTGCTTGCCCGCTCCAAAACTCACCTTCGCCTGTGCCAACGAACCTTAGTTCATCTGCTTGCGACAGAAAATCCTGCAACTCGTCAGTATTCTTCTTGGTTCTGAGTATTTCATACCAACGCCTCGAAACCGCCAGCAATTCAGGTGAGGAACGTATCATCACAAATTACTCGAGACGCTAAATGGATTGAAACTTGCAAGGTCTTGCAATCGGTATCTCCATTTTTCGAAATATGCAGGTCAATGCTGCCGCTGAGGTTTGGTCAGATCAAGACTTTTGTATTTCTCCAGAACAGAGCCCATCAGACGCAGATCAAAAGGCGCGCGCCGGTTCAGAGCGAACTATCGACGGAGTTTCTGAGTTCGAGTCCGGATCACAGGGTATCGAATTGTTTCGCCGTCAGAGAGCTACTCGACGCTGTACTGACCCGCAAAATAAGATGCATCAGTGTATCGGGCACACGCTATGCTAGAAGGTTCCCAGAACTACGCGGTGAATTTCTAAGTGCCGCACGCTCCGTCTTGACATGGTTATACGAACTGGTTCAGCTTGCGGACATGACGTTCACACGCATCCACTGCCATCGAATATCGGCCTGAGGTCGATAACCCACGCGAAATCCGTGGGAGGCAGCATTGGTATGCGGGCGAGGCTTATATCCTTGTAATTGCTCCAGATTAGAGTGCACGAGTCGGTTCGATTCCGACGCCTCCTACCATCCTCAGGAGGCGTCAGACATGGCGAACGACGTCACGAACACAATTGATTTCAACGACATCAAGCAGTCGGTCGAGAAGAACCTCGGCCGCACACCCGAAGGGTGGTCCGGCTTGGTCACGACGCTCTTCACAGAGATCAAAGAACACTGCGATCTAAAGGATGCCACCTACCCCTTCATCCTCCAGATCAAGGAAAAGCTGGGAGAGCTCCGCATCTACCACAGGTGTGATGATCGATGCATCCAGTCGATGATTGCTGCGACGATTGCACGAGCAAATCGTACCTGTGAGCGATGCTCAAACGCTGCCGAGACCCAGCTGTTGGACGGCTGGTACACTACACTGTGTTGTTGGTGCGCGCATGAAGTCGCAAGCAAGCGCCACCCTGAAAGGAAGAGGCTTTTTGGCGTTCGACAGAAGCCCATTCGAGATCGAATGACCTGCGGTGTCTGCGGATATTACGGCCAGATTGACCGAACGGATGACCGTAATCGGTGCCCCGCGTGCGTGAAGAAGGACTGGTGATGACCGCCGAACAACAGGTGATCTTCAATAGAATTATGGAAGGCAACGATGATGAGGACTACGCCCGGAAGCTCATGAATACGGGCTCGCTGGCCACAGGTCATGTCCCGCCGATTGCCCTTTGCCAAGTCTCGAGAGGGGGCTTCCATCTCAACAAGACCAAGTTCTGGAGAATGTGACTGATGGATGATATCGAAAAGAGCTGGAAGGAATTCCGGGAAAAGGTCCGAGGTGTGATCGAGGACCATGGAGCGCCAGATGATCTCCGCTCATTTGACGCCTGGTACGCCGAAGAAATGCGTTTGGTGATGGCGCACAACTACCCAGCTCCGCACGTCTCTGACGTCACATGGTCGACCGAGGGTCTGCATGTCGAGTGTGATGAACGCGAAGTGGTCGACCGTATGATGACTGCTATGGCGGAGGTTTCACACGATCTCAAAGAGGCGCGCGCCCGGAGGTCAGTGATGAGCAGTGTTGTCGACTGGAACGATATTCATGGAAGCGTCTTCAAGCAGCTTGGTGAGCATCGTGCCGGGTGGGCGAAGCAGCTTACGCTTGCACTTGAGAAAGTGAAGAGGTTGATCGACGAGCAGACCGACCTGTTTGGTGATGAACACCCCTCCATCGTTCAGATCAAACAGAAATGGGGAGGCTTGCGCGTCTATGAGGGCCCGGGATGCAACCAGGCTGCGAGTGAAGAGATTCAATGGCGTGTCGATCAAATTGAGCAAACCTGTGAAGGTTGTTCTAACTCTGCCCAACGCCAGAGCATCCTTGGGTTTGTGACGACGCTTTGCAGCTGGTGCTACAATGATGCTCTGCGGCGGCGATTTGAGGGCGCCGAAGAATCCTGGCCCGACAGCCTGAGGCTGGACATTGTGGAAAACTATCCAGACCTCGTTTCTCGGGATTGCGCATCTCTTGTTCCTGCTGTCGGAAAGGGCTGGCTCGTCGTGATTTCGCAAGCACTCCACAAGCTTTCCTTCAGTCAGGATTTCAGGGCACTGGACCCTGGAACTATTCAGATCTCGGATATTAAGAAAGGCCAGGATGGCAAGATTTCCATCGGTTTCAGTCGATACCACGATCTCATTCAGGAGTACGCTGACTGGATGGAATTTCGATCCGGTGTGACGTGTGAAGAGTGTGGCCACGTTGGTGACGTCGTTCGGACAACCGACAGGTCTCAAGCGCTCTGTTCTCACTGTTACTGTACTCGGGAGAAGTCTGATGGGTGATGACGACGACGTTGAGGTGGACGAAGAGACGATGCGTTTGCTGAAGCTATTGGAAGCTGAAATCGCGGCCGGTCGAGCGAAACTAACCAAGCCGATCAGCGCAGATGAGATCCGGGCACGAAAGGTTACTGTGCCGAAGGATAAGACAGATGAGTGACAAACTTACTAGCGATGACCTGATTACCGAGATTCGTGCGCGCTTGAAAGCGGATGAAGAGTTTTGGCCAGCGTTGCTGGAGGTTGTGCAAGAGCACGTGGTGGAAGTCGTGCCAAAGCCCGACGAGGTTCCGGAGTGGACAGACGAGTGGATCGCTGAGAACAAAAGAGGCGAAGTTTATTCAGTAAAAGAAATCTTCGGGCGCTCGTTGCAGGATGTTCCTCTGGATGACTTGATCGCAGAGCTTCAAGCTCGTCGCAAAGAGGGTCCGGAAGTCTGGCTAGCATTGCGCAAGATGATTTTCGAGCAAATCGCCGATTTTGCACAGCGTCCGCCCGATGCGCCCAAATGGCGGGATGAGTGGGTCAAGGAGAACAGCTGGGATCTAGTGACTGACGACGATGATGTCGAGATCACTGATGGTAGCGGCAACGTGTTCGACGACCTCGGGATCGAAGACCCAAGGAAGAAGACTTAGTGATGGGGGCCGAGCATTTCAGCTTGATCTTATCCGCCGTGATCATTGTCGCGTTGGCGATCTATGTCAGACACATCGTCTACACCGCTGGAAAAGATCGCGAAGTCGATCCAGAGCAAGTGCAAAGGATCATGCGAGATCTGGACTACAGCCACCTGGACCGAGTGATGAACCGGCGAAGGAAGGGGTAGCGGGATGTTGAAGGTGGTTGTCTATGTCGGCGAAAACGAGGTCGCTCGAGCCATTGCTGAGAACGATTCAGAACTCGCGGACGTGTCCGATTACAATGTCCGAATGAACGAACGGGCCGCTAAACAGCTGGGCATTAAAGAAAAAGGCCTTGGCGGCCGGATTAAAGGTCACCCTCGAAATTTGACGGTTTGGGCGCTCGTCCGCAAGATTGCGAACCTTTGGCTTGCAGGGACTGGTGTAGGTGAAGAAAGCGTTCAGGCAGAGCTGCTGCCGATGATCCGCAAGTCTATCCGCGAACTAGATGAGAGGGTCGAAAAGGAACCGAACCAGAGTGATGATTGGAATGCGGTGGTTAAACAGATTTCTGAAGACGAGCCGTATTCCCTGGGCTTCTACGCTGACAAATTTGAGTCGTGGACAGCGGACGAGATTGAAGCTCTACGATGTGATGTGTTTGAGACAGTCACAGAGGAAGAACTAATGGCCGAGGTCGAACGCCGGCGAAGAGCTGGTCTACTGCCCAAGGAGGCCTCGAACGATGGCTTCTCAGATCTGATTGACGATCTCTGGGGCAAACTCGATACAGACCCAGACCGCTAGTACAGCTTACCTGCCTCCATTGCCCAATATTTGACATCAGAAGTCTATGGCGACTGTCGTTGTAGTAGTGCGCGCTTCTTCTAAGCGCCTCTCCTGCTAGGAAGCAAAGCGCCCCGGATAAGCATTTCCCAATTACTGCTCTGCGGAACCATGTACCACCAGTCTCTACGATGAGCATCGTTGATCGCAACCAGCCCAAAACGGACATTGCGATTTCAGTCCGCACTCCGGTAGCTTCTATTCATGACTGTTTTACCCAATCTCTCCGAGCATTACTCTGACCCTAAAACATATCCTCCTGGCGTGGCTTTCATGGACGGGCAGTATTTGCCGATTTCGGAAGCTAAGATTTCGGTTCTGGACTATGGTCTACTTCATTCCGACGCGACGTACGATGTCGTCCATGTTTGGAGCGGAGCTTTCTTTCGACTCGAAAGCCACCTTGATCGGTTTTTTGCAGGTTTGGAAAAGCTGCATATGTCGATTGAGTATGACCGAGACCAGGTTACCGAGATACTGCACAATTGCGTCGCACTGTCCGGACTAAAGAACTCGTACGTCGAGTTTATTTGTACTCGCGGCATGTCTCCGACATTCAGCCGGGATCCACGTGATGCCATCAATCAGTTCATCGCGTTCGCAATCCCGTTTGGATCGGTGGCCAATCCAGAGCAGATGAAGCATGGACTCAATGCAGCAATATCATCCTTGGTGCGCATTCCTCCAAATTCAGTGGACCCCACAGTGAAGAACTATCATTGGTTGGATCTGGTGAAAGGCCTCTATGAGGCTTACGACCGCGGTGCTGATACGGCGATACTTGTTGATACAAATGGTAACGTGTCTGAAGGGCCCGGGTTCAATATTTTTGCCGTCATCAACGGAAGAGTTCTAACACCAAGGTTCGGTGTGCTTCTCGGAGTCACTCGTCAGACGGTCTTCGACATTTGCACGGACCTGGAATTTGACTGCTCAGCCGTCGACATACCCCAAGACCATCTCCTGGGTGCAGACGAGGTGTTTATATCTTCAACCGCCGGAGGGATCATGCCAGTGACCAAAGTGAATGGACAAAATATCGGTGCTGGATCTCCCGGCCATATCACAAGTCAGATCACCAAGCGTTATTGGGAAATGCACAACGAAAAGAACAACAGGTTTGTTATAAAGTACCCAGATGATGAATAGCTGTTAGTTGGCATCTGATTGTATCACTGGTGAAATGTAGCCAACACCGGACACCTACGCGCCGCGCGGCATCGGACAAAATGGGCTCAGTGCAGACGTTCGCAGAATTTTCACTGATGACCGCTCTGCGGACAAAAGTAGCTTTCGCTGCGCTTGCACCAATGACCGTTTTTTCTGGTATTCATGGCCCAGTTTCTTTGCAAAACCCACGTCCAAAATATCTAAAACTCATCAAATTCCGGGACGTTGCCAAGCCTAATGAGGAAACTTGGCGACCCGACTTCGCCACTGTTCGGATCTTCACTGACCATGTAGGCATCGGCGCCAGCGCAATCGTCGGATTGCGCTTCTCTTTCTGCTCTGTTTTGTGCCTCCGCTGCCGTGGAGTATTCAAATTGCTTGCCAATTTTCAGGCTTCCTTGCCCTCCGCGTCCTGGCTTCTGTTCCACATATGTTTGGCAGATGTAGTGAACTTTTTCTGAGCTCTCATCTGAGAGTGTCATGGCAATATCCTTGAAACGAGTACGGGCGCTACTGATGCATGAGAAAAGTAGGGCTCGCTAGCTGCTTTGTTTGTGTTTCGCTCAATTAAGTTGCGCGAAGGGAAGGGCCAACGATCCTGTCACCGCTTTTTGGCGGGCTTCGGCGGACTGGCTTCAGATGGTGCCTTCGCATCCCTTTCGAGCCGAGTTTTGCGAAGCCGGGCGTTCTTAATCTGTCTTTGCTCTGCTTCTTCGTTGACCATTTCCCGAACGACCCGCGTTGTTTTTTCCATCGGCGTTTCCGCCTTGGGAACGTGTGCATTGAAGAGGGTTGCTTTTTTCGGCTTTGCCAATGGTTATTCTCCTATCCGTTTCCAACGGCGCATTTATCAGTTGAGTATTTCATATTGATGCCAGGTGATTGCCTGGTCCTTGAGAGACACGCACGTGACGTGAAGGACTGCGATGGAGCAGCTTTGTCTTAACGTCAGGAGCGGACATAGCTTTCATCAACGCGCTATAGTTCATTTGGAATCTCATTTCCGATCCCACGCT
Organism: Ruegeria sp. CDSA034; assembly: GCF_059612275.1. Lineage (NCBI taxonomy): Bacteria > Pseudomonadati > Pseudomonadota > Alphaproteobacteria > Rhodobacterales > Roseobacteraceae > Ruegeria > Ruegeria sp. CDSA034. The sequence continues at coordinate 96,423 of NZ_JBXWQH010000005.1, forward strand.
CTGCGTCGAATTGTAAGTGCCGACGACAAGATGATCGCTTGTTGCACCGATGAGTCTATTTCCAGGGGGCATAGAAAGCCCGAAAACGTCCGTATCTTGCTGGCCAATGGCGAGAACCAATTGTGTGCTCTGTCCACTTTTTGGGACAAGGTGAAGTCTTTTGAATACCGGGTCGCAGATGCTCTGAGGGTGAGTTGCAGGTTTGGACCCTGTTTCAATGACCTCGGCGACAAGCGTAAAGGCATCCGTATACATCCCACCTATCTGATCTCCGGATACCGGATCAACGCCCAGAAGTATTGCTTCCCCCAGCCTTAAATCGTTGATGCGCCCAGTTGGGTGTCCACCCAGGGCCCAAGGAAGGTTGGCCGAGTTACCGCCAGATACCGTCTGAAGGAAGGGACCACACTGCCCCTCTGTGTCATTCGCCAGGGCAGACAAGGCGCCCATGTCTGCGGCATTCGGGGCAATTCCACTCAGACAAGCGAAATTCGCTCCGATGCCCTTCAGCGCGACACCTGGCATATCCACCACTTGCTGTGCAATTGAGCCGAGGTATTTTGGCATGATCCCTTCGCGCAGATCGCCCATCTCAACCATCAGGATAATTCCGTGAATGCAGTCTTTCCGGATTGCGGCGGCGGCTAGAGCGGTAATCACGAGGATTTCTGTGTTGTAGCTTGCCTCACAGTACTGGACGACCTGATCGACCTGGCTCAGCATTGGTGTACGGATCAAGGTGATCGGGCATGTCATGCCCGCATTGCGTAACTTCCGAACGTTGCTAAGACGCGCTTCTGCAAGTCCCACAGCGCCACCGTCCAGCATGGCCCGAGCGATGGTTGGATGCCCGCACACCGCTTTGGTCACACCGGTGACGCTGATGCCGCGTGTCTTGAGGCGCCCGATCACAGTCTTTGCATTGTGGCGTATCTTGCTCAGATGCACCTCAATGCGGGGTGTACTCATATCGCAGCCACAGGCGTGGGTTGATGCAACCCAGGATAGGCGGCGACAACCATTGCAAGCAAATGCGATGCCGGCCGGCTGAGCACATCCGTTACGGGTAACCCGAGCATTTGTGACTGTGCGGCGATAGTGTCGGTAATCTCGGCCTCAGACATCCCCTCGTGATTGAGCGTGACGCCGATGACTTTTGTGTCAGCAAACGCTTCGATGAGGGCAATCTCACTTGCAGGCTTGGGCATTGACATATTGGGAAAATCACAGCGATGCGCGCGCTTTGGAGCGTGTTGAAGGATCACGGCGTCCGGCTGGCTGCCCCGCAGGATAAAGGCGGATGTGCAGAACGCCGGATGGCTCAACGCTCCTTGACCTTCAATCAAAATGACATCGGGTTGTTCAGCCTCGGAAGCGTCAACAATCGCACCTTCAAGCTCGCCGCAACAGAACTGCGGCGGCACGGCATCCATTGCCACTCCAAATTTTGCGCCCTGCATCAAACCCGTTTGGCCCGTACCAACAAGAACAGTCTTGATGCCCCTTGCATTCAAGGCGCGGGCCAATACGGTCGCTGTTGTCCGTTTTCCAATGGCGCAATCGGTTCCAAGAATCGCTATGCGCAGTGCCTTCACACCTGCAATACTTCCATCGAACAGACGCATATCCTTGCTGGGTTTAGGTTTTCGAATATCTCGAATGGTGACTTTGCGTTCGACTGCAAAAGACGCGATTTCGAGATCATCGCTCAAATACTCATGCAATCCACTGACGATGTTCATACCAAGTGAAATCGCGTCGAGAACAACGTCGCGATCTGTCGATGAGAGTCTCCCCGTAGAGGGTGCCATCCCGTAAATGAGGGTATCTGGGATGACGGTTTCATGGGCGACAGCAGCGTCCAAGCTTTTGAAGATCGGAATGTGGTTTACTGCATCGTCAAGAACCCGCCCACTGTCTTCGCCGTCGTGGTTGCCATCAATGACAGACAGGATCCTGTAGGCCTGTGAATGACGAACAAGGCCATTTGCAGTTTTGCCATCAATGTTGGCGAAGTTACCTTGGCAATAGATAATCGCAGTTGGCGGCAAGACGATCTGAGTGGCAGAGGTCGATCTTACGGGTTTATCGCTGGTCGATGGCGGCGCTTGTGCACCGCTGACGGGGCGACGGATAGTGTTAGCCGCGCTAAAGTCGGTTTTCATGATGTTTCCTTTTTGTGGTCGACGCCGAAGGCAACGCTGCCGTTACCATCGGGTATTTAAGTCGAAATTGTCGTGCCGCGCGCTCAGTTATTGAGAACGCACAGACCTTTAGACAGCTTGAAATTCTTATTGCATTCCCAACGGTTTCCGGACCTTCCTAGATGGGCATTCGCAGGAAGGTCTATTATTTCGCAGATCGCACCTGAGGCTGCGTATCCCCGCTCGCACTTCCATCCCGTGCCGTAGTCTGAATCGTCAAAGTAGGCATGTTTAGGGATCACAACGGGCGCGCACGATCCATCCTGTACAAAGTATCCACGTTCGCATGTCCAGGGTCGGCCGTATCCTGATGAATTCAGATACGCGTTGGCCGGGACTTCAATGGCGACGCAAAGGTCGTCCGATGCTTCGAACCCCCGTTTGCATTTCCATGCTGGCCCATAGGTAGTAGCGGCCAGATAAGCGTTTGCGGGCACGACAATTTCTAGGCACGCGTCGTCAACTTTGTGAAAACCCCGCGAGCAATGCCAGCGCTCACCTGATGGGCCAAGAAATCCGCCATCAGGTACAATCACCGCAACACAGGCCGTATCATCGGTCTTGCGAAAACCATGAAGACATTCCCAACCAGAGCCATAGGTGCGGTTGGTCGGATACGCATTTGCTGGCACTATGACAACGGCGCAGACATCGCCTCTCAGCCTATACCCGGCGTTACATTTCCAGCCGTCACCGTAGCTCTTTGCAGTGGCATTTTCAGGCACAGGTTGCGATGTGGATTGAGCATATGCAGGCGTTGAAGACAGAAGCAGAGCACAGATTGGGAGCACAATCAGAACCGCAATCATCTGAATGCCTGGTGACAGATGCGCTCCCCAGATCGCCTGACAGAGTTGCGGCATCGCCTTTGATTTATGATCCATCCAGCTCAAGCCCCGCGATACAGGCATCTGCAAGGTCACGGCTTGGCGTTTCCGACCCCGGCAGCGTAGCCCAACCCGTATCCATCATAGCTTTGCGGCGATTGAAGCCAGAGGCCTCTTGGAGGGTTACGATTATTTCTTCGCGCCTGGGGTCGGCCGCTGACCTGTTCAGGCAAACCGGCACCATCGCGAGCGTCACTTCTTCGCTTGCATGGTCCTTCGCCAATTCTTGAGCGCTGCCGCTGGTTGTCCAACCGCCCCAGGTAAAGCCAAGGATTGAGACCGCAATCGCACCACACAACGCACCGTAGATGCCTGGTTTCGTCCATTCTGGAAATGTCATTTTGGATCCTCTGGCGGAGAAAGCGCCGCCGCGCTGTTTTGTGTCTTTTTGCGCATTCTTATTCTCGCGCTTGAGCCATTCCCAAGCCGCGATGACCGATAGGCGCAGTTCGGGCCTACCGGAAGCTCGTTTGATCAACAGTTGCGTTGTGGTTCTTTGGCAAACCATCGGTGCGTCTGATCACCACAACGGATCAACAAACGTCACAAGCGATGTGGTTGTGCGCGAAAACATCGGCAACCTTCCCAAAACATCAGATCCAAGTAGAGGACGTGACAGCTGAATTTTCATGATGGAAGAACTTAGTTTACTCTGGCAGGCGATACGCCTAGGCCGCAGAAAACCAGAACCTTAGTGGGGTGTATATAACCACTTGGCGACGGTATTACAACGTTCATGGGCTTAACGCTTATTTCACGGCCCCGATACAGATGAAAGAATTGGTTACAACCCAGCCTTCGCCTTGTGTATAGGCAAATCCGTAGCCACTTATGCAACCTTCTTAGTATGCCACTCTGAAGCCGACATTCGCTGCATCACAGAAACATGTAGTTTGGGCTCGATGCGGCCATTCTCCGCGGCTTGCATGTTTGGCAGGTCCAGCCCAATCCGGACACTTAATCCAAGACTTTGCAATTCCGACTTGCGGACAAAACTGACCTTAGCGTCTACACCTTCGCTGACGCAGGATCCACCGCACTGGCAGCAACAGCTCTTCCCTTCAACAGGGAAAATCGCCAAAGCGGCCGTTCCACAACGGGCTTTGGAGCTCCTTGATCGCTCTTTGACCAGACGGCGCTCTGGCATGGAAACAAAGGGGCTTGGCTCAGCGCATAACCAAAGCTAGAGAATAGGCGTCAGGATCATGAAATTGGGCTTCTTCGCGCAAGGAGGGCGAAGACAGGCAACATTGTTACGATCCAGACCACGCTATAAATTGCGGATGGTATGGCATATTCGCTTAACCCATTGGTGTTAGGCAACAGCAAAGTGGCAATTGCGATTCCCAAAGCTCCGTTTTGAACGCCGGTCTCAATTGAAATCGTCTTCGCCTCGATGTCTGTGCATCCGAGCATCCCTGAACTCATGATGCCAATAAACGTGAGTGACGCACCTACAACAAAAAGTGCGGGTCCAAGCCTAAGGTAGTTTTCCGCGACCACCACCCAGTTTGAAATGATAGCGCCTCCGATGACCATCGCAAAAAGTAGCATAGAGACCTTGCTAAAGATTGGTTCGACCGCAGCTACAATTCGCGGCGCCAAGGATCGCGCGATCACCCCGGCTAGGATCGGTGAAGCTGTTAAAAAAAACATTGCTAAAGCCGTCGAAGAAATGTCGATAGCGGGCGCCGTTGCCCCAATGAACATCTGCATCGAAAACCCCAGGATGAGCGGTACGGTAACGACACAAGTCAGACTGAAGACTGCTGTAAGAGTAACGGACAAAGCGACATCCCAATTCGAAAGCTTGGTCACGATGTTACTGATCGCCCCGCCCGGACAGGCCGCTAAAATCATGATGCCAACGGCTGCCTCAGCGGAAATCCCAAAGATAAAAGTCACCATCAAAGCGATGCAAGGCAGCAAAATGATCTGGTTGAGAGCGCCGACGCAAAAGGCCCGTGGACGTCGTCCGATGCGTTGAAAGTCAGCCGCTGTGAGTCCGAGGCCAAGGCAGAACATGATGACAACAACTGCGAGCGGCAGCAGCACAGATATGAAAATTTCGCCCATCTACCATGACCTCTATGGCTGCATGCTTCCGCACGCTTTCGGACGATACCGTTCAGAAAACCTGATGACGAGTGTTATCAGTTTGGCGCATTTATCCTCAAGCGCCCGAAGATCGAGGCTGTCTCTATTTATTATTCCTATCACAGGGTTGGACGATCTGGCGTGAAAGAGCTTTCCAGTGCTAATCTCACTGTATGGCAAGTGTAACTTACGCATTCGCCCGCGCGATGGCCAACGCCGCCGGGATGACGCTAAACGACGATGGCGCCCTGATTTCGAATGGCGCTGTCGTGCTGCGTCTACCAGAAGCTCAAGACGGCCAATTGGCGGATGATGCGTATTTCGATCTGATCGATTGGATTCGTGCGCAACAAGCGGACGAGGCCGCGTTGGTTGAGGCCTATGCGAACGCGATTGCGACCGATGATCTCGGCGTCCTTGGCCTAGCCGTAAAGACAGCTCCGACCTTGCGGCAATCTTTGCAACGGATCGAGCGTTATTTTCGTCTCGTAACGGACACCGCAGTTTACAGACTTGATGAAACCGGCGATCCGGTCCTTTGGATTTTTGAGGGACAAACATCACATCGCGCTGCCTTGGAGCTGCGCAACGAATGCGCGCTTGCGGCCTTTGCGAGGAACATGCATCGGTTTGTGGGTGATGGGTTGTCGCTCGCATATGTCACGTTTCAGCATCCATGCAGACAAGAACCAGAGCGTTACGCCGAATATTTCGGGTGCCCGGTTCGATTTGGGAGCGCCCACAACGCCATTGCTATGCGCCCTGCTATGCTGGAAAGCGAAAATCGTCTTGGCGATCCGGGCTTGTCAGATTTCATGACGAAGCACCTGGATGAGGAGTTCAACTCTCGCGATGACGACACCTCACTGAGCCAAGCAATTGTCCACCGGCTTACACCGGCCCTGAGTAACGGCGCGCCGCAAGCAGCGCATGTCGCACAAGAGATGGGAATGAGCGAGCGCACGCTTTACCGCAGGTTGGCCGAGGAAGGGCTGACCTATCGCGACGTTCTTGGTCAGGCACAAGTTGCACTTGCTCGTGACCTGCTCCGTGACGGTAAGGCTTCCATAGCCGAGATCGCCTTTATGACCGGGTTTTCGGAACAGAGCACGTTCACCCGCGCCTTCAAGCGCTGGGTTGGCCAGGCTCCGGCACGATTCAGGCAGCAAGCGACCTCCGACTAGGCACACACCTCAAGACCACATGGCAGGTTCGGCCAAAACCTTGGCAGGGCGGGCCGATACCTCAATCGATGTGGTGCATAACTTCTTCTTTGTCAGATCCACCTGGGGCGCTGCCGAGTAAAGCAAACCCATTTGCCCCTTTCAGACAAAGGAAATTTGCAATGAGCAATCATGACCACAAACATGGAGCAAGCTGCGCTTGCGACGTCACGCCCGAACGCGTTGATATGGCGCGCCGGCGACTCTTGCAACAAGCCGCCGGTGCGGCCGCGGCAGGTACAACAATAGTGGCTGGCGGGCAGGCCCTTGCCGCGACCGACGAAGCACGCGCCTACTATGCTGACCCGGAAAATCCAGGCCTTCCCCAAATCGACATGACCATCGAGCCGGGGCGTACCGCGCTTGTGGTGACCGACCCCCAGATTGATTTTTTGTCAGAGGACGGTGTGACGTGGGGCGTCGTTGGCGAAAGCGTGACCGAACAGGGCACGGTCGACAATATCGAACGGCTTTTCATTGCCGCCAAGGCTGCGGGGATGCCGGTCTTCATCTCGCCCCACTATTACTACCCACATGACCACAAATGGGAGTTCGAGGGCACTCTGGAAGCGACGATGCACAGCATCGGCATGTTTGACCGCCTGGGACCGCTCAATTTGGACAACTTCGAGGGCTCAGGTGCCGACTGGATGCCGCAATACAAGAAGTACATCGAGGATGGCGAAACCATCATTTGCTCGCCACACAAGGTTTACAGCCCTGCTCAGAATGACCTGAACCTGCAATTGCGTAAACGCAAGATCGACAAGGTGATCCTCGCGGGGATGTCGGCGAACCTGTGTACGCAGGCGCATCTCTACGAGCTGCTGGAGCTGGGCTACGAAGTCGCTGTCGTTCGCGATGCCACAGCCGGGGCCAAGGTGCCTGAAGGTGACGGGTATCTCGCCGCCATCATCAACTTCCGCATGGTCGCCAACGGCGTCTGGTGGACCGACGACGCGGTTGAGCGCATTGGCCAATCGGCCTGACCCAAATCGATCTTCAAATTTGATCCTAGCATCCTGAAAGGACATATCATGACACGCATCTTTACATTTCCCGCGCTTACAACAGCGTTGACTCTCGCCCTGGCGGCGGCGGCATTGGCTGACGATGAATACAACGTTTCGAACAGTCTTACCTTGACTGGGCAGCCCCTCGGCATGCATGGCGTCGATCCTGTATCGATGTTTGAAGCCGAAATACCCGAAATGGGCAACGCCACTTTTACATCGGCCCATGATGGAGTGGACTACTATTTTGCGTCGCAGGCAGCGAAAGCCACATTCGAGGCGGATCCGACGGCACATCTGCCTCAATTCGGCGGGTTCTGCGCCTTTGGTGTCTATGTAGGCAAGAAGCTTGATGGCGATGTTCGGTATGCCGATATCGTGGACGACAAGCTCTATCTCTTTGTGAATGAGGAAATCTTCAAGAAGTACCTTGAGGACAAAGAGACCGTGATCCAAGGCGCCCATGCCAAGTGGGCAGACATCCACCACACGCCTGTCGGCAGCCTTTGATCGAGGAATTTGGTGGCTTTTGCCGGTCGGAGCCACCGCTGCCTCTCCCCTCCCCAAAAGGCCGGCATTTCTCCAAGACGCCCTGTCCGCAATGACAATTTGCGTGCGTCGAAAACTCTTCCCAAAGGAAACCAGACATGACTGATTTTGAGACCTATACAATCGCCTCAGCCCCTGATGCCGCGAAACCAATTCTGGAAGCATCGCTGAAAGGATATGGTTTTGTGCCCAACCTTTATGCGGCCATGGCCGAAGCGCCCGCAATTTTGGAAGGCTATACGACACTTTCCAACATCTTTGGAAAGACCAGCCTGTCAGAGACTGAGCGCCAGATCATCCTTATGACTAACAACCGGTTGAACGGGTGCAAGTACTGCATGGCCGCCCATACCACTCTTTCACAGATGGCCGGTGTCCCCGAAGACGTGATCGCAGCGTTACGCGATGGCAGCCCTATCGCCGACCCCAAATTGGAAGCACTGCGCGAATTCGCCATCGTGATCAACGAAAGCCGAGGCTGGCCCAGCGACGCACAGGTCGAAGCGTTTCTGACGGCTGGTTACACACGCCGATCTATGCTGGAAGTCATCCTCGGCACAGCGTTGAAAACCCTGTCGAACTATACGAACCATGTGGCGGAAACCGCGTTGGATGATGCCTTTGTGCCAAATGCATGGATCGCCTCGGTCGCGGCAGTGGCTGAATAGCGCGACGCCCGCCCATTTGTTAATCTTGCTTTTGGACCTGTGTTTGATTCCCGACAAGAAGGGGATCTGATTTTAGACGTCCGACAGCAAAGTCAACAAAGGTGCGCACCTTCGCAGACACGGTTCGTCCCTCTTGATGCACAAGATGGATGGGGACTTCGGGTGGTTCATACGACTTTAGAACAGTCTTGAGCCGCCCATCTGCAATGTAGGGTGCGACTTGATAGGACAGAAGCCGCCCGACACCATGACCTTGCAAGGCCAACTCGATCACAGCGTCATTTGTGTTCATGCTGATGCGTGGGCTCATGCGTTTGGTGACAGTCTTTCTGCCCCGTTGAAAATGCCATTGGGCCGATGCATTCAAGGCAGTTGAATTAATGATTGCATGGCAGGATAAATCATCGGGCGTATCTGGTTCGCCATATTGGTCAAGATATTTACGGGAAGCAAACGCGACCTGCCTCACCGTACCACACCTGACAGCCATCAAACTGGAATCAGCGAGGTTGCCAATTCTGATCCCGACGTCGAGACCCTCATCAATCAGATTGACCACTCGGTCCACATAGAGCGTGCGCGCTGAGAGCTTTGGATACAGATCCAGAAATTCGCCCAAAATTGGAGTGACGAACATACGGCCAAACAGGACAGATGCAGTAACACTAATTTCCCCGGTCGGTTCGGCATAGTAACCGACAGCGGCGCGCTCGGCCTCTTCAAGGTCAGCCAGAATACGTCTGGCATCCTCAAAAAACCTTTGCCCGCTATCAGTCAGCATCACTGAGCGCGTTGTGCGTACAAAAAGACGTAGCCCGAGGCTGTCCTCAAGCATAGAAACCATTCGGGTCACTGTCGGTGGTGACATGTTGAGGTCGCGGGCCGCAGCAGCGAAACCTTTTAGTTCGGCGACCTTCACAAAGACTTTTAACGCGTGAAATCTGTCCAAGATATTATTCCATATTTTTGAATAATATATTGCCAAGTATCCAAATTCCGCAACTTGAAAGCTCCAATTAACTTCACCTCAGTCCCAGGGCATCGCCCAGGCCGAGATGGAGAATTCAATGGCACGACCCTTTGCAGAGATCAGCTTCACGCCCTCCGTTCGCGAAACGCAGGCCAAAAACGGGTCAGCTAACGGCTACGCGAAGTTTCTGGACGGCACGCGTCAGGAGGACTCAATCAGCCCGGTCGAGGCCAGGTTCATCGGGCAAAGAGACGGCTTCTATCAGGCAACAGTCTCGGAAACCGGCTGGCCCTATGTACAATTTCGCGGTGGGCCAGCGGGTTTTCTGAAAGTGTTGGATGAACGGACACTTGCCTACGCCGATTTCCTCGGCAACCGGCAATATCTCAGCACTGGGAATCTGCTGGGCAATGACCGAATCTCGCTGATCCTAATGGATTATCCCAATCAGCGACGCCTCAAGATCTGGGGTCGGGCGAAACTCATTGATGCCAATGCCGATCCGGCGCTGATGCAACGCCTGAGTGAGCCGGGCTATCGCGCTCATCCTGAGCGGGCGATTGTGATCAAGCTTGAGGCGATGGACTGGAACTGCCCGCAGCACATCCCCCAACGCCTGACCCTTGAAGAATTTGAAGATTACCTCGTCCCGCTTCGCACTGAGCTGGAAGCACTGAAAGCTCGAAACGCAAGGCTCGAAGAGGCACTGGGTCAGCAAAACTGACCGATATCAAGCCCCGCGCGTTCAAGAACGCACGCCGTAACCTGAAGAAAGGAAACATCCATGTCGCGCAATCTGAAATCCGTCCTGAGCGCCAGCATTCTCGCACTTTCCATTGCTGCGCCATTTACACCGGCGCCAGCAATCGCCGCAGAGACTGGAATTGAAGCTACGCAGGCTGTCAGCTTCCGCACGGAAGAAATCGGCGACATCGCTATCGCCTATCGTGAAGCAGGAGATCCAAACAGACCTACTGTCCTGCTGCTTCACGGCTTTCCGACCTCATCACATATGTTCCGCAACCTTATCCCTGAACTGGCCAAGCACTACCACGTGATCGCACCCGATTTTCCCGGATTTGGAGCGTCGGAGATGCCAAAGGCCGAAGGCTTCGAGTATTCCTTCGCGAATATCTCCGAAATGATGACATCGCTGCTCGACCGGAAGGGAGTCGAACAGTACTCGGTCTATTTGATGGACTATGGTGCCCCGGTTGGTTTCCGAATGTTTGCGGAACAGCCCGAGCGGGTAACCGGCTTCATCATTCAAAACGGGAATGCTTACGAGGAAGGGCTGCGCGAGTTCTGGGATCCAATCAAAGCCTATTGGGCCGAGCCATCGCAAGAGAACGGCGACCAGCTTCGTGGATTCCTCACTCTGGATGCAACCAAATGGCAGTTCACCCACGGCGTTAAAAAACCGGAACTGATCAGTCCCGACAATTATTGGCATGTCCAATACCTGCTCGACCGCGAAGGTAATCAAGAGGTGCAACTTGAACTCTTCCTAGACTACGGCACCAATGTTGCCGAGTACCCAAAATGGCAAGCGCTGTTTCGGAAGCATCAACCCCCGGCGCTACTGATGTGGGGTAAGAATGATCACATCTTTCCGGTCGAAGGCGCCTATCCCTATGAACGCGATCTGAATGATCTCGAGTTTCATCTGCTCGATACGGGTCACTTCGCGCTGGAAGAATATGGGCCCGAGATTGCGGCGCAAATGACCGCCTTTCTGAACCGCATCACCGCCGCCAGCAACTGACGTAAAACTGGCCGCACCATGCTCAAAGGTGCGGCCGACGCATGGAGAAAACCAATGAATACGCAAGCAAATACTGTCAGACAGGTAACGGTTGAAATCGTACACGGCTTTGTCGACGGTGGCGCCGGTGGAAATCCCGCAGGCGTCGTCCTGGATGCTGATGAATTGGGCGAACAGGATATGCAAACCGTCGCGGCAAGGGTTGGATTGTCCGAAACGGCCTTTGTGTCGCAGTCCAAGACAGAGGGCTTCAAACTGGATTTCTTCACACCGAACAGGCGCATCGCTCATTGCGGTCATGCAACAATTGCCGCCTTCTCTCACCTTGACGCGCTGGGCCGGATTCCCAATCCCAACACCTCGAAGGAGACAGTTGATGGGCCAAGGCGCATACTAATGAAAGAGGGTGCCGCCTATATGGAACAGCTGGCCCCAAAATACGCGATACCAGAGGACTGGGTGGAAAAAGGTGTAAGCATCGACGATGTACTGAACTCCCTTGGGATCAACAGACATCATCTTGATCAGGAAATACCACCGGTTTTAGTCAATACCGGTAACAGTTTCATTGTCATCGGCCTCGCTGATGCCGATGGTCTTGCCAATGTGAAACCAGATTTTGCCAAAATCACGCAAATCAGCGAACGACTGGATTTGATCGGCTACTACGTCTTCACAAGAGACCCATCGGCGACCGACCGAGACGCTACAACCCGCATGTTTGCGCCCCGATACGCGATTGAGGAAGAAGCCGCGACGGGGATGGCTGCGGGGCCCTTAGCATGTGTATTGCACGACTTTGTCGTATCATCTCAACGATCATTTCAAATCGAACAAGGGGTGTTTATGAACCCGGCGAGTCCGAGCCTGATAAAAGTCGATCTGGAAATCGACAATGGAACAATCTCTGGCCTCTTGGCAGGTGGTTTCGGCAAGGTCATGTGCTCGCGTCGAATTAGTTTCTAGCGTTGCGCTCGCGGCGAATGGCTGGCTTGGCGGGCCGCACCGCAGCAACGACGCCCATCGGGCCACGTCCGAATTGGGCCGTCCGCTGAATTTTGCAAAGTCCGGATTCCTGCGCATCGCTGACCTTACGGCACGGACAAGCACTTTGTGTTCTCGGCTCAACGCTACAACTGATCTAGATTTCACGACTGACCGTTGTTCGGGTGCAGCAGGTGGTTGGCTGACGAGAGCGAAAACGCTGCATAATCGCGACTTATGTTAAATCTCGATATCCCGGCTTTCTGCCACAAAACCGGTGCGCGTTTTCGACAGTTTCAGGAAAACGAATGTTTCTTTCGGTGATGTCTTGAAGGACGATGCCCGCAGTATCAATATTAGACTAAGCGTCCTAAATCCAAGTCTTGTTCATTGTTTTCACTCCCTGATTGGCTGCGTTCCAAGCCAAAGCAGCTCACCGAAGCAAATCAAAAGCCCGAAGACGAGCTTGGTGCCGAACCGGTTGCGAAGGTCGGCACCAATATCGACCGGCCGGTCATCAATCTTTATCGGCCCCATATCACCTCTGGGGATTGTCTGATTGTAACCGGGTATCAGGACTTCTTGTCTTCACTGTCGATTTTGATGAAGGAGTTGCCTGAACTGAGGGATCTGGAAAACGACAGCGATATCCGGATCCGGATATCGTTCGGGATCGACACGGCTAATACCAAAAGGCTGACCAACCCCAAACCAGTCACCGAAGAAATGAAACTCTACTGGCTGGAGCGCTCCGGGCTTCAAGTGGAAGAGGATCACGATCTTATCGCGGTGCTGGCAAAACACGCCATCAAAACCGGCAAAATTGACTTGCGTGTCTTCGATCCGGAGCTTGCCAAACGCAAGTTAGGGATAACCGGGGACCGGCGGCTACACTCAAAAATCGTCAGCTCGCCAAAAGGTGCCGTCGCCGGATCCGCAAACTTTTCCTACTCAGGGCTCTACAGAAACATCGAGTATGCCGATGACCTGGATGCGGGCACTCATGAACTTCAGGTCGAACGCACAGAAGCCGCTGAGCAGGCTTGGGATGTATCTGTCGATTGGAATACCGAAGCGCTGGAGATACTCGAAAAGCTCATCAAACCGGTGACCGCTGAAGATGCGATGGCGCGTACGATCTCCGAGCAAAAAGGGTTCGAACCTTGGCTCACCGGAGACCGAAAAGATATCACGAGCCATACGCTGTTTGGGTATCAACAGGACCTGACCTATGAGGCGTGTTCCATCGTCTATGACCATGGGATCGCCTTTGTAGAAGCGCCAACCGGTTCAGGAAAGACAGAGATCGGCTGTCACCTGGCCGAAGCGTTGTCAGAAACATTCTCAGAAGTCGTTCCCCGCTCTCCCGTCCATGGCGTTGCGCGAAAAAATGCAGCTGTAATTGCCCCGCCCAAAGTTATTCCCAGTTGGCGCAAGTACTCGACAAACTCGCTCCAACCTGTCGCAAATAGCAAACTTGCCAAACAACACCTCCGTGGCGCTGGCGATGAAGAAAAATCTGGGCTCAGGCTCGATCAGTTTGGCATTCTGATAATCGATGAGAGCCACACAGTTACTCCGGGCTTTGAACAAGCATCTCAAATGGCCTCAGCTATTGAGCTTGCCCCGCCAAGCTGGAACGTCTGTCTATCGGCGACGCTGCTCGGGAACCGCGATGTCGACTGGTTGACCCATATGCAGGAGAAGCGGGCGTCCATTTTCATGACGCCGCACTTCATTCAGGCCATGGGTGAATTGTTCGAGCGCGAAACCCAAGTTCCTAAGGATATCTTCAACCAGGATGCGCAACTGGCCGTCCTATCAGAGCCTGACACGACGCTCACGCGAGAGGCTCGCACCGAACTCGCTAAGTTGGTTTCGCCGTTTTTGACACGCAGACAAAGGCGATGCATTGGCGAGGACGAAGATCCCAAGAAACACAGCTACCCAAGACTAGAAAACCACGGGCGCCCGAAGAAATTGAAGGTGACAAAGCCTCAGCAAACGCGCCTGGATGAGATTGTGGCCCTCTGCAAAGAACTTGCGCCAGGCGGTCGGGTGACCGCTGTAGAGAAAAGCCGCTTCGGACACGTCAGCACGCAACAAAGCACGCAGGACCAACTCTACATCCGCAACCTTTTGAACATTCTGCGCGTGAGTTCCGCCCAGGCCCATTGGGAGATGTCACATGGAGCTATTGGAAAATCGCTTCGCGACTTTGAGCGTGGTGGAAAATCGAAGAAAAAGATATCCCACCGCGACCAGTCCGACATGTTCGCCGCACTGGGAATAGAAGCGCCTGAACCCACAAAGGAATGCGACACTCTTAACCAAAAACTGGGTCTCAGTGTTCTCAAGGAGCTTGATGAGAAGCGGTATGAGGCGTGCCTGAGAATACAAAATGAAAAAAGCAGGGTCGTCTTTCTCGCAGAACGGACGGACACACTCGAGATTTTTGCAGAAGCGCTGTCGCGCAGAGGCCACCACACCAACTATGTCGTGGGAAACCAAACCAAGGGCGAAGATCGCGCCGTGAAGGCGATCTTTGGAGATGGCTCCGACAGCTTCAAGCGCATCAAACAGGGAAAGTCCGTTGAGTCTTACTTCCGGCCTGGAGGAAAGAACGAACCAAAAGGATCTGCATCGGTTTTTCTGACTTACAAGATGGCTGAAGGTATCAACCTTCAGTCGTCAGACACGCTGGTGTTGCTTGGCCTGACCTCGAATCTGAAAGAGCTCATCCAAGGTCTGGGTAGGATCGACCGGATCGATAGTGAGTTTGGGGTCGTCAATTACCATCTTGTTGATGTGCCAGTAGGTCAGTTTGCATCTGACGAAAAAATCGCCCAGCGCATAGAGAACTATAAAACTTTGGCTGGGGAGGCGTTAATCGACGCCGTCCTAGAAGAAAGCACCGAAGACGCAGAACTGATCCTCGATAGTGTTGTTGAATATCTGCGATCCCCGCGGCGGCTTCGCGACAACAACTTTCACGACGTCCTGGAACGCACCAAGCAAACAATCCCCGAAGACCGCTACAAACTCATCGACAAAGCCAAAATCCAGGGAACCTGGGGCGCCGAGTTGGCGCTCCTATCGGCCCGTGAGAAATTCACGGCCCTACATCTCAAAGGACTTAGCAAGAGCAATAGCTTCTTTCCGCCTCGCCTGCTGCTTCTAAAGGATACTGCGCCAGGCCTGATATTGGAACGCGACCAGCTAGCCTGCGTGCAATCTCTGGAGACTGCATACGAACGGACCAGAAGCCTTGGCATGGAACACGCCCACATGGCACTGGAAGATCTCTCTGAAGCGCTAGAGACGATTTCAGAGCAGATCGGCAAGCTGACCGAGTGGGACTTGCGCCCGGCGCGCGTTGAGAGCCTCATGAAAGCTTGCGCCGAGTTCATGGGACGCAAAGGTGGCGTCGAACTCAGTGATCAAGAGAGGTTTGGCCATCTGTCACTGCCGGCCGTTGAAATGGTGTGCGAGGCGTGGAGCCGTGAGCTTGATCCCTTCTGGGAACAAGCGAAACACGAAGTGCGTGACAGCTTCGCCTATGAGGATCTTCCCAAGGGGTACATCGCGCTTCAGGTTATCCTGGAAAAGCTCGAAAGCGATCATCAGGCGTCCGCTGAGATCCATGAAAAGATGGTCCGGGTCATCGAGGAAGCTGAGCAGGTTTCACGCGACCACGAACCGGCAATTGGACAGCGCATTTCAGTGGTGTTCTTTTCGGATGGTGCAGGTGAGCACTAGGCGGCCTCAGACAGCAGCGAAGCCAGATCACTCAGTTTTACCAAGTGTCCTCGCGTCGTCTTACCTTCCATTTGCGCACCATGGGTCTCAATCCCTTTGCTCTCAAAATCAGACAGGAGTTTTCGGGACGTAGTTCCTCTTGACCTAGCCAGTGTACCTACCGGCAAGTACTCGCTTTGAAAGATCGCAAGCTGCTGCGGTCTGACCAAGAAAGACTCGCTTGGGCCATGCGGAACTTTGCGTGATCCGAGCAGGCCCAGCTTGCACCAATGTGTCACCGCCTGAGCCTTCCAACCCGTCAACTTTGCGACATCATTTGCGGTCCAGTCTTTTGACAACCGCTGCGTCCCAAGTTCGCGGTCGATGTCGGAAACTGAAAAATGAAACTCACCAAGTCGCATGTTTTCTTCCGCAACAACAGGTTTGATAACGCCTGTGGAGATTTTCTGAAGAACATGCATCAAAGCAGCTCGATCAGTTGTGCGCCTCAGGTTGAGCTGATTGAACGGAATAGTTTCTCCCGCTTGAACTTTAGTGCAGTTTCGAATGTTTGTTGTGAGCTCTTTTAGGCTTTCACCGTCAATGCAGCCATCAACAAGTGGAGGACGGTATTCAGCAGCAACCTCGTGGATCAATTCTGACGCGCGAAGCAGATCAAATTGCTTTCTTGTAACACCAAGGTAGTCTCTGGCCTGCAACCCATCCCAGTACCGCTTCCTATCCAGATAGATGTTCGAAATTTCGAAGCGTGGAATCATCGTATGCCGGTGCCCATACCCGCTACGGGCTTGCTTTCCGGCAATTTGACCTGACTGAACCTCAGCCACCAAGCGCTGTGCAGAAATTCCCAGTTCCTTGGCCGCTTGTTTAGCCGAGACCCATTCCCGAGCTTGCAACGGCGTTAGCTTTCCCAGGTAGGTTCCCTTGAACTCGGTTGAAGCAGCACGCGACACTGCATCTCTGAAAGGCTGGTACGCATCATCTTCGAACTTCATAAGTCTTTGATACCAGCTTCCGAGCATGGACGGCACAGAGTTGGATTCTGAATTTCCTGCCAGTATCAACCCTCGAACGTGTTCTTCGAACCCATTTGGCCAATGGTCAAATACAGTTGCCAACGGCTCAATCAGTTCCAACGAATCTGCAACGCTTTTGGGTGTTTGTGTTTTCCCAGACTTGCCCGTGCGGTTCTGAGCGAAACCACTCGCTAGGAAATTAATAAAAGCGCCAATGTCTTTTGGGACCTGACGCCCTCCTGCAAGGTCAAGAAACCGCTTGCCAACCGTTGAATCTCCCGCAATCAAGGCGGAGATGATCACTTCGTGGTCCTTTGCTGCCACCCGTGGGAAATTGGAGTAGCTAAAGCCACATCTGCATTTATCAAAGCCGCCGGACGTCGGACGCAATGTGGTTTTGCAGACAGGGCAAACATCTTGAAGACGCGTTTTGTGATGGTGACAGGCTGTCACCAAGTAATGACGCCAAGTTTGTTGAAAGGGTAAGCCATCGGCAAGACATGAAGGGCAAATCGGATCGCTATGATGCCGCTCGAAACGCCAGTTTAAGCTGGGTGACTCAGGTTTGGCAGAAGGGGAGATAGTAACCAACAAACCTTTCTCTAAGCCCATCTCTTGCTCAAAGTGCTCGATGTTCTCGACTAGAATTCGCCCATACTTCCGCCGGAACCGTGTCAAAAATTCAGAGACATCTCTGTATCCATTTACATGGGCTAGACGACGCAAGTATCCGATAAGGCTCTCGCCTTTCAATGGTGGTACTGCAAACAAACCCGGCACCTCATACACCTCGCATAATCGCAAGCTCATGCGACGTCATAGGCTCTACTTCGAGACCAGCATCTGCCATGACTCTGATGTATGACCTGATCAGCTCAGTATCCGATGGTGGTTCTTCTTGAAAAAACGACTGATACGGATCTCGCTCCAGGCCTGAATCCGTCGCTGCCCTGGCAATCGTTTTGGTGCTGTATTGTGAATTTTGGGCACCCAATGCCAGGGGCGCGCGCAGCACTTCCAACGCCACTGGCACACGTCCGCCGGAAACACCGTACAATCGCCGTACCATATCGTCTTGGTCAAACTCCAAAAGGATGCCGGACTCCTCAAGACAATAGAAGGCAGCAAAGATTGCATCGCAGAACGCGATACGATCAGCCTCAACGCTCCACCAATAGGGGTTCATTCGAATGGTGTTCAAACAGCGTCCCGCAAACTGCTCGTTGCTGTCCATAACCGCTTCGAACATTGGCAACCCAGCTAAAATCAGAGTGACTGAGGTTTCATCAACAATAGTCTTGAAGTGATCAGCGGCTTGTCGACGCGAGTGCCTAGTCAGAGTTTCGGCGCAATGGTTCACTTCGTCGATAATGATTGTTTGAATGCCGTGCTCAGCTACGAGCCGAAAGAGACGTTCTCGAATTTGGGCAGGTCGCTCTCGTTCTACGAAGTCAAAGCCCATGCTTCGCAAGCAGGAACCGTAATAATCCCGCTCGGAAGGCCGTGGCGCAAGTCGGCCCAGAATGACATCTGAAGATACCAGAATAGCACTTGGGCCGTGGCGGTCATTTTCAACTTGTGCCTTCAAGTCCTTTGTCAGTTCTGTCTTTCCACATCTCGTCGGCCCCAAGATTGGTATGATCCGTCCACCCTCGGTTGCTGCAATATTCAAAAGACGTTTTATCTCCGAGACAGCCCATTCGTGGCGGCTATGTCGGATGAATGCACCTTGCAGAGCTCTACTAGTTGTTTGGTCCAGCATCTTTTCTTTCGACCCTTGGCAAGTTCTTTGATCTCGTAACTGCGAGCTTGTTGTGACCAACCTCTGACCGTATTTGGTCAATTAGTTGTGGTTCTTTCAAACTTCTGTTCTGCATATCAGCGGCCCGCAACTTGTCGATTTCCGCAGAGCGGTTCCTTTGCAGTTTAGTTTTTTTGCCCTGCTTATACGTCCTGCGCGCTTGGATATCTTTGTGGATCTCCAAAGCCGTTTTGATTGGTCCGTTGTGTTTCGCCTTGGGTGACCGGCATTCTCTTAGCTCACGATAAGAAAGTGCTGCCAAGTCTTTTGCTTTGTTGGACGCGCGCACCAACTCGCCTGTATGCGGATCCACGACCAAAATTTCCCTAGCATCAAGTGGAGCATAGCGTATTTCAACTCGCTGGCGCGGGCCTAGTCGTCGGTACAGCCTTGCCAAGTCTTCAGAGTTGTATTGCATACTCTCGAATTCGATACCGTAGTGCCACAGAGTTCGAGATTCGGATTGGATCATCAGCGCTGCGTGATGCTCGTCCAAAGACGGGGGTTCTGGCACTATGTGTTCATCTGCCAATCTGTCCCAAGCGGCGCTAGGTGTTTCACCCCGTTTAAAGATGTCTTGGACTTTTCTCCTCGGAGTTCTTCCATATTCGTCGTAGCGCCAGCGTTGCATTATTGAATTGAACACTCTTAGCGTCAGACGGGCTTCATCCATTGCTTTTTTGGTTCGATCCCGGTCGGGATATGCCTTTGACTTAGTCGCACCCGGAAGCTGGCTGACTTTGCTTCGAACTGCCCCGAACAAGTTTTCGATAAACGGCTTTTCCTGGGGTTTTCGAGGTTGCGCCCAATGGCCATGGACACCAGCAACTTCGATAAAAGCATCGATGGGTTCGCCCACGTTCTCTGAACCCTGATCCATTACAACCACTTTCGGCAGTGCGGCGATTTTTTTCCTGTTTACAATTTCGTGCTGTTCGAAAAAGTCTTCCTCTGGGTAGCTAATCATCTCCTTTAGAGCTTTGGCCACATGTTCTGATGATGGATCTGGTAGGAAGACCTGAAATGCGACAATCCAACTAGTAGCACAGTCAATCGCTGCACAAATCCACGGCCGACCTATTACCTCCCCGCTATCATCAACCAGCATTATGTCAGCTTTTGTGCAGTCCAATTCTATTTGATCGTAAGGTGCTGTTATATCATAGTATTTTTGGGCAATTCGCATGTGTTGGCGCGCCTCGTTACTGCCCAGTTGCCACTTTAGAACGTCAAAATGAGGGATTGTGTGCACAATCGCTTCGACTGCCTTGCGTCCGCAGCACCCAGGTTTTATGCCATTCTCATGGCAAACCAACTGGTATTGATTATAAGCGTCGCTAGACAGACTTGTTAGATTTTGTCTGTCCGACGACGTATATTGCATTTCCAATAGATCGAGCACTATCTCGTGGAAAACGCTGTCAAACCTTGGCATACGATTTCCTGAATTGCTGTGCTTGGGCAAAAGCGCTTCCGGCCCGCCGCGCCGATACAATTTGACCCAATTCTGAACAGTCGATTGCCTCGGAAAACGGTTACCCTTGATTTTGCAGGTGGGTTCTTCGGCGAACTCGCGTTGAAGTATCGGTATGCGTTTTGCCCAATGAACGCCTTCCTCCCCAAGCTTTAGTGCATTTTCCACAATGCGTAGTCTGAGCTGAGCTTCACGTGCATCTTTAGCGGTTACATTACGAGGACGTTTGTCGAAGCCTTCTTCCTTCACTAGCCCATCGTGCACATGGTCTCGATATTCTTGTCCAGATATCTCAAAAGGATCAACTTGGGAGTTCGATATCTGATATGCATCCCGCCCAGCTATCGCTCCATCGACAGCATAGGTTTCTCCCCTATATTTGATGGTTCTCTGGTGCCGCCTTTTGACAATCTGCTTCAAAATTCGATTACCTCCAGATGTCTTCGGTCGCGGTTCGCAGTATTCAGGTTCGTGGATGGCCCAAGAGCTTCACATGAAAAATCGAACACCAGATAGCAATCAAGAATAAGGCGAAGAATCTTCGCTTGGGGGATGCCAATGTTCTCTCTTAGTTCTTTGAACGTCACACGTTGCTGTTTGAGACACGCTATTTTGCTTGCAAGTTTAGGGGCGGTCTCTTCGGCTTGTCCTTGCAATAGCAGCCAAGCATTTCGATCAATCGGCCCCTGCAATAAGGACTCAGTTACAATGACAAGCGAGATTCCGACTTCGGCAAGAAGTGAAGGATAGTCCAGGTACTCAGGTTTCTTATCTATGTGAGCGCTGTGCTTGGCGTCCAAGTAGAACAAACGGCCGTCGACAAGTGTGACTTCTAGGTCTGGTGTATAAAGCTTAGGCCTGTACCGACGCCCTTCATAAGCCTCTAGCGCCGCTTCTTTGTTTGCAAATGCTCTTCCGGTTCCCATGTCGATTGTGCAAGGCTGTGGCTTAAGCGAGACCACACGAGGGTCGACCTGCATGCAACGAACCAGTGCTGCTTCCATTTGGCTTTCGAGCTGAATGACGCCTGGGAACTTGACGCCAGACATTTTGCCAGCGCGTTTTTTCATTCCGCGCTTGTGAACGCGTCGGGCCGTCGGGGGTGCGTGTCGATCTATCCTCATACGGGCTCTATACATGCATCCATTCGCATTGGCAATGGGCTCGATGCGAATAAAATGATTGCGACCGATGATGACTGAAGACGAATTTCAAGATTTGGCCAAAACTGAAAACTGGATTGCCCTCGGAGCGTGGCTGAATCGCGTTGTCCAAGACAGCCAAGCCTGCGGGTACGCGTTTCCGGACGATGCACTCCAAAGCGTTGCCGCTATTAGAGGCACAAAGCCTGCAAGCCTTCGCAATCCGATGTCCGCGGCGAAATGGTTAGAACAGAACCGACCCGATCTTTTTGAATCAAAGCCCGACTGGCTGGCCATGATGCAAGTTATTTTGCTTTCAAGGATAGATCGGTATGACCCTAGGAAATCCAAAGAGATAGCTGATGCCGTTCTTTCAGGGGAGTTATCTCAGGCGGAAACTAAGTCTATTCTTGATGAAGTTCGATTGGCGGAGAAGCCTGCGGTCGTGATTGCTAGAGGTGGTTTTGGCGGCCAGCGAAGAGCCCGAGACTTCGAAGTAAACGCAAAAATGCTTTTCAAACAGAACACTAGTGACATCTTCAATGTGGAAAATTTGACTGTTCGAGAAGGCAGAACGTTCGAGCCTCTTGCCACAGACTTAATCGTATACAAAGGCTCGGAGCCTTTTGCGGCGATTGAGATCAAAGGCCCGAGGAATAGAATTGATCCTGGCTACTTGATTGACCAACTGGCAAGAGCAGCACTTCTTTTGAGAAAGGTTCCTCAAGTACTATACGTTGTTCCTGAGCAATCTGAGTACAAACTGGGTGAACTTGTAGCGATACGAGACAAACTCGAAATCGAAGGAATTAAATTTGGGACATTGCCGGAGAAAAGTCGGCTCGCACCAAAAGATCTAAAAGTTCTGGGATGATGCACTCTCTAATGTTGGGTGTTATGCCGTGCGCGAAGGTCTGCAATGCGCAGGAAACGGACTTTGCAAAATATGATAATCGGCCGTTAGCTCACCTTGGTAGGCGGCACAGCAAATGGCGATAACATGGCGCAAGTAGACCGTAGCGTGACCCTCTGGTATTGACTGGTTTTCGAGAAGGCCCAAAACGCGGCCAACTTTGATTGAAACTCATTGTTTCCCGCCAACACAATAAAGGAAGCTCTAACTTGATTTTTCGAACCGCCTTATTTGCGTCCATTGTTGCTGCCACATCAGTTGCGGCCCAGGAAACTCCCATCGTCCATGACGGAGAATTCAATTTTCTTCGCGCTCAGTACGGCGAGCAATGGGATGCCCAAGACATTGAGATCGATAAGAAACTGGCGGAAGTTCGAGAAAGAAACGATGGTAAGCCCCCTAATATTCTCTACGTTCTCATCGATGACGTGAGTTTTGGCCTCATGGGCAATCCTGCGATGAACTTTGTCACCGGATTTGACACACCAAACATCAACGATTTCGCCGCAGAAGGCCTTTCTTTGATGCGGATGTATACTGAGCCTTCCTGCACACCTACCCGCACTGCATTCCTGACCGGAGGGCACCCAATTCGCGCGGGTGTCAAGGAAGTGAAAGTTGCTCTTGTTGGTGAAGGGTTGTCCAAGAACGAAGTTACCATCGCCGAAATACTCAATCAATCCGGCTATAACACAGCACATGTTGGGAAATGGCACCAGGGCGATATTGAGGAGTCATTCGCTCATAACCAGGGGTTTGATGTCGCGTATTTTCCAGTCCATCAGCAAGTGCAACTGAGCCTGATGACACCAGAGGCTGCGAATGCAGGTAACCTCAATGGCTGGCATCCATCCACTCAATCCGGGAAATATGGAATGGATGAACGGTTCAAACCTTATGGTCTTGTAACTGGCCTCGAAGCCAGGGCCGGAGAGACCGCACGGGAGGTAGGCATAGAAGCTGGCGAGGAATGGACACAGGCGCACTATGAACGCATGAACGAGACCTATCAGGCTCAGGTCTTGGAGCAACTTGACCGTTTGGCGGGAGAAGATGATCCATTCTTTCTCCAATACTGGCCGCTTTACCCAATCAATTTCACTTACGGCGAACAGCAGCGGTCCCGGAACGGTGGCTTTATGGCTGATAAAATGGAGCAACTTGACGATTGGATCGGTGATTTGATGGCCAAAGTTGATGAACTTGGAATTGCGGATAACACGCTTGTTGTGATTATGGCGGACAACGGCATCTTTAAGCAGTATTCGCCCACTTCAGGCATGATCGAATTGATTTACCGGGGCGGCAAAGCGGAACACCTCGAAGGAGGGGTACGTGTTGATGCTTTCGTACGCTGGCCAGCTGCAATCGAAGGAGGCAAGTACGCAGGGGACATCGTTCACGTTTCCGATCTATTCACAACCTTCGCCCGTATCGCTGGCGGAACTGAATTCATCCCGCGTGACCGGATCATCGACGGCGTGGACCAGACAGCATTGTTTCTTGAGGGGGATGGTAATTCGCGGAGAGATTATGTCTATATCTACGAAGGACCGGTTTTGCGTTCGATTGTGAAACAGGAATTCAAGATGCACATGCCTGCACCTGGTGTCCCAGGGGCCGCTGCGCCGGTGTTTAACATCCTTCGCGATCCGCGCGAGATGTATTCTGACATCGGCCAATCGCTTTGGTCCGGAGCGTCCTTCCAGGATATGGCCAAACGGCATCAAAAAATGATTGCAAAATACCCACATCGCGAGATTGGGACTGATGAACCCTATGGAGGCATTGAAAATCTGCGACCAGAAAGCGAACTGGCCCGCAAGACTTTTGCAAGCTGGCAATAACCAAAACGCCGCTTCACGGACTAGGTTAGTGTAGTTCCTGAAGCGGCCTCTCTGATTGGTGTTCACCCTTAAGAGTGGGTTTTCACCTTTTCTTCTTGAGCAGCACTACAGGTTGTGGATGGTTGGGATCCCAATTTTACCTAAACTGTGCTGCTTGGGCCAGGATGTCACCGCATGCTTTTTGTTCCGAAAATAACAAGTAGAACAACTCGACCTTCATGTACCGGTTGCTGAAAAAATTCCTGTAAATCAGACCAAGGTAGTTGCCAGTGCCTATGCCTGCTCGCCTCCCTGCTTGCGGATCGACCAAGTCCGCATTGGGCTGGAAGCGGCTATCCGAAAACCTTCCCCGGCAATACGTCGATGGCGCTAAACAAGCAAAGAATGAGACCCGAAGATATGGAACCTCGAACTAAGAAAGTTGAATGTTAATACGCCCAGAGTTTTGGGCCAAAAATGCAAATCTTTGGGCGAAATGCAAAGCTATGGGCGCACCTACAAAAATCCTAGAAATCCAGGTTCTCCACGCTCAGAGCATTTTGTTGGATAAACTCGCGGCGTGGTTCCACTACGTCTCCCATCAGCTTGGTGAACAGATCATCCGCTTCGACCATGTCGTCCACCCGCACCTGCAAAAGCGTACGTGCGTCCGGGTCCAGCGTCGTTTCCCAGAGCTGATCCGGGTTCATCTCACCCAGACCTTTGTAGCGCTGCAGCGACAGGCCCTTTTCACCTTCTTCCAGAATGGCGCGCAACAGATCCAGCGGGCCGTGAATTGCCTGCGACCGGTCGCGACGGACCAGCGTTGCCGGGGTGTTGTAGATCTCTTGCAGGCTTTGGGTAAAGCTGCCGGTCTTGCGCGCCTCGCCCGAGCGCAGCATCGGACCGTCCAAGGTACGCACCTCTTCCACGCCGCGCAAAATACGGGCAAGACGAATTCCGTGATCCTGTGTGATCCGGCCCTGCCAACCGCGTTCGTATTCCAGCGCGATGAGGTCGAGACGCGCGGCGACTTTGTCTGCAACGCCTTGCAAATCCGCATCAACCGCGCCCGGCACAAAGGCACCTGCAACGGCGGCCTGTTCCAGGATGTGGCGTGGATAATGGGTTGGGAAGGCGTCCAAGACGCGCTTCAACTGACGCGCTTCGTCTACAATGCGCGTCAGATCCTGACCCAGGATCTCTTCGCCAGAACCGAGCTTCAGCACGGCCCCTTCGACACCTTGGTTGACCAGGTATTCATCCATCGCCGCCTGATCCTTCAGGTACACTTCGGATTTTCCGCGCGCCACTTTGTAAAGCGGCGGTTGGGCGATGTAGAGATAACCGCCCTCAATCAGCTCAGGCATTTGCCGGTAGAAAAACGTCAACAGTAATGTTCGGATATGCGCACCGTCGACGTCCGCATCGGTCATGATGACGATTTTATGATAGCGCAGTTTTTCGATATTGAACTCGTCTCGCCCGATCCCAGTGCCCAGCGCCATGACGAGGTTGCCGATTTCCTGAGATGACAACATCCGGTCAAACCGTGCACGTTCAACGTTCAGGATTTTACCCTTGAGAGGCAAAATTGCCTGAGTTTGCCGATCGCGGCCCGTTTGCGCTGATCCACCCGCGGAATCACCCTCAACCAGGAAGACTTCGGTTTTGGTCGGGTCCTTTTCCGAACAATCCTTGAGCTTGCCAGCCAGAAAATTCACATCCATCGCCGTTTTGCGGCGGGTCAGCTCGCGCGCCTTGCGAGCGGCTTCACGGGCCAGAGCAGCCTCGATAATTTTGCCAACGATAATCTTGGCCACGTTCGGATTTTCTTCGAACCATTCAGCCAGCTTTTCGTTCATCAGACCTTCGACTGCAGGGCGTACCTCGGATGACACCAGCTTGTCCTTGGTCTGGGACGAGAATTTAGGGTCTGGGACTTTGACCGACAGCACACAGGTCAGACCCTCGCGCGCATCGTCGCCGGTAAAGCTGACCTTTTCCTTTTTTGCGATCCCGCTGGTCTGGGCGTAATTGTTGATCGTCCGGGTCAACGCACCGCGGAAACCGGCAATATGGGTTCCACCATCGCGCTGTGGGATGTTGTTGGTGAAGGGCAGGACTGTCTCGTGATAGCTGTCATTCCACCACATGGCGATTTCGACACCGATATCGTCGCGCTCACCCTTGATATAGATCGGTTCGGGCATCGCGGACGTTTTGGAGCGGTCCAGGTATTTGACGAATTCCTTGACGCCGCCTTCGTAAAACAGCTCGGTCTCCAACCGCTCTGCCGGGCGTTCATCAATCAGAATGATCCGCACGCCCGAGTTCAGGAAGGCCAGTTCGCGCAGACGCTTTTCCAGCGTCTCGAATGAATATTCCAGGTTTGAGAACGTATCCAACGACGCCAGAAACCGCACCTCGGTTCCGGTCCGGTCACCGCATTCAGCGACAACTTTCAGATGCTCGACCGTCTCACCACCTTCGAACCGTGCAACGTGTTCCTTACCGTTGCGCCAGACACGCAATTCCAGCCAATTGGACAGTGCATTCACCACCGAAACGCCCACGCCGTGCAGACCGCCGGACACCTTGTAGGAATTGCTGTCGAACTTGCCGCCAGCATGCAGCTGGGTCATGATCACTTCTGCTGCGGACACACCTTCTTCGGGGTGAATATCGACGGGAATTCCGCGGCCATTGTCGCTGACAGAAACGCTGGAATCCGCGTGGATTTTGACGGTTACATGGTCCGCGTGACCGGCCAGCGCTTCGTCAATCCCATTGTCAACGACCTCATACACCATATGGTGCAGACCCGAGCCATCGTCCGTATCCCCGATATACATACCAGGGCGCTTTCGAACTGCCTCTAACCCTTTGAGAACTTTAATGGAATCTGCACCGTATTCCTGGGGTGCCTGTGCGTCTTCGGACATGCCGTCAGTACCTATATTATTTTGGTAACTTATACGTTTTCTGGGGGGGATTGTCACGCGCTACCCCAACATTTTGTGTCGGTCTTGCGTGATTTAGTTTCTTTCGGCAGCTGACTGCCGAATCCCTATAAACGGTCGATATCGGCCGCTATATCCGCTGCGATTTCATGGGCGTCGACATCACTGCGCTCGGCCGACAACCGCAGCCCCAAAAGGTCGGATTGATAACGCGTCGCCAGCCGGTTCGGATCGTGGCTTGGGGCAATATCACCGGCCTCTTGCGCCTGACGGAACAGCTCTGCAAAGCAGGCCTTCATCTCGGACATGAGAACACCCGCCCGACCAGCGAGCTCGTGATCCTTGGCCTGCAATTCAGCGTAGGTCTTGGCCAACATACAAGCCTTCGCGGGCGCTCCGCTTGCCTCAATAACCAAACGCGGCTGCGCCTTTAAAGCCCCGAGCGGACCTACCCGGTCAGCCAATGCCCTCAGCCGCGCGACACCCTCTTGCGCGTAGCGGTCCAACGCCAGCCCGTAAAGCGCATCCTTGGACCCAAATGCCGCATAGAAACTGCCGGGTTTCAACTTCAACTCGCGCTCAAGGTCTTTCAGGGATGTGCCAGCCCAACCCTGACGCCAGAAGATATCCCTGGCCCGGGCAATCAGGTCATCTCGGTCATATTCGGGTTTGCGTGGCATAACCTTCACCAATTCTTGAACGGTTGCTCAAATATATACTTGAGTGATCACTCAAGAAAGACTATTTCTGCCTTACCCCACCAGAAAAGGAGTTCCAACATGGCCAATTTCCCGTCACATGATCTCGAATCCGCCCCCGAAGGGTCCAAACCGCTACTGGAAAAATCGCAAGCCGCTTTTGGCCGCCTGCCCGGCCTGCACAAGGTCATGGCCGAAAGCCCCCAGCATCTGGAAGGCTATCAGGTGCTGCATGGCCTGTTCATGCAGACCGATTTCGACAATGATGAGAAAACCGTCGTCTGGCAGACCATCAATGTGGAAAACGAATGCCACTATTGCGTGCCCGCTCATACCGGCATCGCCAAGATGATGAAGGTTTCGGACGAAATCACCGAAGCCCTGCGCAATGAAACCCCGCTACCTTCGGCCAAGCTTGAAGCACTGCGCACCTTCACCCTGCAAATGATGGAAACCCGCGGCAACCCGACCGAAGCACAGCTGCAGGCATTCTTTAATGCGGGCTACTCGCACCGCGCTGTGTTGGATGTGGTGCTGGGCCTCGCGCAAAAAACCATGTCGAACTACGTGAACCACATGGCAAAAACCCCGGTCGACGAAGTCATGCGCGGCTTCCTGTGGGAACGAAAGGTCGGCGAGCCGGCCTAAGCGGACACGACCGAGCCCTCCGAGCCATCACTCACGATCAAGGATTGGGCCCGGTCGCCCAGTTCCGCAAACAGCTCAGGCCCGGTGCCCGTCATCCAGGCCTGAGCACCCAGCGCAGAAATCTCATCATACAGCGCCGCGCGCCGATCCGCGTCCAGATGCGCCGCCACCTCGTCCAACAACACGATCGGGGGCGCGCCGATCATACTCGCCAAGGCTCGTGCGTTCGACAGGATCAATGAGACCAACAAAGCCTTCTGCTCACCGGTCGAACAATCCTTGGCCGGAACGCCCTTGGCAGCGAACACCCCGTACACGTCCGACCGATGCGGCCCCACCAGCGTACGCCCAGCCGCCAAATCCCGGAACCGGCTTTCACTTAGTGCTTCGCGCAGATCCGCTTCTGTTTCCGGCATCGCACCTTCGGTCTGTACCAGCTCCAATTCCGCAGATGGAAACGCAGTTTCCGCCTGATCCTGCGCCGCGCGCAGATGATCCAGCGCCGAAAGCCGCGCCGCGTGAATACGATACCCCGTCTCCGCCATCTGCGCTTCAAGTGCTGCATACCAATGCGCATCGCGTACCTGCTCTTTCAGCAGACGGTTCCGTTCGCGCATGGATTTTTCATAGGTCAAAGATGCTTCAGCATGGGCCGGATCGAAACTCAGCGCGATCCGGTCCAGAAAACGCCGGCGCCCTTCGGCCCCCTCGATCCAAATCCGGTCCATCGACGGGATCAACCAGACAATTCGCGCCAGCTTGCCCAGATCAATCTGGCTGGACGCCTTGCCATCAATGCGAATCTGCCGCGCGACACCGCCCTCGGACCAGGTTTCTATCTCGTATTGTCGCCCCTGCGCCTGCAGCACCCCGGACAGTTTCCAACCTAGCGCCTCGGGGCGTCGGGTCATCTCGGCCGCGCTGGCCCGCCGCATTCCGCGACCGGGAGAAAACAGGGACACCGCTTCCAGGATGTTGGTCTTGCCCGCCCCGTTCGGCCCGTGAATCGCAACAGGCCGACCATCCAAAGACAGTCGCGCCAGCTTGTGGGACCGAAAATGCGAGACGGTAAGCTCGGTCAGGGCCAAACCCATGACCCCTCCCTTCATCTTTTCAAAAATACTCCTGCCGGAGGCATCGCACGTCCGTGCGATCAGACGCGCATCGGCATGACGACGTATACCGCGCTCAGATCATTGCCTTCGCGCATCAGGGTCGGATCAGCCGCTGAATTGAACAGGAACACAGCGTTCTCACGATCCACCTGAGAGGCGATTTCCAGCAGGTACTTGGCGTTGAATCCGATCTCCAGCCGCTCGTCGCCATAGGCCACGGCCAGTTCTTCCTCGGCCGCGCCGCTATCCGGGGCGTTGACGGAAAGCACCAGTTTATCTGTATCCAGCTGCAGCTTTACCGCTCGAGACCGCTCAGAGGACACTGTTGCAACCCGATCTACCGCCTTTGCGAATTCGGCCGCATCGACTTCCAGCTGGCGCGTATTGCCCTGAGGAATCACACGTGTGTAATCCGGGAAGGTCCCGTCGATCACTTTTGAGGTCAGCGTGATGTCCGGGGTTGCAAAGCGCACTTTCGTTTCACTGACCGACACTGCGATATCCATCTCATCGTCGTCCAGCAGCTTGCGCAGTTCGCCTACGGTTTTGCGCGGTACGATCACGCCGGGCATGTCTGCAGCGCCATCCGGCAGATCCGCGTCGATGCGTGCCAGGCGGTGGCCATCGGTGGCCACACAGCGCAGCACCTTGCCGCCTTCGGACCCGTCGGCCACATGCATATAGACGCCGTTCAGATAGTACCGGGTCTCTTCGGTCGAGATGGCGAATTTCGACTTATCGAACAACCGGCGCAGCAAGGCTGCCGAGGCGGTAAAGTTCGATTGGTATTCCGAAGACGCCATCACAGGGAAGTCTTCCTTTGGCAGCGTCGCCAATGAGAAATTCGACCGGCCTGCTTCAACCGTCAGACGCCCTGCGGCGCTGTCGGCGGTCAGTGTCACCAACGCTCCATCGGGCAGTTTGCGCACGATCTCATGCAACGTCGTTGCGGCCACCGTTGTGGCCCCGGCCTTTTCGACCTGTGCGGGCGCTTTGTCGACAACTTCGATATCCAAGTCGGTCGCCCGGAACATGGCCTGATCGCCATCGGCTTCGATCAAAACGTTGGCAAGTATGGGAATGGTGTTGCGACGTTC
This sequence comes from Ruegeria sp. CDSA034, assembly GCF_059612275.1. Lineage (NCBI taxonomy): Bacteria > Pseudomonadati > Pseudomonadota > Alphaproteobacteria > Rhodobacterales > Roseobacteraceae > Ruegeria > Ruegeria sp. CDSA034. The sequence continues at coordinate 127,235 of NZ_JBXWQH010000005.1, forward strand.
GACAACAGATTGGGCCTGGGAAACGGCCTTGAGAAGGGTGCCGCGTTCGATGCTGATCTTCATACCCTTAATTCCTCTGACTTGCGTGCCGAAATGGGCGGGACTGGCACGTTAGCGGTTCCGCCCTGAGGCACAAGGATTTTTTATGGATTTCTCGGTCGGATTGCCCAAAGCGTCAAGGGCCGCGTGGCCCTGCAAGCACAGTTCATTTCCAACCGTGGAAAATAGCGCACAAGAAAACGCCCCGGGCGTGAGGGTCCGGGGCGTTTCTCAAGTGATATGAGTAGGAGCTCAGGCTTCCAGCGCGCGCCGCAGCATTTCCACATCTTCGGCAATCTGGCCGTCCGTGGTTTTCAGCTCTTCGATGCGTTTTACGCCGTGCATGACAGTCGTGTGGTCACGTCCTCCGAACCGGCGCCCAATTTCCGGCAGGGACCGGCTGGTTAGTCGCTTGCACAGATACATCGCAACCTGACGCGGGCGGGCATAAGACCGCAGGCGTTTAGGTCCAATGATGTCGGACAGGCGGATGTTGTAATAGTCCGAAACCTTGCGCTGAATCTCTTCGACAGTGATCTTGCGCTCGGATGCGCGCAGCACATCGGCCAGACAGTCCTGCGTCAGCTCCATGTCGATCTCGCGCCCCACCAACGAGGCAAAAGCGAACAGACGGGTCAGAGCACCTTCCAGCACGCGAACATTGGTCGAGATCCGGTGCGCCAGGAATTCCAGGACACCATCGGCAATTGTCAGGTCGGGATATGTGCTGCTGTACTGCTGCACCTTGTTTTGCAGGATGCCCAGGCGCAGTTCATAGTCGGTTGGGTGCAAATCGACCACCAGACCACATTGCAGACGCGATTTCACCCGATCCTCTAGGTCCTTGATCTCACCCGGGGCGCGGTCGGCCGAGATGATGATCTGCTTGTTCTGGTCCACCAGTGCATTGAATGTGTGGAAGAACTCTTCCTGCGTCGAATCTTTGCCCGCGATGAACTGCACATCGTCCACCATCAACACGTCAACCGACCGGAACAAATGTTTGAAGTCCATCATCCGGCGCTCGCGAAGGGCCTGCACGAAACGGTACATGAACTGTTCCGCCGACAAATATAGCACGTTCAACTCGGGGTGTTTTGTTTTCAGCTCCCATGCGATGGCATGCATCAGGTGCGTCTTACCCAGACCAACGCCACCGTAAAGAACCAGCGGGTTGAAGGTCACAGGACCACCTTCAGACACACGGCGCGCCGCGGCATGGGCCAATTCGTTGGGTTTACCAACAACAAAACTGTCGAAGGTAAAGCGGGAATCCAATGGCGCGGCCTGCAAGGATTCAAACGCGCCATTCGCGGCTTCCATCTGCGGCGCAACAGGTGCATCCCGCACAACAGTCGGCTCGGATTCGGTGTCTACTTTAGGGCGCGCCGGTGAGTTAGCAGCGACGCGAAAGGCCAGTCGTTGAACCGTTTCCCCTGCGGTGTTCATCTCATACAGTATGAGATCCGCAAAGTTCTGACTGACATAGTTGCCCATGAAATTAGTCGGCACGGAAAACACCGCTACGCCGTCCTGCAACTCTTGGAATTCAAGAGGTTCAATCCAGGTCGTGTAGTTGTTTTTTCCGATAGCCTTGAGCAACTTGTTACGTAGTAGTCCCCATTTCTCTTGTGTCATTAAGCGCCTCACGCATCCCATTCTTTATTGGCCTGTCGGCCTTATTGCTATTTTCCGGTTGCCCGGATTATGCTTTCACACGCAAAGGGATACACGACGCCAAACCGCAGAAGTTTGGCGGGTGTGTTTTAGAAAGTCCGCACATCCCTACTTGCCGGCGCTCCATACCCGGAACGCCCTGAAAACAGGGTTGCGCAACGCAATCTCAAATTCGACAGGGCTTGGTTCCCTGGTGACCCAAGGACCGCAGCAGATTAGCAAACCAGTTGCCAACATTCGTTCCTGACCGTCCTGATGCCCGTCAGTTTAGTCGTTGGAACAGCCTGTCCCCCCAAGCGAGTGAATCGCTGTAACAGTGGTAGCAAGAGGCCAAGGCATCCGGCAACGAAACTCTGATATTGACTCGTATCTTTCGCCGAAAGAATCTCTCGGTTTTGTGAAGGCGCGGCTTTCCGGCAACAGCAAAAAAAAAGCGCCGCTGGGCGCGGCGCATTTTCTATCATTTCACCTTGCTTGGTTGACCCAAGGTCAACCCGGGCCTTAGCCCAGCGCTTTTACACGAGCCGACAGGCGCGACATTTTACGCGACGCTGTGTTCTTGTGGAAAACGCCTTTTGTGACGCCGCGCATCAGTTCAGGCTGAGCTGCGCGCAGTGCTGCGGTTGCAGCGTCCTTGTCGCCGGATGCGATCGCTTCTTCTACCTTACGCAGGTAGGTACGGATGCGCGAACGACGTGCTTTGTTGATTGCGAAACGGCTCTCGTTCTGACGAGCGCGTTTTTTTGCTTGGGGCGAATTAGCCATGTGTGTCTCTGACCTTTGGTTCGGTACGTTGTCTAGGGTTGCGCGCCACGGAAAATCCGCACCAGATCAGAAATCACGAGTGTGAGTCGGGCCAAGCGGGCCGCACGCGCATGTATGGTGGCGGTTACTACCCAAGTTGGCCGGGTTTGCCAAGGCGATTCTTTTGATGCGCATAGCTGGTATGAAAAAGGCGGGCAAAGGCCCGCCGGTTTCGATTTGATCAGGGCACCGCTTACTTGTCGCGGAATTGCGCGGCGCGTTTTTCCAGGAACGCGGCCATGCCTTCTTTCTGATCTTCGGTCGCGAACATCGAATGGAACACGCGGCGTTCAAACAGCATGCCTTCGCTCAGCGGCAGCTCATAGCTGCGATTCACCGATTCCTTGGCCGCCATAGCGGTCAGCTGCGATTTTTCGGCAATCTTCTGGGCTGCGCCCATCGCCTCATCCATCAGCTTCTTGGCGGGAACAACGCGGCTGACAAGACCAGCGCGTTCAGCTTCTTCTGCATCCATGAAACGGCCGGTCAGGTTCATGTCCATGGATTTGGACTTGCCGACAAACCGCGTCAGGCGCTGGCTGCCCCCAAGCCCGGCAATGACGCCAAGATTGATCTCAGGTTGGCCAAATTTGGCAGTGTCCGCTGCGATGATGAAATCGCACAACATCGCAAGTTCGCACCCGCCGCCCAACGCATAGCCCGCGACGGCTGCAATGATCGGCTTGCGGATCGCGCACACGCGGTCATTCAACGAACCAAACAAGTTCGAGCTATAGACATCCACAAAGCTCATCTCGGACATTTCCTTGATGTCCGCGCCCGCAGCGAACGCCTTGTCCGACCCGGTGATGACGATGCAGCGCACTTTGTCGTTGCTATCCGCATCTTCCAATGCCGAGCACAATTCCTGCGCCAGTTGTGAGTTCAGCGCGTTCAGCGCATCGGGCCTGTCGAGCTTGATAAGGGCGACGTGGTCTTCGATTTCGACGATGATCGTCTCAAAAGCCATGAGGTGAGAGCTTCCGGTTGTTCCGTTCAGGTACGATTCCTTACCACGCGCATTCGCTGGATCAAGCTATCTTTGGCATTGCGCACAGTAGAAGGATGAGCGACCGGACTGGGTGATTCTTTTGATTGGAGCCCCACAACCGTCAGTCCTGCAGGGTTCTCCCTCACGGCCATAGACGTCAAAGCTGTGCTGAAAATATCCAAGTTCTCCATCGGCTTGGCGGAAATCGCGTAGGGAAGATCCACCTGCTTCGATGGCGTCCTGCAATACCTTCCTGATGATCGGAACAAGTGCTGCGACTCGGGTCGCAGAAATTTGGCCGGCTTTGCGACGTGGCGACACTCCGGCTCGAAATAGCGCCTCGCACACGTAGATATTGCCCAGGCCGGCAACGATTCCCTGATCCAGCAGCGCCGATTTGATCGGAGTGTTCTTTCCCCGAAACGCATCGATCAGATGTTGTTCGTGAAAATCATTACCCAAAGGTTCAGGCCCGAGGACAGACAGCAGCTTGTGATCGTCCGCAGTTGCTGTCTGCAATAGGTCCATCGCACCAAACCGGCGCGGATCGTTGAACGTGACACGTGCGCCATTCGCCATGTGAAAGACCACATGGTCATGTTTTTGGGTTATCGGATGTTCATGCACGAATTGCCCAAGCGGATCGCCGGATACGGTCATCCGGCCTGACATGCCCAAATGGATCAACAAGGTTTCACCACTGCTGAGATCGGCAAGAATGTATTTTGACCGACGACGCAATTTTTGAACCGTCTGCCCGGTCAACCGCTCGGCCATCCGTTCAGGGAAAGGCCAGCGCAGATCGGGGCGATTCACATCTGCCCGGTCGATCACCACGCCTTCCATCGCTGGGCTCAGGCCGCGTCTTACTGTCTCGACCTCGGGCAATTCCGGCATTACACGGCTCCTATTCCAAAGGGCCGCATTGTGCCCCGGTTCCAGAGCCCTATAACAGAGGCGAAATTCGAAAAACGGCAAGGCTAATGTCCGACAACAGCGACAAGACCACTCATTTTGGGTTCGAAACCGTACGTGAGGCTGAAAAGGCCGGGCGTGTACAGGGCGTGTTTAACTCGGTCGCCTCGAAATATGACGTGATGAACGATGTCATGTCGATGGGCATTCACCGGGTCTGGAAAGACGCGATGATGGACTGGCTTGCGCCGCGCCCAGGCCAGCGCCTGCTGGATGTCGCAGGTGGCACCGGAGATATCTCGTTCCGCTTTTTGAAACGCGCCGGCTATGGCCATGCTACCGTGCTGGACCTAACCGAACCGATGCTGGTCGAAGGCCGACAGCGCGCCGAGGCCGACCAGATGGCCGACAGCCTGAACTGGGTGGTCGGCGACGCGATGGCTCTGCCCTTCGACGACAACACATTCGACGTCTACACCATCTCGTTTGGCATCCGGAACGTGACCCGCCCGCAGGAGGCCCTTAACGAAGCATTCCGTGTGTTGAAACCCGGTGGCCGCCTGATGGTGCTGGAATTCAGCCAGTTGCCCAATGACGGGCTGCAAAAGCTCTATGACCTCTACAGCTTTAACGTCATCCCCCGCATGGGGAAACTCATCGCCAATGACTACGACAGCTATCAATACTTGGTCGAATCGATCCGCAATTTCCCGGATCAGGAAACGTTTCTGGGCATGATCCGCGCGGCCGGATTTGAAAATGCCAAGTACCGCAACCTGAGTATGGGCATCGCCGCGCTGCATTCCGGCTGGAAAATCTGATGCGGGGACCACACAACATCATTCGCCTGATCCGCACAGGCGCCACTCTTGAGCGCACAGGCGCCATGAACGTTGTGCTGGACGCGTTCGAGGCTCCGCGCGCACTGCGGTTTCTGGCGCATGCTTTGGGAAAACCGTTCCAATGGCTGGGTTACAAAGGCGATCCTGACATGCCCCCCGCCACAAGGGCGCTGACGGCGCTTGGACCGGCATACATCAAGTTTGGTCAGGTACTGTCGACCCGCCCCGATGTGGTCGGGGATGAGTTGGCCGAACAATTGCGCGTGCTGCAGGACAAGCTTCCCCCGTTTTCCCGCTCCGAAGCTATGGCCGAAGTGGAAAAAGAACTGGGTCAGCCAGTTTCTGAAATCTTCAGCGAATTCAGCGAACCCATCGCTGCTGCATCCATTGCTCAGGTCCACAAGGCCAAGCTGGTCAGCACCGGCGAAGACGTAGCGGTCAAAGTTCTGCGCCCAAACATTGAACGCGCCTTCCGCAAGGATGTAGACGCATTTTATTTCGCCGCACGCATCGTGCAGCTATTCGCCCCCGGTGCGCGCCGCCTGCGCCCGATGGAGGTGATCGAACATTTCGACGGCGTCGTACGCGGTGAGCTCGACCTGCGGCTGGAAAGCGCTGCCGCGTCGGAATATGCGGCCAACACCAAGAACGACGCAGGTTTCTGGCTGCCCCCTGTCGTCTGGTCCCTGTCAGCCCGCCGCGTGATGACGCTCAGCTGGGCCGACGGAGTTCCACTGGGCGAAAATGCCGCGCTGGACGCCGCCGGGCACGACCGTGGCGATCTGGCGGAACGCGTGCTGCGCCTGTTCCTGCTGCACGCGCTGCGTGACGGTTTTTTCCACGCTGACATGCATCAAGGCAACCTGAAGGTCGCGGCCAATGGGGACATCATTGCCTACGACTATGGCATCATGGGTCATATCGACGAATATACCCGCCGGGTTTATGCCGAGATCCTCTTTGGCTTTATTCGCCGCGACTACAAACGCGTGGCCGAAGTGCATTTCGAAGCTGGCTATGTTCCTGCCGACAGGGACGTCGATGAGTTTGCCCGCGCCCTGCGTGCGGTCGGAGAGCCTATCTTTGGCATGGATGCCACTCATATTTCGATGGGGCGCCTACTGAATTACCTGTTCGAGGTGACAGAACGGTTCGGCATGGAAACCCGCACGGAACTGATCCTGCTGCAACGGACAATGGTGGTCGTCGAAGGTGTGGCGCGGTCGCTGGACTCGCGCATCAACATCTGGGAAGTCGCCCGTCCGGTTGTCGAAGATTACATCAAGCAATCCATCGGTCCCCGCGCAGCACTACGGGATTTTGGCAAAACTGCCATGGTGCTGGCCCGCTTCGGCCCGCGCCTGCCCGCTTTGGTGGAAAATGCGCTGATCGCGCAGACGCAAAAGGACGACACTCAGAACAAAGGCCTATCGACGGCCATTCTTCCAGCAACCATCGGCGCCGCTGCGGGCGCCGCAATTGTCCTGATCCTAACGGCCTTTACGTAAGGCCAATCCGCCAGCTTCATCTGGCTAAAAATATCCTCGGGGGGGGTCGCGCCGAAGGGCGCGATGGTGGGGGGAGACAGCCCCCCTCTGCCCGATCCGGATCAGATCCGCTCGAAGGCAATGGCGATGCCCTGTCCGCCACCAATGCACATGGTGACCAGGCCCTTGGATCCGCCGATGCGTTCCAGTTCATACAACGCCTTAAGGGTGATGATCGCGCCTGTAGCGCCCACCGGGTGCCCCAAAGCAATTGCCCCCCCGTTTGGATTCACCTTGGCGGCATCCAGCCCCAGTTCTTTGTTTACGGCCAAGGCTTGCGACGCGAAGGCTTCGTTGCTTTCGATCACGTCAAAATCCTCGATCGACATGCCCGTTCGCGCCAACAGGTTCTGCACGGCCGGAACCGGTCCGATCCCCATGACCTCGGGGCGAACACCGGCGTGGCCATATCCCAGAATGCGCGCCTTGGGTTTCAGACCTGCTTTCTCAGCAGCCTCTGCCGTAGCCAGAACCATCGCGGCGGCACCGTCATTGATGCCGGACGCGTTCCCAGCCGTAACCCGGCCGTCCTTCTTGAACGCCGGACGCAGTCCTGCCAGCGCTTCGGCCGAGGTCTGCTTGGGGTGTTCGTCAACCGTGAAGTCGACCATGTCACGTTTGACTTTGACCTGCACCGGCGCGATCTGGCTTTCAAAATAGCCAGCCCCAATCGCAGCAGCAGCCCGCGCCTGGCTGGCAAGGGCAAATTCGTCCATTTGCTCACGCGTGATCTGATGTTCATCCGCCACGTTCTCGGCTGTCACACCCATATGACCGGTGCCAAAGGGACAATTCAGGGCACCCAGCATCATATCGAGCGATTTAACATCCCCCATCTTCGCACCCCAGCGCGCCTGAGGAACGATGTAGGGGCTGCGCGACATGCTTTCGGCACCTCCGGCCACGGCAAATTCTGCATCACCCAACATCAGAGACTGTACAGCGGACACAATCGCCTGCGCTCCCGACCCGCACAGGCGGTTCACATTCATCGCAGGTGTTTCGTTCGGAATGCCCGCTTGTTTTGCAGCGGCGCGCGACAGGTACAAGTCGCGTGGCTCGGTGTTGATAACATGACCAAAAACAACGCTGCCGATCTGGGTCGGCTCGACCCCTGAACGTTCCATTGCCGCTTCCGTCACCACGGTCGCAAGATCAATCGGCGCGGTTGAGGCCAATGCCCCGCCAAAGGTGCCGATCGCCGTGCGGGCACCATCAAGAATCACGATGTCTTTCATGTCTCTACTCCTCCGGACTTTGACGGAATTATGCATCTGCGGCATCAGGCTGTCCTATGGAACGTACCGTCACAAGCAGAATTGACATATGACGGACAAACGCGCATGAGATTCCGTCATGACGGAAAACCCAGATGATATCCTGACACGCCTGCCCGCACGCCTGAAAGAGGCCCGCCGTGCCAAGGGCTTGTCGCTTGAAGCCGTGGCAAACCTCAGCGGCGTCTCCCGATCCATGGTCAGCCAGATCGAGCGCGGCGAAAGCAGCCCGACGATCTCGACCCTGTGGAACCTGACCCGTGCGCTACAGGTGGATTTCGCGGGTCTTCTGGAGGAAGCGAACAGCGCGAACCAGATCGAAGTCCTTAGGAAATCCGAGGTGCCCAGCATCGACAACATGGGCCAAAACTGCCGGATTCGCATTCTTTCACCGCCCGAGGAAGCAGGTGGTCACGAGGTCTACGATATTGAGTTCGACAAAGACGGCGCTCTAAACAGCCAGCCCCACGCCCGTGGAGCCAGAGAACAGTTGACTGTGCTTGAAGGCGCCGTGCGTGTGACTTCCGGTACGGCTTTCAGTGATCTGCAACACGGTGACACCGCACGCTATGCAGCGGATGTCGCGCATTCGATCGTTGCCAACGGGCCTGCGCGGGTCTTCCTGATCGTTAAAAACGCCTGATATCGGCGAAAATCCGCATTCACGGATTTTTTTCCCGTATATTGTAATTCCCCTATTTGGGAATTATATCCGCTATGTTAGATATGCGACTCAGACAAACGGAGACCGCCATGGCTGATGCATTCCTGTCCCACATAACGGACACCCTCGCGCAGATCGAATCTGAGGGTCTGTACAAACGCGAACGAATGATCACCTCGCCTCAGGGAGGTGAGATTACGGTGGGCGGTAAGCAGGTGATCAACTTGTGCGCCAACAACTATCTGGGTCTGGCTGATCACCCCGCGTTGATCGAGGCCGCCAAGGGTGCGATGGAACCCAAGGGGTTCGGCATGGCCTCGGTCCGGTTCATCTGCGGCACGCAGGACATTCACCGAGAGTTGGAGCAGAAGCTGGCAAAGTTTCTGAACAAGGATGATTCGATCCTGTTTGCAGCGTGCTTTGACGCCAATGGCGGGCTGTTCGAGCCCTTGTTAGGGTCTGAAGACGCCATTATCTCGGACAGCCTGAATCACGCCTCGATCATCGACGGTGTGCGGCTGTGTAAAGCCAAGCGCTACCGCTACCTGAACAATGACATGAACGATTTGGAGGCCTGGCTAAAGCAGGCGCGTGAGGATGGGGCGCGGCATATCATGATCGCGACGGATGGCGTGTTCTCGATGGATGGCTATCTGGCCAACCTGCCGAAAATTCGCGAATTGGCCGATATATATGACGCCATTGTCATGGTCGATGACTGTCACGCCACCGGCTTCATGGGACCGAGGGGTGCAGGAACACCGGATCATTTCGATGTCGACGTCGATATTCTGACGGGAACCTTGGGCAAGGCACTTGGGGGAGCAATCGGCGGCTATATCGCCGGGCCGCAGCCAGTGATTGATCTGCTACGGCAGCGGGCGCGGCCCTATCTGTTCTCGAATTCGCTGCCACCTTCCATCGTCGCCGCAGGAATTGAGGCAATCCGTCTGGTTGAAGAGGGCGACATGCTGCGTGCCCAACTGGTCGGCAATGCCAAATACTGGCGCGCGGGGCTTGAGAAGCTGGGCTTCGATCTGCTGCCCGGTGAGCATCCGATCATCCCTGTCATGCTGGGAGAAGCAACGCTGGCGCAAGAGATGGCGTCGCGACTGTTTGACGAAGGCGTCTATGTCTCGGGCTTCTTTTTTCCCGTCGTCCCGCGTGGGCAAGCAAGGATCAGAACCCAAATGAATGCGGCTCTAACAAAGAATGAATTGGACCGTGCACTGGTAGCCTTTGGTAAGGTCGGCAAGGAATTGGGAGTGATCTGATGCGACCCAACACAATGAAAGCTCTGGAAAAGTCCAAACCTGAAGAAGGTCTTTGGATGGTGCAGGCCCCTGTGCCTGAAATTAATGCGGACGAGGTTCTGATCCGCATCAACAAAACCGGCATCTGCGGGACAGATATCCACATCTGGAATTGGGATGACTGGGCCGCGGCCACAGTGCCAATTCCGATGATTACCGGCCACGAGTTTGCGGGTGAGATCGTCGAGATCGGCCGCAATGTGTCCGGTCTGGAGATCGGCCAGCGTTGTTCTGGCGAGGGCCACCTGATCACCAACGACAGCCGCCAAAGCCGAGCCGGGAAGTTTCATCTGGATCCGGGCACCCGTGGGATCGGGGTCAACGAACAAGGTGCCTTTGCCCAATACCTGAAACTACCCGCTTTTAATGTGGTACCCTTGCCCGAGGACGTGCCAGACGAGATCGGAGCCATCCTCGACCCCCTCGGCAACGCAGTGCACACCGCGCTCAGCTTTGATCTGCTGGGTGAGGATGTTCTGATCACCGGCGCGGGCCCCATCGGCATTATGGCTGCCGCAGTCGCGCGCCATGCCGGGGCGCGGCATGTGGTGATCACAGATATCAACCCGGATCGTCTGAGACTGGCCGAACATGTCGTGCCGACCCTGCGGACGGTGGATGTCAGCAAGGAAGACCTGCAGGACGTCATTGCCGAACTCGGCATGCAGCAGGGGTTCGATGTGGGCTTGGAAATGTCCGGCTCACAAGCTGCGCTGGACCAGATGGTCGAGGCTCTGGTGATGGGCGGCAAGATCGCTTTGCTGGGTATTCCGCCCGGAAAGTCTCCGGTGGACTGGTCCCGCATCGTGTTCAAAGCGATTACCATCAAAGGCGTTTATGGGCGCGAAATGTTCGAGACCTGGTACAAAATGATTGCGATGCTGCAGAACGGTCTGGATGTCAGCCGGGTCATCACGCACCACATGAAAGTCGACGATTTCGCCGAAGGCTTTGCCGCGATGAAATCCGGCCAATCCGGCAAAGTGGTTCTGGACTGGACTTAACGCTCTGGAAGTGCGCTGATTTAGACCCTAAACAGGGGCGAACTCATGCGTTTGGAGGAGCAAATGGGCGATAAGGATCATCGGTATCTTGAGCGTGGAATCGAGGACACTCTGGTCACCGATTTCGCGGAAACCCATCGCAAGAGCTATGGCGATTTTCTGCAGCTCAAAACCCTGCTGAACTTGCAAAAGACCTTTCAGGACCCTGCGCAGCCGGATGAAATGCTGTTCATCGTCATCCATCAGGTCAGCGAGCTGTGGCTGAAACTGATGCATCACCAACTGGTCGAGGTGCGCCGGTTCCTGCAACAGGATGAATTCGGCCCCGCGATGAAGAACCTCGACCGGGTCAAGGCGATTCAGCGCCAGCTGATCTCGGCTTGGGAGACGTTGTTGACCATGACGCCGGCCGACTACATGACCTTCCGCGAGGCATTGGGCAGTTCGTCGGGCTTCCAAAGCTACGGCTATCGTCAGATCGAATTTATTCTGGGCAACAAAGATGCCTCGACCCTGAAAGTGCACGAACATGACGCCGAGGTCATGAGCTTACTGAATGCCGCGCTGACAAAACCGTCCTTGTATGACGAGGTGCTGCATATGTTGTCCCGTCAAGGTTTCGATGTGCCCGATGATTTACTGAACCGGGACTATGCGCAGCCTTATTCCGGCGACAACCGCGTGGTGAAGATATGGGGGCAGGTGTTCCGCAACACGGACCGTTATTGGGATCTTTATGCGCTAGCCGAAAAGCTGATGGACGTCGAATCCCTGTTCCAACGCTGGCGTTTTGACCATGTCACGGCTGTGGAACGTGTCATCGGCAACCAACCCGGCACGGGTGGATCCAGCGGCGTGTCCTTTCTGCGCAAGGCCCTGGATTTACGCTTCTTCCACGACCTCTACGATGTGCGCACCGAATTGATGTATGCGGGGCAGGAGTAGGCGATGCTGTATCGAGGGTTCTCTCAGGATGAGCTGGAGCGTGAATACGCCCCTAGTTCGATGATCGGTGGCGATCTGACACCCTATCTAGACAGCTATACCGCACTCAGCGCGCAGCACCGGGCGAGGATGGACGTGAAGGAAAACGTCGCCTATGGCGATTCGCCGGCGCAAGTGCTGGATTTCTTTCCCGCGAAAGGAGCAGGTGCGCCTCTGCACGTCTTTGTTCACGGCGGATATTGGCAAGCGCTCAGCCAACGCGAATCGGCGATGATGGCTCCTGCGCTGATTGAGGCCGAGCAATCCTTTGCCACGTTGAATTACACGTTGGCCCCGGATGCGCGGCTGGATCAGATGGTCAACGAATGCCGCGATGCCCTGCTTTGGCTGGCAGAGAACGCGTTCAATCTGGGCTTTGATCCGTCGCGGATCACCCTATCGGGACACAGTGCTGGCGCGCATCTGGTGGCCATGGTCATGGCGACCTCGGCGGATGCGTTGGCCCGCGCAGGATTGCGCGTGCGCGATGTTATTCTGATCAGCGGCGTCTATGATCTGGAACCGATCAGCCTGACCTCGGTGAACGACCCGCTGCAGTTGACCCCGGTCGAGGTGCACGATCTGTCCCCGATCCTGCACCTGCCACCCCCCGGCCCACGCTATCACGTGACAGTGGCGGAACGGGACACGCCGGAATTCATCCGCCAAAGTCGTGATTATGCGGAAGCTCTGCGCAAAGGCGGGCATTCGGTCAGTTTCGATTTGCAAAAGGGCATGCAGCACTTCGATATCATCATGCATCGAGGGACGTTTTTGCCGGCAAATCGGTAGTCAAAGGCATCGAAAATCAACTGATTTGATATTTTCCCGGGAAATTAACACAACCATTACAAACCTTATCTTTGTAGCCAAGCTTCGAACGCCCGGTTCGAGCCCAACGCAGTCGTTACAAAATTGGCTTTGAGCAAAGGACTTCATCTGGAACTCATTCCAGCGTGTTCTTGTAGACTTTGCCGTCTTTCATGATCAGATCGAAATTCTCATGCGGGTCTGCGATCAGGTCGATATCTTGCAGCGGATTGCCGTCCACCAGGATTAAGTCGGCATAAGCGCCCTTTGCGATCACACCCAGGTCACCTTGTTGATAAGGGTGGCGCGGGCCTGAGAGTTTGAGCAGTTCAGCATTGGTTGAAGTCGCCATTTTCAGCACCTCGAATGGCGTGTACCAGCGCTGCAATTTGGCAAGGAACGCACCCTGACGTTCGGCCAGTTTGGGATCGAACAGGATATCGGTGCCAAAGGCGACTTTCACACCAACATCTTTCGCAGTTTTATAGGTGAAATCTGTGCCGTTGGTGACGTCGATCCATTTCTGCTGGCTGACAGGGTCGTCGAAAGAAAAGCCATCCTCGTCATCCAGAAGAGGCTGCACAGACAACCACACGTCGTTGTCGCGCATAAGTTCCATCGTTTCGCGGCTCATCAAAAAACCATGCTCGATGGACTTAACGCCAGCGGCAACGGCAATTTCCACAGCCTCGTCCGTGAAGACATGAGATGCAACATAAGTGTTGTAGGTGTCGGCCACCTCTACAAAAGCCTCGATTTCGGCCTTGGTGTATTGGCGTACATCCAGAGGATCATAGGTGGATGACACCCCGCCACCGGTGGAAATCTTAAGTTGGGTTGCACCCATGCGCATGATCTCACGCGCGCGTTTGACCACTTCCGGAACACCATCAGCTTGCGCCATCAAACCAACGCTGTACCAGTACCATTGCGAATCCGCGCCGTTCGTCGGAACCGCTTGGTAGGGGCGATAGTCAAAGTGGCCGCCGGTTTGTGTCACGGGTGGGCCGGACGGCAGGATACGGGGGCCTTCGATCTCGCCTGCGTCAATCATCCGTTTTATGGCAAATGAATTGCCGCCAACGTCGCGCACCGTTGTAAAGCCGCGCATTAACGTGCCTTCGGACCCGATGGCACCCCGCACCGCGACCTCAAGAATATCGCCGGTCACAACCACACTCTGCGGATTGCAACAGTAAAGCGTGTGCCAGTGTACGTCGATCAGGCCCGGCATCAACGTTCGCCCGCCGCCATCGATGACGATACCATTGGCGACGGCGAGGGGTTCTGAGGACACATCTGTGATCAGATTGTCGGTTACAACAACATAGGCATTTGTAATCATTTCCTCATTCACACCATCAAACACGTTGACGTTTGTGAACAGTATCGGCCCCCCATCCTGGGAGAGCGCTTGCGAACTGGCTATAGTGAGAAAAATCGACGAAACCGCCGCAAGTTTGGGAAAATGCATTCTAAATTCCTCAGAAAATTCTGTCGGAGAAACCATCCCAGCGGAAGCAAGCTTTTTCAAGGATTCCCTCACTTTTCTGCAAGGTCGGCTTTGTCCGCATAGCCGACCTTGAAGTCAGACTCATCTCATAATTAGGGCAGGATTGTAAAACGCACCGTACTGACTGGATTCAGAGAATCTCATACGCACAATCAAAGGCTTGCAATCATTCACAAAAATAAAACAGCGGCCCGAGTGAGCCGCTGTTTTCTGTTTTACTGTACTACCGGATCAATCCAGCGTCCGGGTGACCTCTTCGCGTTCGAAGATTTCGATCACGTCGCCTGCACGGATATCGTCGTAGTTCTCGAACGCCATCCCGCATTCCTGACCTGACTGAACCTCGGCCACTTCGTCCTTGAAGCGTTTCAGCGTCTTCAGCGTGCCTTCGTGGATCACCACGTTGTCGCGCAGCAGGCGGACACCTGCGGAACGACGCGCCACGCCTTCGGTGACCAGACAGCCAGCAACTTTGCCGACGCCTGTAACCTTGAAGACTTCGCGGATCTCGGCGTAACCGATGAACTTTTCGCGGATCTCGGCGCTCAGCAGGCCGGATGCGGCGGCTTTCACGTCATCGACCAGATCGTAGATCACCGAGTAGTAGCGGATTTCCACACCCTTCTGGTTCGCGGTATTCCGTGCCGACGCATTGGCACGCACGTTGAAGCCCAGGATCGGCGCACCGGATGCTTCGGCAAGGCCGACATCGGTTTCGGTAATCGCACCTACGCCCGAGTGCAGCACGCGCACGCGTACCTCGTCGTTGCCGATCTTCTCCATCGCCTGAACGATGGCCTCAGCCGAGCCCTGAACGTCTGCTTTCATCAGAATTGGCAGTTCGTTGACGTTCTCGTCTTCCTTGGCCTTCTGCATCAGCTGCTCAAGGGTCGTTGCGGCGCCAGCGGCGGCACGTTTGTCCTTGGCGGCCTGTTCGCGATATTCCGCGATCTCGCGGGCCTGCGCTTCGGTCTCGGTCACGTTCAGAACGTCGCCAGCTTCGGGCGTGCCGTTCAGACCCAGAACCTCGACAGGAACCGAGGGGCCAGCTTCCTTGACGCGTTCACCCTTGTCGTTGATCAGCGCACGGACTTTACCGTATTGCTCACCCACGACGAAGATATCGCCCTGACGTAGCGTACCGTTCTGAACCAGAACAGTCGCGACCGGGCCGCGACCCACGTCCAGCTGCGCCTCGATCACGGCACCCTGGGCGGCGCGATTCGGGTTGGCTTTCAGCTCCAGAATCTCGGATTGCAACGCGATGGCTTCCAGCAACTCGTCCAAGCCCTGACCGGTGATGGCAGAGACTTCGACGTCCTGAACCTCACCCGACATTTTCTCGACGATGACTTCGTGCTGCAGCAGGTCGGTGCGCACCTTGTCCGGGTTCGCGCCTGGCTTGTCGACCTTGTTGATCGCCACGATCATCGGCACTCCGGCCGCTTTCGCGTGGTTGATCGCTTCGACCGTCTGCGGCATCACCGCGTCATCGGCGGCAACAACCAGAACCACGATATCCGTGACCTGAGCACCGCGCGAGCGCATCGAGGTAAAGGCCGCGTGACCCGGCGTATCCAGGAAAGACAGTGTGGTGCCGCTATCGGTTGTCACCTGATAAGCACCGATGTGCTGGGTGATGCCACCCGCTTCGCCTGCCACAACCCGCGCATCGCGGATCGCATCCAGCAGCGAGGTTTTGCCGTGGTCAACGTGACCCATGATGGTGATGACCGGCGGACGCGATTTCAGATCTTTGTCGTCGTCTTCGACCTCTTTGATGACGTCCTCGACATCCGAATCAGAGACACGGGTCACTTTGTGACCGAATTCTTCGATGATCAGCTCGGCGGTATCGGCATCAATGGTCTGGTTCTGCGTGACCATCATGCCCATGTTCATCAGCGATTTGACAACGTCTGCCACACGCTCGGCCATACGGTTGGCCAGCTCTGACACCGTGATCGCCTCGGGCAGCTGTACGTCGCGGATTACCTTTTCGCGCTCGACCGTACCACCCATGGCTTTCTGACGCGCCCGCTCCTGCTTGCGTTTCATCGCCGCCATAGAGCGGTGACGATTACCTTCCCCGCCCGTTGCCTGACCCAGTGTCAGCTTGCCGGACCGGCGGTTGTCATCACGGCCTTTGCCACGATTTCCGCGCTGTTCACGCTCGCGATCGTTTTTCCGCGGCGTTGCAGCCGGTGCAGGCTTGTTGGCCGGGCTGCGCGGAGCAGCCGCCTTGGGCTCTGCCGGTGCAGCCGGAGCAGCTGCGCGTTGGGCCGCTATTTCAGCCTCTTTGCGCTTGCGATCTTCTTCTTCGGCCTTGGCACGTGCACGTTCTTCGGCCTCACGCTGTTCGCGTTCCTTAGCCTCTTGCTCCGCACGACGACGGGCGCGTTCTTCTTCACGCGCTTTTTCAGCTGCCTCGCGGGCGGCGGCTTCTTCGACCTCGCGGGCCTTCGCGGCCTGCAGCGCCTTCATCCGGCGGGCCATCTCCGCATCGGAAATCCCGGCAGGGCGGCGCGACGGATCACCCGAGGGCGTTGCTCCGCCACCTGGCTTGCCGGCACCCGGCTTGGGAACCACCACGCGCTTGCGTTTGGTCTCCACCACGACATTCTTGGTACGTCCGTGGCTGAAACTTTGTTTCACATTTCCGGGGCGTGCCCCGCCACGAAGACCCAATGTCTTTTTGCCGTCATTATCGCTCATAAAGCTTCTTACCCTTCCGCGCGGCCCCTGCCGCCGTCATCCGTTTCACGCAAGCCACGCAGGCGCTGCGCTTCCTCTACAACACGTTTGGCGAGTCCGCCAGAGGCGAGCGCCGCATGAATCACGGTTTGGCGCCCAAATGCCTGTCCCAGCTCGTCCGCCGTCAGCCAGCCGATGTATGTTCCGAAGTGCGGCGTGCTCAATTTCGACTTGCCGCGCCCTGATCCATCAGAGGCTTGTATCAGTACCTGGGCCTCTTCCCGGTCCAGCCACGTCTTGACCTTTTCGTAACCGGCGATCGCATCACCAGATTTGCGCGCAAGGCTCACCAACTCGATCACACGGCGCGCAATCTGACGCTCAACTTCATCCGCGAGATCGTTAGGCACACTGACTTGCGCCTTGAAACCACGTGCAAACAGCTTTTTGCCCACGGCCTTGTCCAGCGCGCTGCGATCCGCCGCGACATAGACGCCACGTCCCGGCAGTTTTGCCGCGACATCCGGAAAGACCTGACCATCCGGCCCCGTCACAAAGCGGATCAACCCATATTTAGGTTGAACCTCGCCCGTGGCGATGCACTTGCGTTCAGGTCCTTCGGACCGATCCTTATGGACGCCACCGCGACCCATTTGCGCCACCCGAAGCCTGAGATCAGGCCTCGGCCTCCTCTTCGGTAACTTCTTCTTCGGCCTGCTCCAACTCAGCAGGATCGACCCAGCCCAGCATGATCCGAGCTGTCATGACCAGATCCTGCGCCTCTTCCAGCGTTACACCGAAAGGTTCCAGAACACCGTCATCTTTGATTCGCTGGCCGTCGACCGTGGTCCAACCACCGGCCAGTTCCCAGTCAGCGCAGGTGGCGAAGTCTTCCAGGTTCTTCACATCGTCCTTGGCCAGCGCTTCAACCATCTGGGGTGTCAGGCCTTCGAATTCAATAAGACTGTCTTCGGCACCCAACGCGCGGGCGCTTTCCAAAGCTGCCTTGGCCTTTGCTTCCAGATATTCGCGCGCCCGTGTTTGCAGCTCTTGCGCGGTGCCCTCGTCAACGCCGTCGATCACCAGCAGTTCTTCGATTTCCACATAGGCTACCTCTTCGAGGTTGGTGAAGCCTTCGGACACCAGCAACTGAGCAAAGAATTCATCCAGATCCAGGCTGTCCATGAACAGCTGGGTGCGGGCTTCGAATTCTTTCTGACGACGCGCCGATTCTTCGGCCTCGGTCATGATGTCGATATCCAGATTGGTAAGCTGGCTGGCCAGACGCACGTTCTGACCGCGGCGACCGATGGCCAGCGAAAGCTGTTCCTCGGGAACCACAACCTCGATTTTGCCGGCTTCTTCGTCCAGAACCACCTTGGAAACCTCAGCAGGCTGCAGCGCATTCACCAGGAAGGTCGGTTGATCTTCGTTCCACGGAATGATGTCGATTTTTTCGCCCTGCAGCTCGTTCACAACGGCCTGCACGCGGCTTCCGCGCATACCAACGCAAGCACCAACGGGATCAATCGAACCGTCATAGGAAATCACGGCGATCTTGGCGCGCGAACCGGGGTCACGGGCCACGGCCTTGACCTCGATGATGCCGTCATAGATTTCCGGCACTTCCATCTTGAACAGCTCGGCCATGAATTCCGGCGCGGTGCGCGACAGGAAGATCTGGTGGCCACGAACTTCGCGACGCACTTCCTTGATATAGGCACGCACACGGTCATTCGGACGATAGCTTTCGCGACCTATCTTGTCATTGCGGCGTAGAACGGCCTCAGCACCACCCAGATCGACGATGACATTGCCAAACTCTTCGCGCTTGACCGCACCGTTGATGATGGTGCCTGCACGATCCTTGAAATCTTCGTACTGACGGTCGCGCTCGGCTTCGCGAACCTTCTGCAGGATCACCTGCTTTGCGGATTGTGCCGCGATACGGCCCATTTCAACTGGCGGCACTTCTTCAACGAAGACGTCACCAACTGAAGGCGTTTCCATAT
The DNA here is from genome assembly GCF_059612275.1 of Ruegeria sp. CDSA034. Classification (NCBI taxonomy): domain Bacteria; kingdom Pseudomonadati; phylum Pseudomonadota; class Alphaproteobacteria; order Rhodobacterales; family Roseobacteraceae; genus Ruegeria; species Ruegeria sp. CDSA034. The sequence goes on from NZ_JBXWQH010000005.1 coordinate 146,321, forward strand.
ACTGCTTGGCCTGCTCGACAGTCATCTCGGCCTGGTAGTTTTCCAGCTCTTCATCTTCGACCACGGTGCGAACGCGGGTGAATGTTGCTTTGCCAGTCTTGCGATCGATGCTGACGCGGATGTCCATTTCAGCGCCGTAACGGCTCTTGGCGGCACGGGCGAGCGATTCCTCCATCGCTTCGACAACCAGACTGGGGTCGATCATCTTTTCGCGGGCCACGGCCTCGGCGGTCTGCAGCAGCTCCAGCTGGTTGGCTGAGGTGATTGCCATCAGTTCGTCTCCTCTTCGGACCCTTCGGTCTCAATCTCGTCGAAAGCGTTTTCGTTCAGGGCACCGGCGTCTTTGCGCTGGCGCAGCATTTCCTTGATCAGGTCGTCAGTCAGGACCAGCTTGGCGTCGCTCAGCCAGTCGAATTGCAGTCCGATGGTGATCGTCTCGTCCCCCTCGGTGAGATTGATCAGGACCTCATCTCCCTCGATCCCGGCCAGCTCACCTTTAAAACGGCGGCGTCCGTCGATCAGTTCGGCGGTTTCGATCTTGGCCTCATATCCTTCGAACGCCTCAAAGTCCTTGAGACGGGTCAGGGGGCGGTCGATGCCGGGGCTGGACACTTCCAGCGCATAGGCGTCAAGGATCGGATCCTCAACATCCAACGTGGCGCTGACCGCGTTCGAGATCTCGGCGCAATCATCCACTTCGATACCGCCATCAGGCTTGTCAGCCATGATCTGCAGCGTGGTTTGTTTGCCGCTCATCAGGCGAATACGCACAAGTTCATACCCCAGATCCTCGATCACGGGAGTGATGATCTCGGCCAGTCGCCGGTCGATGGCTGCTTTGGCTATCAGGTCATTTGTCATCTGGTACTCTACCCTGTCAGTCGGGCACAAAAAAACGGGCGCGCGGCCCGTCGATCTTTTCCGGTGGAGCCCCGGACCGAAGCCCGACACGCCGCTGTTAACGGCCATATAGCCAAGCGACTGCAAGATTGCAAGCCCAAGCGCCAGGATGGGCAATCACAATATCAGTCTGACAAAATCCACTCGCCATTTTCACATAGGTAAGGACCAACGCGGTCCCCGTCTTCGTAGACCTCGCCGTCAAACAGGCATTGACGTCCCTGGGCACGTGCCACGCCTGACAGGGCGACGGTCACAAGTGCAATAATGGCAGCCAGAACAGCAAATTTTTTCATTGAATACTCCTATTCCGCCGAAGATGCAAAAAGCGCAGGCTGCGTGTTGCGCGGGTAGATAATCACCGAAAGAGTGCCCCTGCCCTGAAACTGCTCGGCATTCGCCGTCCGCGGTGGGAAGAGTTGATCAAAAGCCACCCGGTTCAGCCCCAGCTTCATTTCCGAACCCGACAAAAACTCGAACGGTGTCCGCGCGGCGCAGGCATGAAAAACAGGATCTTGCCGCACCGTGAACTGACGCATGATATTGGATGACCCGCCGGTCGGTTTGATCAGGACGGTAATCCCAGGTTTCAAAAAACTGTCGGGGCAGGTGTACACCATCGGTTTTTCGTTCCCATTTGCGTCATGCAACAACACGCCCTCGGCCGTTACCTCGTGCTTGAAGGGGCTGAACACGGTCTCTTGCTGAATGAAGTTCGTGTAAAGCGTGGCAAATAGCTGACTGTCATCATGCGGTTCGGACTTTATGCCCTCGTACAGATCAGCGATGGCCTGCCACATCCGTGAATCCGCCCCACGCAGTGTTCCGGGCAGCGAAAACGGACCTTCCAGATCATACAGAACGTCGCGTAGGCCGGCCGACAGGGGATCCTCCTTTTCCAGCCCTCTAATCTCGTGAACTAGATCCGAATCGTTCAACGCATAGTAACCATGCGACTTCAGCGTGCGGGTCAGAGCCCGCATATCGGACAGTTTCCGCGCTGTCGTCTCTGCACTATCTTCCGGGTTCGCCTCTACGGCCTCAAAACCCTTGTCCAGCAACTGGGTCAGCGACTGTCCTTCGCGAGCATCCAGCTCTATCGTCCCGTTTTTGCTGACTTTTACGGTAACGTCTTTACCTGATTTCAGGGCAAACACCGCAACAACCGCCAATGCTACGGACAAAATGGAAATTGATATATTCTTTAAACTTTCAACCCTCATGGGAATTCTCCCATTTTCGAAACAATTAAGCTAATACAGCGCGTACAATAGCAAAATTTTGCACAAAGTAGAAGTCAGGCGAATTTTCGGCGTTTAAATCAACCACCAACGCTCGGCAACGCGGCCATCATCCAGGGGGCGATCCGTTCCGATCTGACGGGGCATGCCGACATGCCCTGCTACAGCCAGCGCCATATCGGATTCGCTTGGAAAAAAGCGCAATCCGCGGTGCGGGCTGAACCCTTCGCCCTGCGGCAGTGCCGCGATATCGACAAAGCCGTCTCGCAGCGCCTCGGTACGCACGCGAGCGTCGGGAATCACGATAACTTCCAGGGTTTCGGCCCAGCCAGCCAATCCATCCTTGTAGTGGCCCGCCACACGGCGCCCAAGGAAATGACGATCATCCTCCGCCCGTTCAACTCGGTAGCATCCGGTGCCGTTCGCCGCCTGCAAGGGCGTGACACCTTGCCCGTTGCGCGTAATAACGAACCTGCTGTCGGCCAAAAGGAAGGGTAGACCCGGGTTGGCCTGAGCCAACTCCAGACGCACGCGATTATCTGACAAGGCGTCGACCTGCCCGACATCGCCCAGAACCGCCATCACATCCCTTACATCAAGGACCGCGCCATCGTGAAAACGAGCGTTCTCGCGCAGATCAAAGCTCCAGATGCGGGCTTGGGAATCAGTTTGCCAACCGGTCGCAAGCTCTCCGCGCAGGGTGCCGTCGGGTGCAATCTCGGTCAGGGTGTCGAACACGGCCCCACGGGCAACCTGCTCCAAACTGTCATCGCGGGGCACGGCAAGGCGCAGCGTACCACCCACTTTGGGCGTATCGGCTAAAGACGCACCGGTCGCCGCAAGCAGAGCGGCAGCAGCACCGGAAGCAAACAAAGCACGACGGTCGATGCGGGTCATAATGCGCCCTCCGCCACTCGGTCCATGATGCGAACCAATTCCGCGCTAATTCCGGGTTCGGACAGCGCATGCCCGGCCTGACGCACCATCTTCAGCTCGGCATTGGGCCACAGCTGGGCAAGGTTCCACGCGGCCTGAGGCGGACAGATCATGTCATACCGACCCTGCACGATATGGCCGGGGATATGTGCGATTCTGTCCATCTGGTCCAGAATCTGCCCGTCGCGTTCAAGGAACGCGCGATTGATGAAATAGTGATTCTCAAGCCGCGCAAAGGCGCGCGCGTATTCCCCCGGGCTTTCCCCAGTTGCGCCATGCGAATGGATCGAAGCCAGCGCGTTTTCCCAACTGGACCAGGCGCGCGCATACAGAATCTCGGTCGCGCGATCACCCGAGAACAGGCGTTTGTTATATGCGCCGATCGTGTCGCTTAGTTCACTTTCCGACAGCAGAGCAGTGAACTTCGCCCATTGCTCGGGCCAAAACTTGCCCGCGCCACCACCATAAAACCAATCCAACTCGGCCTGCGTCGCTAGGAACACACCGCGCAGCACCAGGCGATTGACCCGATCCGGGTGGGACTGCGCATAGACCAGCGCAAGCGTTGCCCCCCAGCTGCCGCCAAAGACAATCCAGTCGTCGATATCCAGCAGGGTTCTCAGACGTTCGATATCGTCCACCAGATGCCATGTGGTGTTATCCGTGACCGAAGCATGAGGCCGCGAACGACCACATCCACGCTGATCAAAGAGAATCACCCGATAGACGTTCGGATCAAAATAGCGCCGCATCGCGGGGCTGCAGCCACCGCCCGGGCCTCCGTGAAGAATCACAACCGGAATGCCGTTGGGATTGCCGCATTGTTCCATATAGATACGGTGTCCATCGCCCACATCGACCATACGCTGATCGAAAGGATCGATCGGCGGGTACAGATATTGAACTGCGCGCTTTTGGTCCGGGTACTTGTCCATTATGGCCCTATATAGTCCTTAAGCGTAAAAGAGCATACGGAGACAGGAATGCAAGCGCATCCGAACACGGTTGACCCTTCCGAGATCGCAAAATTCGAAGCGATGGCCGCAGAATGGTGGGATCCGCATGGAAAATTCAAACCACTGCACATGCTCAACCCCTGTCGGCTGGATTATATCACACAGCAGATCGCGGGCGAATTCGATCGCGATTTGAAGTCGCCAAAGCCGTTCGAGGGCCTGCGTTTGCTGGATATCGGCTGCGGCGGCGGGTTGCTGAGCGAACCGATGGCCCGCCTTGGGGCCGAAGTGGTCGGAGCGGATGCCGCCGAAGGTAACCTGCCCGTCGCGCGCATCCATGCGGAACAATCCGGGCTGGAGATCGACTACCGCCACACCACTGCCGAGGACATGGCCGCTGCAGGCGAACAGTTCGACGTGGTGCTGAACATGGAAGTGGTCGAGCATGTGGCCGACCCGTTGGGTTTTCTGACAGCCTCGCAGCACTTGCTGAAACCGGGCGGCTTGCTGATCTGTTCGACCATCAACCGAAATCCGAAATCCTATGCCATGGCCATTTTCGGGGCCGAGGTCGTCATGCGCTGGCTGCCGCGCGGCACCCATGAGTGGAATAAGTTCATCACCCCGGATGAGTTGTTCGACCTGCTGCGTCAGGCTGGACTGGAACCGGTGGACCGGAAGGGTTTTGTGTTCAACCCGATTCTGTGGAGCTGGTCGATCTCGGACCGGGACTTGAGCGTGAACTATGTGACGGCGAGTGTGAAACCGGGGTGAGCACATAATCTGGGCTTAGGGTGGAGATTTAACCCATCCTAACCAAAGCTCACAAGAATTGCCTTTTCGACTCAAAAGCAATCAAAATTGACAAACATCAATTTCTACGCTTTGCATCGTGTTGATATTTCGCGATGATTCTTAGTAGGGCAACCAATGAACTTTCTCCACCTACTCGCCACGTTGTCAGTGGTGACCATTGTAGGCGCATGCGCTTCTTCAACGACAACTCGACTCGCTCAAAACATCGTACGAATTGATGTTAGCGCCGCTCCAGCCTGCGGCTCGACTGGCGCAAGAAAACTGGTTTCAAGAATGGCTGCGGTCGAAACCATTCGCTTGGGTTACGACAAGTATCTTATCGCAGCGATGGATTCTGAGAATAATGTTCGCATTGTCGGGGCCAACTACAACACGACCGGAACTCTAAACACGTTTGGAAACACCGGCACCTATTCCGGGCACACTACTGCGACACCAATCATCGGCGGTACGCAAGATGCAGCCGTTGTTGCCGTTATGTTCAAGAAAAACGATCTAGAAGCTGCAAACGCAATTGATGCAAGAACCACTTTAGGCACCAATTGGGCCGAAGTTGTCGCCAAGGGCAAACCGAATACTTGTTTAAAGTGATGAACGGCGAAGGTTAATAGGGACGTCGTTAAGCACCGACCCCTATTCCCCCTCCAACTGCAACCTCAAATCCCGCAACACGGGCAGCGTGCTGCGGACGCGCTCCAGCCCCAGTTCTCCGACCACGCGGTTGATCAGCGGAGCGATTGACGTAATCGCTTGGTCCCGCGCCCTGCGACCGGCAGGGCTGATCGCCACCATCTTGCGGCGGGCATCATCCCAGTCGGGGCGGATGTGGATGTATCCGGCCCATTCCAGCTTGGCCAAGGTGTTGGTCATCGCGCCACGGGTGACGTGGAACGTATCAGCCAATTGCGCCGGGCTACGCTCGTTCCCGACAAAGACCAGATGGTTGAGCACCGAGAAATGCGAAATCTCCATACCCTTGGGCAGCACCCGGCTAAGCCGATTACGCAACAGCTGGTCGGCGGTCAGGATTTCGCTGAACAGCGTGACCGCAAGGGCATTGTGTTCGTCAGTCATGGTCCGGTTCTGGATCAGGGTCCGTCAAAGCGACGGACGTGAGTCAACGAGGGCACCCGACGGCGCGCCTCAGACACAGAACTATCACGCAAATCGAAAATGTGAATGCCCGGATCGGTCCCTGCGTCGATGACAACCTCTCCCCAAGGGGCAATTACCATGCTGTGGCCATAAGTATAGCGCGTCTTGCCGCGGGCCTTAGGGTGTTCGCCAGTTTGTGCGGGGGCCAGAACCCAACAGCCGGTCTCAATCGCCCGGGCGCGCAGCAACGATTCCCAATGGGCCGCACCCGTGACCGGCGAAAACGCGGCCGGAACCGTCAGGATTCGCGCCCCTGCCTGCGCCAACGCCGCATAGAGCGCCGGAAACCGGACGTCATAGCAAACGGTCATGCCAAGCTTGCCAAAATCAGTGTCGGCAATCACCGCCTTGTCGCCGGGGCGGTAATTTTTTGATTCGCGGAAGGTCTCGGTTTCGGTGACCTGCACGTCGAACATGTGTATCTTGTCATACCGCGCCACGACCTGCCCCTGCGGGTCGATCATGAAGGACCGGTTGGCGAACCGACCGTCTGCATCATGGGTCTTGATCGCCAAAGACCCGATCAGCAGCCAGACACCCAGCGCGGCGGCCTGATCCTGCAGGCCGGCCAGCGATTGGTCATCTTCTTCGTGCTGCAGGACTTCGCGCTGCCGCGTGGTGCTGGTGGACACGCAATTCGTCACCTCGGGCGTCAGGATGAACCGCGCGCCTTGTTCCGCAGCCTCGGCCATCATGGCGCGCACCCTGTCCAGATTTTCGGCCGGATCATCCGACGAGGTGATTTGCAGCAGCGCGGTCTTCATCAGGCTGCGAGCAGGCGATCCAGCTTGCCCTGACGCTCCAGCTCATACAGTTCGTCACAGCCGCCCACGTGCTGCGCACCGATAAAGATCTGTGGCACGGTTCGTTTGCCACCGGCGCGCTGGATCATCTCGGGCTTGCGCTTGGGGTGCATAAGCACGTCGACTTCCTTGAATTCGACGCCTTTCTGTTTCAGCAAGCGTTTGGCCGCGTGACAAAAGCCGCAGAGCGGCGAGGTGTAGATTTCTACCGGTTTCATATTCCGTACCTTCGCGTTTCGCATAATCTTGGGCGAATTAGGCATCCTTGGCAACGCGCGCTAGGGTCAACACGGAAATATGATTTGCTCCGGATGCAAGGCAGACACGCGCGCAAGCCGCCAGTGTTGCGCCGGACGTCATCACATCATCCACCAGCAGGATATCGCGGCCCCGCAAGCGGTCTTGCCGCTTTGGATGGGCGATGATCGCGCTTTTAAGGACTTCAGCCCGCTCTGCCGCTGTTTTGCCATCCAGAACAGGCGTCTTTCGGTGGCGAAGCAAAAGGTCCGGGCACACCTCAAGCCCTTCCTCTTTCCCAAGGTGCTGCGCCAGTAGGGCGGACTGGTTGTACCGGCGTTTCAACAACCGGGACCAGTGTAAAGGCACCGGCGCAAGCAGCATCCCCTCGCGGAATATCTCTTGCCCGGCCCGCGCCAGCCAGCGTGCGGCAGGGCGCGCCAGTTCGGGCCTGTCACCATGTTTCAAGGCCAGCACCAGCGACCGCGCTTTGCCATCGTACAAAAGGGCCGAACGCCCATCTTGCCAGGGGCGCGGCGCAGCCAAGCAATCGTCGCACTCAATCCGGTGACCGTCTGAAACCCCCGGTAACGGCACCCCGCAGCTTTCGCAAACAACTCCTCCGATAAAGGACGTCTCGCGCCAGCAGGGCCCACACAGCCCGAAATCCGATTCGGTCAGGTCCCCGCAGCCCAGACAGCGCGGCGGATAGATCAGCGCGACAGCGGTTTGAATCTGGTGCCACATGCGATAATTGCGCCCTATGAAACTGCCTGTGTCCAATACACCCTCTTTGTTTGATCGCCAGGTCCTTACCCGGCACCGCGCCCGCGCGAAGGATGAGGCCCTGTTCCTGCATCGTGCCGCTGTGGACGAAGTGCAGGATCGGCTCTCCATGGTTAACAAAACCTTTACGGCCCCGGCGATCGTGACGCCATTTGCGCATATCTGGCAGGACGTGCTGCCCGGGACGCGGATCGTTGCGGATGATGAGGTTCTGGATCTGACCCCCGGTGCGCATGATTTGGTCATCCACGCCATGGCGCTGCATTGGGCCAATGATCCTGTTGGGCAACTGATCCAATGTCGCCGTGCTCTGCGCCCCGACGGGTTGCTGTTGGTTGTGTGTCTGGGCGGAGAAACCCTGCACGAGCTGCGCGCCGCATTGGGACAGGCCGAAATCGAAGTGACCGGAGGCCTCAGTCCGCGCATCGTCCCGATGGCCGAGCTGCGCGAACTTGGCGGGTTGCTGCAACGGGCGGGGTTTGCGCTGCCGGTCGCCGACACCGCGCGCCTGACGGCGGAATACCGCGACATGCAGCACCTGATGCATGACCTACGCGCCATGGGTGAGACCAACAGCCTGTCCGGGCGCATGAAACAACCCACCAAGCGACAGGTTTTTACGCGCGCGCAGCAGGTCTATGCCGACAACTTCTCAACACCCGCGGGGCGGTTGGCCGCCACCTATGAATTGATCTGCTTGACCGGCTGGTCTCCGGATGACAGCCAACAGAAACCATTGCGCCCCGGATCGGCCAAAGCGCGGCTTGCGGATGCGCTGGGCACAAAAGAAGGTAAACTGTCCAATTGACGACCGGGCTTTTCCGGTTATCTCAGGCCAGTACAGAGAAATCTCAGGAAGCATCAGATGTTTGACGCCACTCGCCCCGATCATGCCGCCGCAGACCACCCAAAGGTCAAAATGGGCCGCGTCGGCATTCTGCTGGCCAATCTCGGTACACCGGATGACTACAGCTATTGGCCGATGCGCCGGTATCTGAACGAGTTTTTGTCGGACCAACGCGTGATCGACTATCCCAAGTGGAAGTGGCAGCCGATTCTGCAAGGCATCATCCTGTCCAAGCGCCCGTTCAGCTCGGGTGAGGCCTACAAGTCGATCTGGAACCATGACAAGGGCGAAAGCCCGCTGATGACGATCACCAAGGACCAGACAGCCAAGTTGCGCGATGCGATGCAAGAACGGTACGGCGATCAGGTGATGGTCGATTTCTGCATGCGCTACGGCAATCCCTCAACCAAATCCAAAGTACGTGAAATGGTGGCCGCGGGCTGTGATCGAATTCTGTTCTTCCCGCTCTACCCGCAATATGCGGGCGCGACCACGGCAACAGCCAATGATCAGTTTTTCCGCGCGCTTATGGACGAAGCCTGGCAACCTGCGTCTCGCACCGTTCCAGCCTATTTCGACGAGCCTGTCTATATCGACGCTTTGGCCGGGTCAGTGGAAAAAGCCTATGCGGCGCTGGAGACCAAACCGGATGTCCTGGTCTGTTCCTATCACGGCATGCCAGAGCGCTATTTGCAGCAGGGCGACCCGTATCATTGCCAATGCGCGAAAACGAGCCGATTGCTGAAGGAACGGCTGGGCTGGTCGGACGATCAGCTGGTCTCAACCTTCCAATCGCGATTCGGTCCCGAAGAATGGCTGAAACCCTATACCGTGGATCACGTGGCTGATTTGGCGCGGCAGGGAAAGAAGAACATCGCCGTTATAGCGCCCGCGTTTTCCGCCGATTGCATCGAGACGCTGGAAGAGATCAACGAAGAGATCAAGGAAAGCTTTGAAGAGGCCGGCGGTCAGACCTTTACCTATATCCCCTGCCTCAATGACGATGATTCGCACATTGGCGCACTGGGCAAGGTAATCGAAGACAATCTGAAGGGCTGGCTCGACTGACCGTTTCCCATCATCAAGAAATGAAAAAAGGCGGTGGATCGCTCCACCGCCTTTTCTCTAGATTTAGCTCGTCAAATTAGCTTGCTGCAACAGCTGCGGCAACTACGACCAGCAGGATCAGCGGCAGGATGATACCCTGCGACGAACCCTGAGTTTCCTCTACAACAACCGGTGCTTCAACAACCGGCTCTTCCAGGTTACCGGCATAAGCGGTCGAAGCAGCAGCAGTCAATGCAGCGGCGAGAACGAGTTTTTTCATATTAACCTCCAGAGTTTGCACGGCTCCATCAATCGGATCCGCACACCTAAGACTTACCTCGTGGTTTTTTTCTAATCAGCTATATGACTGGAATGCAATTGCAACTTGAGCCACAAGCGGGTTCGTGCGCGAAAATGTCGTCAAATAAGCAACACTTGCGTGCCGACCTTCGCCATCGAGAACAGCTCAGCGATATCTTCGTTGAACAGGCCGATGCATCCGTTCGACGACCGGCGACCAATTTTGCGCGTGTCATGCGTTCCGTGAATCCGGTAGTATTTCCAACTCAGGTATAAAGCATGTGTTCCCAATGGGTTATCAGGGCCCGGCGGAATATGATCTGGCCATTCGGGATTTCGTTTCTTCATAGAAGGTGTCGGTGACCAACTGGGACCCTCAACTTTGCGGATGACGCTGGTGCGGCCCCGGCGGGTCAATTCTTCGGTCAGCGGAACGGATGAGGGGTAGAGTTTGTAAACAGATTGATCATCTGACCAATAATGCAGCGCTCGGGACACCGTATCGACCAGAATGGCCCCATTTCTCGTATTCGAGAAATAAGGCTGCCAATCCAGGGCGCGGAACCCCGAGACATTGCGACGCACGTCTGGCTCGGCCTCGGGTGCTGGGCGCAGTGGGTCACCTGGAATGTACTGGGCAATCGCCGGCGATGCCAGCAGGGCCGAAGCACCGGCCAGAAATCCTCGGCGGCTAGATGAGTGAATGGGTTTCTTGACCATAGTGACCGGTCCTTTGCGAAAGATGTCCTGAAATTTTTACGTATTTTATTGCCAGAATGCGTCAATCGCAAATCAAACCGGCAGAAACATGCAAGAATCAGCCATTGCAGGTTTGCCCAAGGCTGCATGGCGCGCTATGCCGTATATCGACACAATAATCAGGTCGATCATGACGCGTATTATCACATTACTGTTTCTTTGCTTTGTTGCGCTGGCTGCATGTACCCCAAGCAGCACCCCAACTTACGGATCAGATGGCCGTCCACTGCCATCGGTCTACAAGATTCGCGGCAACCCCGAAAAGCTCCAGTTCCGTATGCTGGATTCGGTAAATGCCTTGCGCCAGGCTCAGGGTTTGCAGGCGGTGCAGCTGAACTCGCAGCTGAATGCTGCGGCCGCGACCCACTCTAAGGACATGGCGCGCCAGAACCGCCCATGGCACTTCGGTTCGGACGGCTCGTCGCCCATAGATCGCGCGCAACGCGTTGGTTATTACGGGACTTTCCTGGGTGAGGCGATCTCGGAAACCTATGAGACCGAAACCGAAACCTTGGCCGCCTGGATGCAGGAACCTGGCCCCCGAGCCGTGATCATGGACCCCAAAGCATCACAAATGGGCTTTTCCTGGCATCAGGAAGGTGGCGGGAAAATCTGGTGGACACTGGAAATGGGAGCAGGCGGGTAAGCAAAAGCCGCCTCGAAGAAAAAAGCCCCCAGCTTTCGGGGGCTTTTTTTATTTCTGCAAGGTCAGGCGGCCTGCATGGACTGCGCTTCGGTCAGAATCGCGTAAAGCTTGACCGGATCAGGGTTGGCCCGCAGCTTTGTACAAACTGACGTGTCGCGCAGAGTACGGGACACCAGCGCAAGCGCCTTAAGGTGATCGACACCCGCCTCTTCCGGCGCAAACAGTGCAAATGCGATGTCCACCGGCTGCCGGTCGACCGATCCAAAATCAATCGGTTTTTCGAGCATTACAAACACACCCGAGACAGAGTCCAGATCTGTCAGCCGAGCGTGCGGCAAGGCGACACCGTGCCCAACCCCGGTCGGCCCCAGACTTTCGCGCTCCAGCAGGCAATCGACGACAGTCTGCGCATCCAGGTGCAAAGTCCCGGCGGCAACATCACCAATTTCCTGAAACAACCGCTTCTTACTAGAAGCGGCGGACAACACACGTACTGCTTCGGGCTTTAATATGCTCGAAAGCTCCATCATCACGCTCCACGGCGGGGCCCCTGCAATTGCAGGGGCGTGCCTTGCTAGTCTTGCCTGTTACGGATCAATCCAGCCGATGTTACCGTCCTCGCGACGGTACACGACATTCAATCCGTCCTTGTTTTCGTTTCGGAACACAAGCACCGGCGCACCGGCAAGTTCCATCTGCATGACCGCCTCTCCAACACTCAGCGATGGGATCTTGGTTTCCATCTCAGCCACGATCATGGGCTGCAGAGTATCGGGCTCGTCAGCCGTCTCCGATTCGTCAGAGGCGAGGATATAAGACGACGCTCCGAAGAGTTCAACAGGCTCGGACCGATCTTTGTGGTGGTCTTTCAGTCGGCGCTTATAACGGCGCAGTTGCGTTTCCATCTTGTCGCAGCATCCCTCAAACGCCGCGTAAATCTCGGTTGCGTGTGCCTTGGCCTGAGCGGTCAGACCTGTGGAAAGATGCACTGTGGTTTCGCATACATATTCATGCGCTGAACGGGAAAAGACGACGTTGGCATCTGTCGGACGTTGGGCATATTTGCCCACGACCTCGCCCAGTTCGGTCTGCACATGAGTCTGCAGGGCCGCACCGATGTCGATCTGTTTTCCGCTGATTTGGTAACGCATGTGATCTCCTTCACTATTCACACCCATTTCTGACGTCACGTAATGCGACGCGCTTGTTTTTATCGGGTGGGGGACATCGGCAAATCCTGCGGTAACCGCACCGGCCCCCCTTCAAGGAAGGGGCGTCGTGATCCAGTCGGGAACCGAAGAAATGCCATAGTCCAATTGAGGCAAGAGACGGCGGGAGAGTCAATCAAAACAGGCGTGTATATACGTGATTTCCGCTATGCGCCCGGCGAAAATCTGCGCAAGCTCATGAAATACGGAAGTTTTCGCCCAGGTAAACCCGGCGCACGTTTTCATTTTCGACCACTTCATCGGGTGTGCCGGACATCAGGACCTGACCGTCATGCAGGATGTAGGCACGATCCACGATCTCTAGAGTTTCGCGCACGTTGTGATCGGTGATCAACACGCCGATTCCACGCTTTTTCAGGTCCGCAACCAGGTGGCGGATATCCCCGACGCTGATCGGGTCGACCCCCGCAAAGGGTTCATCCAACAACAGATATTTCGGATCTGCTGCCAAACAACGCGCGATCTCGACCCGGCGGCGTTCACCGCCCGACAGGGCCAGCGCGGGTGCGCGGCGCAGGTGTTCGATCGAGAAGTCGGACAACAGCTCTTCCAGCCGCTCTTTTCGGCGGTGGGCGTGGTTGACGGTGATATCCAGAACGGCGGCGATGTTGTCCTCGACACTCATGCCACGGAAAATCGACATCTCTTGCGGCAGATATCCGATCCCAAGACGCGCGCGGCGATACATAGGCAGCGTTGTGACAACCTGACCGTCAATCGTAACAGTGCCAGCCTCAGGAAACACAAGGCCCGCGACCGAATAGAATGTGGTGGTCTTGCCTGACCCGTTCGGGCCCAAAAGCGCAACCACCTCGGATCGGCCCAAGGTCATGGAAACGTCGCGGATCACTGTCTTTTTTCGGTAAGACTTGCGAAGCTTTTCGATTTTCAGGCCAGAGGTGCCTTCGGCTACCGTCAGGTTTGGCTGAGCCATCAGTTGGCCCCCTGCTGCAGGATGGTCTTCACGTTGCCGGTCATCGTCGCTTTGCCAGTGGTCAGGTTGGCGTTCATCTGGTCGCCGCTGATCGTGCTTGGCCCCTGCAACAGCAGAACGTTGCCCTTCATGACGATCTCACCTGAATCGATGGTGTATTCCGCCCAGTCGCCTTCGGCCGCATCCGGAGGGCTGACCAGAATCACATCCTCGGTCGCTTCCATCCGTTCGATGCCTGAACGGTCTTCGTTGTAAATGACAAGCACGCGTTCCGCCGTCAGCCGCATTTCGCCCTGAATGACGATCACGTTGCCCAGAAACTCGGCCGAGCCGTCTTCCTGATTTACGTTCAGCTTTTCCGAGGTCACCTCGACCGGCAGGCTTGGGTCGGCATTGGCCGAACCGAAAGCAACCTGAGTTTCCTGCGCTGTCGCAGAGATCGCACCAGTTACCAGAGCAGCGCTTACAAGGGCTAATCGAAAATAGAACACAGGTTATCTTTCTGCTTTTTGAGGCTCATACACCAACTTCACGCCATCTGTAAAAACAATATGGACCGGTCCATCTTTTTTTTCAGTCCCAAATGTCATTCTGCCCGCAGTAAAATCACCAATAATACCGGTTCCGTCGACCTGACCGGGCGTGTCGCCCTGAATTTCGTCCAGCGCGGTGTTCAATAGATCCGTTGTGACGACGATGCCGTCCGTTGTTGTTATAACCACATCCCCGACAAAGGTAGCCGTATTCTTGTCCGGACGGATCATGCCAGAGTTGGAATCCAAAGTGATTACGCCGCCATTCAGCAGGCCAAAGCGGCCCCGAAATTCGGCCGCTGTTGGCGCTTCGCCCTCAGTACCCTGCGTTGCCCGGCTTGCCTCGATCTGAACGTCTTCGCCTTTGCGGGTTGTTCCTTGGTAGTTGGGCTGCGTCACCACCTGATCCGCCAAACGTTCATCGATATCCTGCTGGTTGAAGGGCACGGACACATTGGTTTCAATGCTGCGCGACAGCAGGAACACAGTCGACAGCATAGCGATAGCCACCAACGGCAGCACCACCTTGAAGAACTGTACCCTGCGTGAGTGTCCGTCCACCGCACTACCCTCCGCTTAGCCCAATCCGACGCGCAGGCAGTCGTGGATATGCAGCAGCCCCTCGGCTGGGCCTTGTGTCTCGGGGTCGACCACGAACAGCGAAGTGATCTTGCGGTCGTTCATGATCGCCACCGCCTCTTCCGCCATTGCGTTCGGGGAAATGGTCAGCGGATTGGTGGTCATGACCTCTTTTGTGGTCTTGTCCAGAAGGCCGTCCATGTTCCGACGCAAGTCGCCGTCAGTCACGATGCCAATCAGGCGGCCCGTCTCATCCGTCACGCCGACAACGCCAAAGCTTTTCTGGCTCATGACCAGCAGTGCCTCGCTCATGGGGGTGCCCTCAGACACAACTGGCAGATCAGCGTGCATCAAATCCCGCACGGTTGAAAGCTGCGCCCCCAGCTTGCCGCCAGGGTGGAAGGCGCGGAAGTCCTCGGGCTTGAAATCACGGTACTTCATCAACGCAATGGCCAAGGCGTCGCCCATCGCCAACGTCAAAGTGGTTGAAATCGAGGGCACCATGCCAAAACCGCAAGCTTCGCCCAGCGACGGGATCAACAGATGCACATCCGCCTGCTTCATCAGCGTGCTTTCCGGTTTGCTGGACAAACCAATCAAGGGAATGCCAAAGCGGCGGGTAAAGGCCAGCAGATTGACCAGCTCCGGCGCTTCGCCCGAATTGGAAATCGCCAGAACCACATCGCCTTTTGACACCATGCCCAGATCGCCATGGCTGGCCTCGGCCGGGTGCACGAAATAGGCGGGCGTGCCGGTGCTGGCCAGCGTGGCGGCAATCTTGTGGCCAATATGACCAGATTTGCCGATACCGCTGATGATGATGCGGCCCGGAGCCTGTAGGATCATCTGCACGGCTTCGGCAAAATCTTCATTCAGGCTTTCGGCAAGCACGTCCAGCGCGCGGGCCTCGTCGGTGATGACCTGACGTGCGGTTCTCAGGAATGCTTCGTTATCGGTCATGAGTGCGCAAAAATATCCGTTTCGGGCCAACCGGCGAGGTCCAGTTTCGCACGCATCGGCAGGAAGTCAAAACAGGCCTGCGCCATTTCGCTGCGGCCTTCGCGGGCCAAGCGCCCGTCCAACGCCTCGCGCAGTTGATGCAGGTACAGTACGTCCGAAGCCGCATAATCCAGCTGCGCATTTGTCAGGGTCTCGGCCCCCCAGTCGCTCATCTGCTGCTGTTTTGAGATATCGACACCGATCAACTCCTGACACAGGTTCTTCAGCCCGTGGCGATCCGTATAGGTGCGCACCAACCGGCTGGCGATCTTGGTGCAATAAACCGGAGCGGCCAATGCGCCAAATGCGTGGTACATCGCAGCAATGTCGAAACGGCCAAAGTGGAAAAGCTTTAGCACGTCAGTGTTTTCCAGCATCGCACACAGGTTCGGGGCCTCGGTCTGGCCTATTTCGACCTGAACAATATGGCTGTCTCCGTCGCCGCCCGACATCTGGATCACGCACAGCCGGTCCCGATGCGGGTTTAGCCCCATAGTCTCGCAGTCAATGGCCACAACAGGGCCCATATCCAACCCGTCCGGCAGGTCGTTTTTGTAAAGATGGTTTGCCACGGGGCTTGTCCTTTGTCCGGTATCGCCCCCGAGATAGGAGGTTTGGTCTCTAAACTCAACGCTATCCATGACAGTGCGGCAGGGACCCGCAGGTTACGTTGACCATATCCCTATGGGGGGGGATAGGGTTATTGCATGACACAGCACAAACACGAATCGCACCAGCAGATCCACGCGCGTCTGAAACGGGCACACGGGCATCTGGCCCGGGTAATATCCATGCTCGAAGATCAAGAGCCCTGCACCAACATCGCACAGCAACTTTTTGCGGTTGAAAAGGCGATTACCAACGCCAAACGGGCCTTGATCCACGATCATATTGATCACTGCCTGTCACCAACGACCGCAACCAAAAACCCGGACGTGGAAGATTTCAAAACCATCACAAAGTACCTCTGACCGATGCTGAGCGTCCTGAAGAACCGCGTCTATCGGCATTTACTGGCGGCTCAGGTGGTTGCGTTGATGGGAACCGGGCTGGCGACGGTTGCCTTGGGGTTGCTCGCCTTTGATCTGGCCGGTGACGCGGCGGGTATGGTTCTGGGAACCGCCCTGACCATCAAGATGGTGGCCTACGTGGTTGTCGCCCCGCTTGCCGCTGCGTTTGCAGAACGGCTGGACCGACGCAAAATGTTGGTGGTGCTAGATCTTGTGCGTGCCGCCGTTGCGCTTTGCCTGCCGTTCGTAACCGAGATATGGCAAATCTATATGTTGATCTTCTTGCTGCAATCGGCATCTGCCGGTTTCACTCCTGCCTTTCAGGCAACGATCCCGGATGTTCTGACAGATGAGCAAGACTATACCAAAGCCCTGTCGCTGTCCCGGCTGGCCTATGACTTCGAAAGCCTGCTCAGTCCCGCTCTGGCTGCGGCGCTGTTGTTGATCATGAGCTTTGACAGCTTGTTCTGGGGCACAAGCTTTGGGTTCATTGCCTCGACAATCCTTGTCGTGTCGGTCGCCCTGCCTTCGCCCAAACCGACGAAACGCAGGGGGGTTTACGACCGGACAACCCGGGGCATTCGCCTATACCTTGGTACGACACGGTTGCGCGGTTTGCTGGCGCTGACGTGGACGGCCGCGTCACTCAGCGCGATGGTCATCGTCAACACTGTCGTCATCGTGCGCGCCGATCTTGGACTGTCGGAAAGTGCTGTGGCCGTTGCATTGGCCGGGTATGGCGGCGGCTCGATGGTGGCGGCCTTCATCCTGCCGTCTCTTCTGAACAACTACGAGGATCGCAGCGTTATGCTGGCTGGTGCAGCATTCGGGACACTTACGATGGCCGTTGCAGCGGGGTTGTTCGCCTCGACCCAGATGACTTTGTGGGGGCTCGCGGTGTTATGGGCGGGTGCTGGCTTTGGCTATTCAGCCACTTTGACACCGTCCGGCCGCCTGCTGACACGCACGGCCTGCCCGGAAGACCGACCAGCAGTTTTCGCCGCGCAGTTCACCCTGTCCCATGCCTGCTGGCTGGTGCTGTACCCGTTGGCCGGGTGGCTGATGACCACCAAAGGGACCGAACAGACATTGATCTGGATGACTATGGCGGCCCTTTTGGGGCTTGGTGTTGCGCTTCTGATCTGGCCGCGTTCCAGGCAGAAAGTCACGTCGGACGAACACGCTGACAAACCTTGAGCATCCCAAGGTATTTGCACTACACCTTGGCCCTATGGATCAGCTTGACCGCCGCATCATCACAGCCCTGCAGCACAACGCCCGCGAATCTACGACCAAGATCGCGGCGAAACTGGGTGTGGCCCGGACCACCGTGCACGAACGCATCCAACGGATGGAAGAACGCGGCGTGATTGCCGGGTATTCGGTGGTTCTGAGCGCCCCTGAAGACGCCCCGCGCGTTCAGGTCGTTGTCTTGCTTGAGGTTCAGCAAAAAGAGACCAAACGTATTATCAAGCGGCTGGAAACTTATCCCGAGGTCAAACTTTGCCTGTCGATCAATGGGGAATTCGACCTGCTGCTGTCCGCCGAAGCCCCCAGAATCGAGGATCTGGACATACTGGTCGACGAATTGGCAAAGATCCCCGGGGTTTTGCGAACCAACACCAGTGTCGTGTTCGGCCGCCGGATCGACCGAAACTGAGTAGTCGATAACCCTCTGTAAACCCTGACACAGCTAGCTTGGCCCGGACTGATCAGAATCCCGGACCGGCAGAATGCCATATCGAACGATCTTAGGACTGACCCTGGTGACGCTGTTGGCTGCGCCGCAGGGTTTTGCCATGCCCAACACCCAAACGGCCCGCACCTGCGACCAAGCCGCCCAGCGCGCCGCCCGGTCCGAAGACGTGCCGCTGGATGTCATGCGCGCCATTGCCCGGGTTGAAACAGGCCGCACGGTTGACGGGGTACTGCAACCCTGGCCCTGGACGATCAATGTTGAAGGAAAGGGCATTTGGTTCACCTCAGAGTTCGAGGCAAAATCATATGTGTTCGAAATCTTCAAAGCAGGCAAACGCAGCTTTGATATCGGGTGTTTCCAGATCAACTACCGCTGGCACGGCAAGGCGTTCCGCTCGATCGACGCCATGTTCGATCCCGATGAAAACGCCACATATGCCGCGCGGTTTCTGAAAGAGCTGTATACCGAGCTGGGCTCGTGGAACGCTGCCGCCGGGGCCTATCACTCGCGCACACCCGTTTTGGCAAACACCTACGTGACGCGTTTTCAAACCGTTCTGGCTCAGTTGGATCAGCAAACTCCAAACGCATTTGCGACGCGCGATCCGTTTACCGGGGCTGCCGATCCATTAATTCCACCTCGGGCAGAGCCTGCCAACACTGGCGCGATGGGATCGCTGGTGCCGGTGGCTGGTGCCGCGACGGCCTTTATCCAGTTCAACTAGGAGCTCTGTGTGCCCGAGATCGACGCCCGTTCGCTTTTCTCTCCGACCGTGCTGCTGGCGCTGGCGTTGATGACTGTCATCGTGATGATGATCCTGCCGATGCCCTCATGGGTACTGGATGTTGGCTTGTCCGCTTCATTTGCATTGGCGATTCTGATCTTCACTCTGACGTTGTTCATCGAACGCCCGCTGGATTTTTCGTCCTTCCCAACCATCCTGCTTGCCTCGCTGATGCTGCGGCTGTCGCTGAACGTGTCCTCGACCAAGCTGATCATCGGTCAGGGCCATACCGGCCCCAGTGCTGCCGGAGACGTGATCGAGGGGTTTGCGAATTTTGTTATGGGCGGCAGCATCTTTCTGGGCCTCGTCGTTTTTGGTGTGCTGCTGATCGTGAACTTTATGGTCATCACCAAGGGCGCGGCCCGCATGGCCGAGGTCGGCGCGCGGTTTGCTCTGGACGGAATGCCTGGCAAACAGCTGGCCATCGACAGCGACATGTCCGCCGGGGCCATTGATCATCAGCAAGCGAAAGAGCGCCGCGAACGTGAACAACAGGAAACCACGTTCTTCGGCTCGCTCGACGGGGCCTCGAAATTCGTCAAGGGGGATGCGGTTGCGGGGCTGTTGATCACGCTTCTGAACCTTGTGATGGGCCTGATTATGGGCGTGATTGTGCAGGGAATGCCCATCTCTGCCGCGTTTGAGACCTATGCCATTCTAACTGTCGGCGACGGGCTGGTTTCGCAAATTCCCGCTGTGATCATCTCGATCGCCTCGGCGCTATTGCTGGCGCGGGGTGGTACTCAGGGTGCAACCGACGGCGCGATTTTTTCGCAATTGGGTCGGCATCCGGCCGCTTTGGGCACAGTGGCCATGCTGATGGTCTTGTTTGCGCTGGTGCCCGGCCTGCCCTTTCTGCCCTTCATCCTCGGCGCGGGCGTTCTGGGGTATGCGGCATACTCGGTTCACCGCAAACAAAAGGCCGAAACAGACGCGGAACAGGCACCTTCATCAGAGGATGAAACCCCGGTTTCCCAAGCCATCGGGGACATTCTGGATCTGGATGATGTTCATCTGGAATTCGCCCCTGATCTTGTCAGCATGGTTCTCAACCCCGGCACCGGGTTGGACGCACGAATTGCCAATATGCGCACATATGTCGCCTCGGGCTTTGGACTGATCCTGCCTGACATCCGCCTGACCGACCGGGCAGAACTTCCACTGGGAACCTATGTGATCAAGGTACAGGGGGTCGAGCAGGCGCGCGGTGTTCTCAACCCAGATCTGGTATTGGCGCTGGTGCAGGACGGCCATGACATGCTGCCCGAAGGCAATGATGTGACCGAACCTGTTTATGGCGCCCCGGCGCGCTGGATTCTACCAAAGGATCAGGAAGCCGCGGCGCTGAGCGGCGCGACCATCGTTTCTCCCCCCGAGATTTTGGCGACTCATCTGCTTGAGATCATCAAACAGAACTTCGCGCGGCTGCTGACTTTGAAATCCCTGCGCCGCCTGCTGTCCGAGATGACACGGCTTAGCGATCCGGTTCGGGCTGAAGCGAACCGCAAGCTGCTGGACGAGCTGATCCCGGACAAGGTGCCGATCGACACGTTACATTCTGTATTACGACTGCTGCTGGAGGAAAAAGTCTCGATCCGTAACATGGCCCTGATCCTTGAAACTGTGGCTGAGGCGCGCCTGACGACGACCCAACCCGAAGGGATTTGCGAACTGGTCCGGCAGAGATTGGGTTTCCAGTTGGTTGCCGACATGAAGCGGGGAGACGGCTCCATTCCGCTGATCCAGCTTGCGCCTGAATGGGAAGACACGTTTGCCTCGTACCAGATCGACGCGCCCAACGCCGGATTGGATGTCGCCCTGCCGCCGAACCTGTTCAACAAACTGGCAGATGGTGTCGTCGAAACCGTCTCGCAATCCGCTGATCACGGGGTGTTCCCGGCCGTCGTGACCTCGACCCGCCGGCGTCGACTGCTGCGCACGATCATGCAGGCGCGGGGGGTGTCGAATCCGGTCCTGTCCTTTGAGGAAATCGGGCTCGAGGCCAGACCCGCTTTGGTCGGAACGATACCCGCATGATCGCCGTGCCGCCCGCATTGCTACCGGAACTGGCAGATGGCCTGTGGCACCTCTTTGCTGTCTTCCTGCGCGTGTCGGCGCTGGTATCGCTATTACCCGCCTTCGGGGAACGCAGCATTCCAACCCGCCTCAAGCTGGGGATCGCCGCGGCATTTACACTGATCGTTACGCCCGCTGTTCCTGCGCCCGACCACGGGCAAGGTGTGTTGCCTTTGGTGCGGATGATTGGCACCGAAACACTTGTCGGATTGGCAATGGGCATTGGTTTGCGTTTGTTCGTGCTGGCCTTGCAAACTGCGGGGTCCATCGCGGCGCAATCGACATCGCTGTCACAGATTCTGGGCGGGGCCGCTGTCGATCCTGTTCCTGCAATGGGATATCTGTTGACACTCGCAGGTCTGACATTGGCGGTTCTGCTGGGCCTGCACATCCGCGTTGCGCAGTTCTTGATCCACAGTTACACGCTGTTTCCAATGGGCGTTGTTCCACTGGCACCGGACCTGTCGCAGTGGGGCGTGCAACAAATCGCGCGCAGTTTTGGTCTGGCGTTCAGCCTGGCAATGCCCTTTGTCATCGCGTCGCTGATCTATAACCTTGCGCTTGGGGTCATAAACCGGGCGATGCCGCAGTTGATGGTGGCCTTTGTCGGCGCCCCCGCGATCACCTTCGCGGGTTTGTTTCTGCTGTTTGCGGGCACCCCTTTGATCTTGTCGGTGTGGTCCGATGCCCTGTTCGCCTTCATTGTGAACCCACTTGAGGTTGCAAGATGAGCGGTCAGGACGACGACAGTGACAAGTCCTTTGAGGCGACACCGCAAAAGCTGCAGAAGGCGCGCGAAAAAGGGGAAATCGCCAAGTCCAACGATCTGAACGTCGTAGCGGCCTATGTCGGTTTGCTGATTGCCATATTTGCTGCGGGGCAATTCGCTGTGGACCGTATGGGCACATTGTTCGTCGTGTTGATTGATCAGGCTGATGATTTTGGCCAACTGCTGACAACAGGTTCGGCTTCCAGCCCCGTGGGGGGGATGCTTCAGGCGGCTGCTTGGTCTGTTCCGGTCCTATTTGGCCTGCCTGCTGCCGCCGTCCTGCTCAGCCTGATTTCGCAACGTGCGCTTGTTTTTGCGCCCACCAAACTGAAACCCAAGCTGTCGCGCATTTCGATACCGTCCAATGCGAAGAACAAATTTGGACGCAGCGGCTTGTTCGAATTTGCCAAGAGCTTTGCAAAACTGGTGATCTATTGCACATGCCTGGCGCTTTTTCTGCGCGCCAACCTCAGCGAGATTCTGTCTGCAAGCGCGACGCAAGCCCAGTCTTCAGTGATGTTTATGATGAATCTGCTAATTCGGTTCATGTTCATCGTCATTGCGGTGGCTCTGACCATCGGGGTGATCGATTATGTCTGGCAATACGCCGAACACATGCGCAAGAACCGGATGTCGCGCAAGGAAATCCAGGATGAGACCAAAGATGCCGAAGGCGACCCGCATGTAAAACAGCAGCGCCGCCAGCGCGCCCAGGACATCGCAACCAATCAGATGATGGCCGAGGTACCAAAAGCCGATGTTGTAATCGTCAACCCAACCCATTTTGCCGTCGCGCTGAAATGGTCCCGGACCGCCGGATCGGCACCGGTCTGCGTGGCAAAGGGCGTGGATTCCGTCGCAGCCGCCATTCGCGAGGCCGCCGGGCATGCCGGCGTCCCAATCCACCCGGATCCGCCAACGGCGCGTGCTCTGCATGCCACGGTCGAGATCGGGCAGCAGATCTCGGAAGAACATTACCGCCCCGTCGCCGCTGCGATCCGGTTTGCTGAGGCGATGCGCAAACGGGTGAAGGGGCAAATCTGATGCAACGCACACAGCTGCAGGATCTGGCCAAAGTGACCGAAGCCTCGTTTCAGCGAGAATACCAATCCCTGCGCCCGCTGCTGGAGGCCGAGGCACGGGTACAACAGCAATTGGCCCGACTTGACGCCCAAGTCCAACAAACCCGGCAAGAGACAGCGTCTGCAGAAGGCTACCGTGTTACCGGAACGGATGTTCTCTGGAACGGGTGGGAATCGGCGACACGCAGGCAGCTCAACATGCAACTTGCGCGGTTACGAGCACAAAAGCTGACGGCCCTTGCGAATCTGCGCGTCGCATTCGGGCGCAAGCAGGCGGTTTCAAATTTATGCAAAAAACCCCAGTAAGGACCTGCCCGTGATCCAACCAAGGCCCGCCGACCCGTCACGTATCCTGACGGTTCACACTCATGATCAGAACCTTTGAGACATCGTTCCCCAAATCCTTGCGCGCCTCATCCAGCAGTGCCTCGCGTAAGACCCCCAGGTTATCCGAGCGGGTGAAATTCCCGTCAAAACCACCGGTATTGGCGTGGTCGAACAGCACCTGTAAAAAGCGGTCACGAAGTTTGGGTTCCGAGGCATAGAACGGCTCGGCCATTCCAGGTGTGACCTCAAGGCTTAGCGACATGGTGACAAGTGCTGCAATCCGATCAGATTCCACGATCGGAACCACGAATTGCTTGGTCAGCTTCAGATACTCATAAGAACCCGAACCTTCCTTTTTGTCCGCTTTGCCGGACTTATTTGTCGTGGTATTCGGATCTTTCTTCCTAGTCTTGTCTTGTTTTGACTCGACGTTCATATCTTTGGCAACGTCTGCCTTTTTGTCCGAAGGGGCCAGAAACACGCCTGCCGCGATGCCGCCACCCAAGCCCGCGAAAAGAAGGACGACCGGGATCAGTTTTTTCATCACTCTCTCCCCTCAGAATGGCAAAATTGAATCCAGGATTTGCTGCCCGTAACGGGGCTGCTGAACGTCAGAGATCTGACCGCGACCACCGTATGACACACGCGCCGACGCGATCTTGTCGTAGGTAATCTCATTCTGGCGCGAGATATCCTGAGGGCGCACGTAGCCCGCGACCAAAAGTTCACGCAGCTCAAAGTTGACGCGCAATTCCTGCGACCCCGAGATCGAAAGCACCCCGTTTGGTAAAACATCAATCACGGTTGCGGCCACCCGCAGGGTCAGCTTTTCCTTTCGCTTTACTGATCCTTTGCCTTTGCTGGTCGACGAGGAATCGATCGAAACAGCTTCGTCCAGGGATGCGCCGTTTGGCAGGTGCTCGGCCGCGCGTTGCGGTAATCCAAACAGCCCCGGCACCTCAAGACTTTCCGAGCCGCTACGGGATCGGTTGGTGTCATTCGATATCTCGGCCTTTTCGTCCAACTCGATCACGACCGTCATGATGTCCCCTTTCTTGATCGCGCGCTGATCTCCCAGCAGGGATTGCTGGCCACCGCTCCAAAGCGAGGATTTGTCAACGTTGCGCGCTGGCTGCGTATGCAAGGGCAAGCCGGGCCAAAGCATCGCCACATGTTCCGGTGATTCATCATTGGGCGTAAAGCTTGGCGGTTTGCCAAGGTGATCCACGCGGCCACAGGCCGACACGATGAGAACGGCAACCAACAGAGTTTTAGAAAGTGCAGACATCATTTTACCTCAATCTGGCCGTTCGAACGGATACGTCCGGTGACGGTTGTGCGTGACGACAGGTTCATGACCCGGATACGATCCCCGACCGCGCCGCGGCCCAATGCGCGACCCTCGGCGGTGATGGACAGGGGGCGGCGGTCAAAAACAAGAACGACAAGATCGTTTCGATCCACAATTGCCGGCGGACCGAAATCGCCCTCACGAATAGGACGCCCGGGGTAGAGGGCGACGCGCGCCTCTTGTCCGATCAGAAAGTCCGCATTGCTCACCGCGTTTGGAACCATCTGATCCTTGGTTTCCAGGTCAGTGGCTGAAATGATTTCCTTGGCCCGGATGGTGCGTTTCGACACCACAATTTCAGCCATTGCCGGGATCGGAGCCGCCAAGGCCAGAACAAAACTCAGAACCCGCATCACCGCACCTGCGTAGTTGCGCTCATCATCTGATCGACAGCGGATATGACCTTGGCATTCATTTCATATCCTCTTTGTGCCTCGATCAGTTCGGTGACCTCGCGCACCGCATCGACCGAACTGTCCTCAAGATAGCCCTGCCGCAGCGTGCCCACCCCATCCTCTCCAGGTGCGCCAACCACAGGCGCGCCCGAAGCTTCGGTTTCCTTGAACAGGTTGCTGCCAATCGCCTCGAGCCCCTTGGCGTTGGAAAAACTGGCCAGGGTGAACTCTCCCAGCAGTTGCCCTTCTGGCGCGTCGTCGAAATAGGCATAAACCTCGCCCGCTGGGTTGATCGAGATCGACCGCGCATCGTCAGGAATGGTAATTTCGGGTGCTACGGCAAACCCGTCCGAGGTTACGATCAACCCCTCGGCGGATCGTTTCAGGCTG
Organism: Ruegeria sp. CDSA034; assembly: GCF_059612275.1. Taxonomy (NCBI): domain Bacteria; kingdom Pseudomonadati; phylum Pseudomonadota; class Alphaproteobacteria; order Rhodobacterales; family Roseobacteraceae; genus Ruegeria; species Ruegeria sp. CDSA034. The sequence goes on from NZ_JBXWQH010000005.1 coordinate 171,907, forward strand.
CCATCGCGGGTATAGCCGGACTGTCCGTTGGGCAGCGTCACCTCCAGATAACCGCGCCCTTCGATTGCAACATCCAAATCGCTTCCGGTGGCTGACAGGGCGCCCTGCGACAGCTGCGTGGTCACGGCAGCCGGGCGCACCCCAAGGCCCAATTGGATACCCGTTGGCAGAACCGTGCCGTCATTGGCATTGACCGCACCCGGCCGCGCCATCTGCTGATAGTGCAGATCGGCAAACTCGGCCCGCCGCGCGTTGTAGCCCGTAGTGTTCATGTTCGCGAGGTTGTTCGAGATCGTCTCGACCCGCATTTGCTGCGCCGTCATTCCCGTTGCCGCAATTTTCAAAGCTCGCATGTCAAATTCTCCTTGTTCAAATCATCGCATCAGCGCCTTGAGCGCACCGCGCACCCGTTCGTCTTCGGCTTCCAGAAAGCTCTGACCCAATTCATAGGCGCGCTGGATTTCGACCATGCGCGAGACCTGCGCGATGGCATTCACATTCGATCCTTCGAGAAAACGGTGAACGACCACCGGCTCTTCGACTGGTTCAATGTCACCCTCGGCTCGGAACTGCGTGCTGCCTTCACGCATCAGCGTTTTAGGATCGGCAACGCCGTAAACCCCGATCTGGCCCAGAAATTGCCCGTCGACACTCAGCGTGCCGTCGCTGCCGACATCAATGGATGACGCATCAGGCGGGATAAAAACGGGCGCGCCATTGCTGTCCAGAACGCGGTGCCGATCCATGGTCACCAGATCCCCGTCCGCACTGGACGAGAAAGCACCAGCCCGGGTCAGCCGATTGCCCGCCGGGGTTTCGACCATAAAGAACCCATCCCCTTCGATGGCAAAGTCGAACTGCCCTCCGGTTTCGGTCAGCACGCCTTGCTGCAGCGAAGTATTGCGCACTTCGGCACGGCTCATGGACAGGGATGGATTTCCGGGCATATCGCGCACGAATTCCGAGAACACCAAACCTTGCGCGCGGTAGCCCGTGGTATTGGCGTTGGCGATGTTGTTCGCGACCAGCCGCATTTCGTTTATCAGACCCGATTGCCGGGACAGGGTGACATAGGCGGTATCCATCAGCGACCTCCTGCGATTAAAGGGATGAGTGTTCCTGAAAAAAAGGTGACCAGCGTCTGGGTCATGAATCCCATGGAAATCCAGAACACGATGACTATGGCGATCAGTTTGGGCACAAAGGTCAGCGTCATCTCCTGCACCGAGGTCAGCGCCTGGAACAGACCAACGATCAGGCCCGAAACCAGCGCCACCGCCAGGATCGGAACCGAAGTGATGACTGCGACCCAAAGCGCCTGACGTACGATGTCATAGAACAGACCTTCGCTGAGCATTGCGTCAGACCGGCATCCGCAGGATTTCCTGATAGGCCTCGACCACCTTGTTGCGCACGATCACAGCCGTTTCCACGGCCAGTTCTGTCTGCGCCAGCGCTTGAACCAAAGCATGCGGATCCGCCTGCCCGGTCATCGCAGCTTGCGACATCTGCTCGGACTGTTTCAGCGTCGCGGCAAAGTCCTGAAACCCTGACCGCAGCCCCTGCGCCATTCCGGCATGGTCTGGATCAGCTTGCGTCGCCGGGCGCGCGCCCGCATAACTCTGAGCCGCATTGATTGCTCGGATATCCATTCTGGTGTCCTTTATTTTCTGAGAAGGTCCATCAGGCTCGACGACATCTGACGTGTCTGATCGAACATCTTAAGGTTGGCTTCGTAACTGCGCTGCGCCTCGCGGGCGTCGGCGATCTCGATCATCAGATCGACGTTCGAGCCGCGAAAATGGCCTGTGTCATCGGCCATCGGATGGCTTGGGTCATAGACGCGCGACAAAGCGCGGCGGTCCAGCTTGACCCGCCCTGCCTGCACCATTTCTTTGCCGTCTTTGTTCACGGCTTCAAACGGTACCGTCTTGCGGCGATAACCCGGTGTATCCGCGTTCGAGATGTTTTCGGACACATGGCGCAAACGTGCGGCCTGAGCGCGCAGAGCGCTGGCCGAGGCGGTCAGGGAATGAGAAAAGTCACTCATCCTATGGCCCCCTTATGCCCGGCCGACGCTGCTGCGCAGAATGTTCATTGAAGATTTGTAGATCGCCAGGGCGCGATCATGCTGACGCTTGACCTCAACGCCCTTTAGCATCTCTTCCTCGACGGAAACGCCATTGCCATTTGGGTCACCCGAAGGAGTGGCTTCAATCTCAGCCCAGGGCATTGGGCCACCAACACCATTCAAATGTCCCGCCCGCGTGGCAGTCATGGCGACCTCACGACCCGAGCTTTCGAATACTCTTTGAAAGGCCTCGATATCGCGGGGCTGGTAGCCTGGCGTATCCGCGTTGGCCATGTTTCGTGCAATGACGGATTGCCGTTGCCCGGCATGGGTTGCCATTGCGTACGCGGTCTTAAAGACGTTCAGGTCATAGAACATCGGGGCTTCTCCCTCGATCAATTTCAATCAAGGCTTAACCCCGATTCCTTTAAAAACCGTTTTCAGAAACCGTTGGAGAACCCACGATGTCCGATCTCGACCCGATGCTATTGAAATGTGAAATCGACCGCCTGACTGCTACACGCCATATGGGGCATGTGGCCAGCGTCGCGCGCGGGGTTATAGAGGTTGATGGCCTCGCAGCGCATGCGCGGATCGGGGATCATGTGACCTTACGCCGACGCACTGGGCCGGATCTGGCAGGCGAGATATTGCATGTCGAATCGGATCTGATTCACATGCTGCCCGCCACGGCACCGGACGGGGTCTGCCTTGGTGACAGAGTGATTCTGAACCAAACACCAGCCTTTGCGCCGGGAATGCACTGGTTGGGACGGGTGGTCGACCCGTTTGGCAATCCATTGGACGGAAAACCGCTGCTGTCAGGAGTTCAGGAGCAGGACATAATGCAAACCCCTCCACCTGCGGTCGATCGCAAACCTTTGGGCCAACAAATGGAGACTGGTCTTGCCATGCTGAACACTATGCTGCCCATCGTTCAGGGTCAGCGCGTAGGACTGTTCGCCGGCTCTGGCGTGGGAAAGTCCACGCTGCTTGCGACGCTGGCGCGGTCGATGCATGCGGATGTGGTTGTCGTTGCGCTGGTCGGTGAGCGTGGGCGCGAAGTGAACGAATTTGTCGAACACGCGTTGGGTGCTGAGGGGATGAAGCGGTCGATAGTGGTGGCCGCTACGTCTGATCAATCCGCCCTTGCGCGCCGCCGTTGTGCCTGGTCCGCGATGTCGGTGGCGGAATACCTGCGCGATCAGGGGTTGAATGTCCTGTTTCTGGTCGATTCCGTCACCCGTTTTGCCGAAGCGCATCGCGAGATTGCCGTTACGACAGGCGAACAACCGTCGCTGCGCGGGTTTCCACCGTCGGTGACCCCATTGATTGCGAGCCTTTGCGAACGCGCAGGTCCGGGCACCGGCGAACAGGGCGACATCACGGCCGTGTTCAGTGTTTTGGTCGCAGGATCGGACATGGATGAACCCATAGCCGATATCCTGCGCGGTGTTCTCGACGGCCATATCGTCCTGAGCCGCGAGATTGCCGAGCGGGGCCGGTTTCCGGCGATCGACCTCGGCCGCTCTGTCTCGCGCAGCCTGCCCGATGCGGCCACCGAGGAAGAAAACCAGTTGATCTCGCAAGCCCGCCGACTGGTTGGCAGCTATGAACAGTCTGAGGTGATGATCAAAGCCGGGCTCTATTCTGAGGGCGCCGATCCGCTGTTGGATCAGGCCGTGCGCGTGCATGATGAGCTGGACGCCTTTTTCGCCAAGCCCGAAACAGATGGAATCAAAAACAGCTTTGATCGCCTGCAACTGATCCTGCGCCGCGCCGGAGCCGCCTTGGTGTAGCAGCGATATCGCAACAGTTTAAAACGTTAAGCCCGCCTTAAGACCTGCACTGCTACCCCGGTAGCGGGTGATAAAAAGGTGGTGGAGATGGGTGCGCAATCCAATGCGGCGCCAATCATCATCAAGAAGAAACGTGTGTCCGGTGGCGAAGGTCACCACGGTGGCGCGTGGAAAGTCGCATATGCCGACTTTGTCACGGCCATGATGGCGTTCTTCATGTTGATGTGGCTGCTGAATGCAACGACGGAAAAACAACGCAAAGGACTGGCGGATTACTTTTCGCCTACAATCCCGGTGAATCCGGTGTCAGGCGGCGGTGACGGCGCCTTTGGCGGCAACAATATGTTCTCTGAAAAGACCATGGTGATGGATGGTTCGGGCGCCAGCCAGAAAAGCCCGACGGTTGCCCGGCAGGCGCGCGGTTCGGTCGGCGTGAACGCGGAAGGTGGTAAAGAGACCGTCGAGGATTTTTCGACACTCGAAGCCGAGCTTCTGGGGCGCACGGGCGAAAGTCTGGTTTCGGACAAGGTCCGGAAACATATCGTCACACGCGTCACTGACGAAGGCTTGGTTGTCGAGCTGTTCGATACCGAGGATCAACCGCTGTTCGAATCGGGAACCGACAAGCCCACCGCCATGATGCGCGCGCTCGCCTTGCTGGTGGCGCGATCTTCGGACCTGGTGCAGAACTCCATTGCTGTCGAGGGACATGTGCGTGCCTCGCCGGTCGTTCTGGCGCAAAACCCGGCCTGGGATTTGTCGACGACCCGCGCTCAGGCCGTGCGCCAGATGTTGCAAGGTAAGGGTCTGGCTGCCGAAAGGCTGGATCGGGTCACGGGGCACGCAGACCGCGAGTTGACGGCCAAAAACCCGATGGCGGTTCGCAACAACAGGATCGAGATCATTTTTCTGCGCACGCCGTAGAATTCAAAAGGATAGAACGCATTTTACCTGTTAGCGTGCTGTTAAGGGCCAGTACGTTAGCTGTTGCATCACGTTTTGACGCAACAGAAGGGCGTGCCAATGACAATTTCCTCTTCGCTGAATGCCGGTGTGGCCGCTTTGAAGGCCAACGCGAACCGGCTGGCGACCATCTCTGACAATATCGCCAACTCGTCCACCTTTGGCTACAAACGAGTCGAGACCGACTTTCACTCGATGGTCACCTCCGGTCAGGGCGGAAGCTATTCGGCAGGTGGTGTCAGAACCACAAGTCAACGCATGATCGACCAGCGCGGATCGCTGGTCACAACGAACAATTCAACCGACCTGGCAGTGCGCGGCCGTGGCCTGCTACCCGTGCGGCCCAGCTCTCAGGTGGCGTCAAACTCGAATGAAATGCTTCTGACCACAACCGGCTCGTTTCGCACCAATGAGCAGGGTCATCTGGTAACGCAATCGGGGCTTGTTTTGTTGGGTTGGCCCGCTGGCCCGGACGGATCGATCCCTAATGTGCCAAGGGATACACCAGCTGCGCTGGAACCCGTCAAACTCAGCGTCAATCAATTGACCGGCTCGCCGACCACAAGCATGAACCTGCGCATGAACCTTCCGGCCACGGCGACGGATGCCGGCGCACCGGGTGACGCACAGCCTTTGTCGGTTGAATATTTTGACAACCTCGGAAAATCAGAATCCGTAAACATTGAACTGGTCCCGACTGTGCCCGGAACAGGATCCAGCAATGAATGGACCATGACGCTGCGCGATACCGCATCTGGCGGTGCGGTGATCGGAGAGTACCGCCTGACCTTCACCGACAGCCGAACCGCAGGCGGCACGCTGGCCAGCGTGACTACCATTTCAGGTGGTGCTTACGATCCGGCAAATGGCAGTTTTGTGGTAAACGTAGATGGTGGGCCGATGGAGATTAATATCGGTCAGATTGGCGACAAAGATGGGATTACCCAGCTGTCGGATACATTTGCCCCAGTATCAATCACGCGCGACGGTGCCCCGGTTGCGACGATGACCGGCGTAAAGGTGGATGAAAACGGATATGTCTACGCGCAATACGACAGCGGTGTCAGCCGGCGCGTGTACCAGATTCCGCTTGTCGATGTTCCCAACCCGAATGGGCTAACGGCGCTGGACAATCAGACCTATGCCCCATCCCGCGACAGCGGAACGTTCTTCCTTTGGAACGCGGGCGATGGGCCGACCGGCGATCTGGTATCCTTTGCACGCGAGGAATCCACGACCGATGTCGCAACTGAACTGACCTCGATGATCCAGACGCAACGGGCGTTTTCCTCCAGCGCCAAAGTGATCCAGACAGTCGACGAGATGCTGCAGGAAACCACAAACATCAAACGTTGATCCGGGGCTTTGAGCTAGGGAAAGGACCTGTCCGATGAACATGACGACAGCATTGAACAACGCGTTGGGCGGTCTGACCGCCGCAAGCCGCGGGGTCGCAGTTGTCTCGGGTAATATCGCCAACGCCCTGACACCGGGCTATGCGCGTCGCTCGCTGGAATTGGCGACAAGTCCGATCTCGGGCAACGGCGTGCGCACCGTCGGCGTGACGCGCCATCAGGACCCGGCCCTGATCGCCAACCGGCGCGATTCCGACACAAATCTTGCTGGTACAAGCGCAATCTCAGAGTTCTACACCCGTTTTGAAAAGGCCGTGGGTTCGGTTGATGACCCCAATTCCATTGCCTCTCGGTTGACCGAATTTGAGAACGACATGACAACGGCCGCCAGCTTGCCCGATTCCAAAGTGCGGCTGGATCAGGCGGCCCGCGCTGCCCGGAATTTGGCGGACAGCCTTAACGCGGCATCCGAAGGTTTGCGTCAGGCGCGTTCGGACGCAGACAGGACCATCGGCAAGCAGGTCAACCGCCTGAGCCAGTCCTTGCAGGACATCGAAAACCTGAACAACAAGATCCCCAGCATCAAGAATTCTGGAGGCGATATCAATGCCTTGCTGGATCAGCGCCAGGTATTGATTGATCAAGTGAACGAACTGATGCCGGTTAATGTCGTAGCGCGGGATAACGACCGTGTGTCGCTATATTCAGACGGCGGCCTGATCCTTTTAGAGGGGCAGGCAGCAGAATTCAGTTTTACGACTACCGGCGAAACCAAGCCGCACATGACAATTGCCAACAGCCTTTTGTCCGGTCTTGAAGTGAACGGGCAGCCTGTGCGCACCGGCGGCAATAGTGCGCAGCTTAGGGGCGGCGCGCTGGCGGCTCAGTTCGAGATTCGCGATGAACTGGCGGTTGAGGCTCAAGTACACTTGGACACCGCCGCCCAAGACCTGATCGAACGGTTCGAGACCGCCGGTCTTGATCCGACCGTCGCGGCAACTGATCCCGGCGTGTTCACCGATGATGGCAATCGCTACGACGCAACTGCGGCAATCGGATTGGCTTCGCGCATACGCTTGAACGTGACGGTGGACCCCGATGCTGGTGGTGACAGCTGGAAATTGCGGACGGGCCTCGGCGCCGCCACTCCAGGGGATCCGGGCGATGCAGCGCAGCTGAGGGCCTTTAGCGCGGTCCTGAACGATGCCCGTCCCGTTGCCGGGGCGGTATTTGGCACCGGCAACATGCGAGCTGCGGAAATTGCCGAGGCACTGCTGTCTAAGGCCGGGGCAAACGCCCATGCCGCCGAGGGGCGCATGACATTCGCCAAGCAATCACAACTAGAAATGGCCAAGATCGAAGCCGAACGCGGCGTGGATACTGACACCGAACTGCAAAATCTGATGCAGATCGAAAAGGCATATGCCGCGAATGCGCGGCTCATCTCGACCGTGGATGAGATGATGGACACTCTGCTGAGGTTATGACGATGAATTTGACATCCATAGGTGATCTGGCGCGCGGATTGACGCTGAGAACCCGGTCGACCGAGATCAAAAATCAGATCGAAACACTGTCCTACGAATTGTCATCCGGACGGGTTCAGGACTTGTCTGGCCATTTGGACGGTGATTACTCTCATCTGCTGGATCTGGATCGCAGCCTGTCCAGACTGGATGCGTTCAAAGTATCGACCGCCGAAGCCGGGTTGTTCACGGATGCGATGCAGCTGAGCCTGAACACAGTTGCCGGCGCTGTTGAGGGGATTACCGCCTCACTTCTGTCCTTTGGCACCTCAAATCAGGCGGTGACCCACGAAAACGCATCGGCTCAGGCCAGAAACGAACTGGACGCGATCGTATCTGCGTTGAACACCCGCGCCGGAGGGCGCAGCCTTTACTCGGGCACCGCAACGGATGTCTCTCCGCTTCCGTCCGCTGACACGCTGATCACCGCGCTAGAGGCCGAGTTGACGGGCGCAGCTACTGTCGCGGACATCCGGCAGAGGGCAGAGGATTGGTTCAACGATCCTACCGGTTTCGATGCGGTAATTTATCAGGGATCCGGCACAAAACTGGCCCCCATGCAGATATCCGAGAATGAAAGCGTTTCAATTCCTGTGACAGCGACCGACCCAGCCATCAAAGCCGCAATTCGCGACATTGCAGTCGCAGCCGTGGTCGCGGACAGCGGTCTGAATGTCCCGACGCAACAAAGAACGGCCCTGTTCAAACAATTGGGCGTCGATCTGGTCAACGCCAAGGATCAGTTGGTGGGGCTGCGCGCCGATGTCGGCGCGACCGAGGCTCGAATCGAACAGGCGCAAACGCGAAATAATGCGGCGCGGACCAGCCTGCAAAGCAGCCGAAGCAAATTGATCGCGGCGGATCCCTATGAAACCGCCACTCAGTTGCAAACCGTGCAGTTCCAACTGGAAAGCCTGTATTCGGTCACCGTTCGCAACGCGAACCTGTCGCTGGTGAATTTCCTGAGATGAGAGTTCTTGTTTTTCTTCTGATGTTGCTTCCTGGCCTGGCCTCCGCCGGCGCGATCCGACTGAAAGATCTGGTGGACTTCGACGGAGTCCGCGGAAACGATCTGGTCGGTTACGGTCTGGTTGTGGGGCTGAATGGAACCGGTGACGGGCTCAGGAATTCGCCCTTTACCGAAGAGATCATGTCCAACATTCTCGAAAGGTTGGGCGTCAACGTCAACGGCGAGGACTTCCGCCCCAAAAACGTGGCCGCTGTTCTAGTGACTGCAAGCCTGCCGCCTTTTTCGCGCGTTGGGGGGCAGATCGACGTGACGGTCTCTGCCATCGGAGATTCCAAAAGTCTACTGGGCGGTACGCTGATCATGACGCCATTGAACGCTGCTGACGGGCAGATTTACGCTGTTGCGCAAGGCACCGTTTTGGCAGGCGGCGTGTCGGCTGAGGGAGAGGCCGCCTCGGTTGTGCAGGGCGTTCCTACTTCCGGTGTGATCCCCTCCGGAGCAAGGGTAGAACGTGAAATCGATTTCGAACTTTCGGCTCTTACCCAGATGCGCCTTGCTTTGCGAGAGCCGGATTTTACTACGGCAGGCAGGATCGAGCTTGCCATCAATACCGAGTTCAACCGCGCGGTGGCCATCATGCGCGATTCCGGGACGGTTGAGCTGAACATCGCGGCAACGCAGGCAATTTCGACCGCCCACGCGCTTGGGCGGATCGAGAACATTCTGGTCGAACCCGAAACCAAGGCCCGCGTCGTGGTCGATCAGCGTTCGGGCACGATTGTGATGGGGCAGGAAGTGCGGATATCCCGCGTGGCGGTCTCGCAGGGCAACCTTACGCTAACAGTCGAAGAGGCGCCGATTGCGGTTCAACCCAACCCCTTCGCGCGCGGCGAAACCGTTGTGGTGCCCAGAACAATCGCGGGAATAGAAGAAGAGGAAGGCACCGGACTGGCTGAAATACCCGAAGCAGCAACCTTGTCCGAAGTTGTGGCAGGTCTGAATGCGCTTGGGGTGTCGCCCCGCGACATGATCGACATTTTGAAGACGATCAAAGCCGCCGGAGCGCTGCACGCCGAATTTATCGTACGCTGAGGAACTCAGGCCAACAGGTCACCGCCAAGGCTGAGGGAGGTGCCAAACGGCCCCACCAAAAACTATTTGGATTTCCAACTGTTCAGCCACTTTCGGAACCTGCTGCCCTGCTCTTCTATGGCGTCGCCAGCGGCATAAAGGCCATCTTCCATATTCTCGATCACGGGATCAACCCGCGCCTCGCGAAACCGGCGCCAGCGGACCCAAAGGGCCCAAACTATCGCGAAGAATAAGGTCAGGAAAATGATATTGAACCAGGGAATAATCCGAACGTCTTGGCTGTCTACTGACCAAATCTTCACTGCATTCGGGAAAATCGACAGGAACTCACTTCGCCAACCGTAGTGGCGAACAACCACCCAGCGAGGCGCTTCGTTTGTTGATTTCAAGTCTGCGGCTTCGGCCTGCAGGTTCGACGAGTTTAGTTTAAAATAAGGTGGCCAGCCCCAGCCCGTGTCTTCGTTCCGATACACCATGACCTTGCCGTTGGTCTTGCGGGTCTGAATGAAAAACACATCGCGGTTTGGCGTTGTCGCATCACTGCCGACGTCATGAACCGACCAGAAGATGCTGTTCTCACCGGGGTCGATCCGTTTCTCATAGGTATCCGAAATCCGAACCACATCGTGCTGCGGAAGGGTGTAATTCAACACCGCGGCAATTGTGCCCCAGAACAGGATGATGATAGCCCATTTGATGTAACGCATCAGCGAAACCCTCACATGAAATTCGTAACATAAATCAGGATTGCGATCAGGCCCAGCGGCACCACGTAAATCCCAAGGATCAGTTTGCGTCGAAACGATCCGTCGTACTTTTTTAGCCCTCGCTGGACAAATGCATCGCGGTCGCCGGTCAGACCCTTTTTCTCCCAATGGGCGATCAACTTATTGCGCCGTATCCAGCGGGAATAGATTGATACGCCCACATAAATGACCGTCAGAACGACCAGCAACGGGATCAAGAAACGCAGTGCGACGAACATTTAACTTCTCCCTACTGCGCCCCAGGGGCCGACGCGTGCGATGATGTCTTCGCTGATCCGGTCATTACCGCTCATATCCGGTTCGTGGCCGAATAGTGCGGCCCGAGCGCCAGCCTTATCCACCTGATACTCGCGCGCAAGGAAGTCGGCAACATAGGCTTTTTTGGCCTCGGGCCAAGTCGCATAGGTGCGGTAGAACAGTTCCTTATGGCAAATGAACACCTGACGCGGGTCCAACGGGGCCAGTTCCGCCAGCAGCATGTTCACCAGATCGCGGTTCGGTGTGTTGGTCGCCCGCAGCGTATAGAAATAGGCCGGGTGATCCGAGGTGATACGCGGCCACGGCCCGCCATCCTTTGCCCAGCGCAACAGCTGCGCCAAACCGTGATAGGCGTCGGGCAGACGATCCGAATGGTTTCGCGCCAGCCGTCGCATATCGCCACGGTCCAACCCTGTCAGGTCAACGCCTGCATCGGCTGCGGCATCCACGGTCAGGAAGTCCATTTTCTGCTGCAGGATTGCGGCGGAATTCACGCCGCGCGCCTCAATGATCGTTTCGACCAAGCCGTTTAGCCCGAGGAACTTGGCAATCTGGTTCCGCTGAGATGGGTCAAAAACGTATTTGATCGGCATATCGTCGGGTCTGTCGCCCATACAGATCACCGCCGGATGATCCAGATCGGGGAACAGGTAGAGCCCACCGAAGTGCGCCGTCCAGAAATTGCGCTGTTCAAAGGCGGTATGGCGCAGGCGGACGGGGTTGCGGGTGACGTCGCCGGTTTCCTTGGCCGTTTCGATCATCTTGGCGATCAGCACATCGTCGAACCAGGCATCCTCTTCGGTTTTGAACCGTTCGACCATGCCCGCCAGTTGCTGTGCCTTGCGCAGGGTGCCGCCTGCGGTGTCGGCCTCAATCTCGATTTTGCGCAGGTTCAGCAGATCGCGCGGCGTGGTGAGTTTTATGACCGAGTTCACCAGCTCTCCGGCCACCGCATCGGTGGCGGTCAGGGCAAACAGCTGCGCCTCGTTCATCTCGATGAACTCGCGCAGGATTTCGCGCGAGGTCGAGAATTTGACGTTCAGCAGAGGCGCGCGTTTCTGCTCGGTCGTCAAAAGAATGAACTGCCGGTTGACCCCGTTGGGGTTGAGGTAGAGCTCATCCTCCAGCTCAATCCCCACCTCGGGTGAATAGCCCGAGATATCGATGTGGAAATCCGTGAGCGCCGTGGTCTTGCCCGCCAAATGCTGCAGCGCACGGTTATAGCGCTCAACCAGAGCCGGGCTGGAGATGTGGACGAGATTGCCGAACATCAGGCCTTTTTTGATGAGGCGGATCATTCGGCCCACCTATGCGATGCCTGCAAATTGATGCCATTTATCAAACCTGCCCAATAAGGCGCAGTCAAAACCAACCCTCCTAGCAACAGTACTGATGACTCCAACCTTTCGTCCAAATTCAAGATCTCGAAAAGGTAATAAGCCACTGAGCCGATCACACCGATATACGCGGCCACTGCCATAAAAAGAGTGAGCGTCCACCAGAAGAAAAATCGCAGCCACATGAATCTACCCAAAGGAACTGGCAAGCTAAAACGAAAAGCCCAGCGGACGAACTTGATTCCAGCATAGGCTAGAAGAGCACATGTTATCAGAAAGACGACATCAAGCACTCAGGCACTCCTTACAAACGGATCGAGCATGTGTTGCACTCAGTTTACTCTCCGGCTGAGCCTACCTACAAATACTGCGGCCAACGCGAACAAAGGCAATGCAAACGCTCGTGCCGTGATCTGCAGGTTGAAACCTATGTAAGACACCAAGCTGCCCTCAAATAGGATCAGTGATTCTTCCCATGTGGTGCCCTCGAACCCGCTGCCGGCGTTCACACCGAACTGGGTCAGGAACAGAACCACCACCGCGCCCAGAAAGCCGAGCAAACCCCAGCGCAGGGGCTGGATCAGACCCAAAACAAGGGCAAAACCGGTGATTGCGAGTGTCAATGTCACGTCTGTGCCTCCTTTGACCGACGGCGCGTATACGCATACGCGCCTCCGGCCAAGATCAATGCGGGCACGAACCAGAAAAATGCCATCCCAAGGAAATGTGATGGCATTTCACCGGGACCAAAGGTGTGGAGCAATGAGGTCGGGTGTAAGACAGACGCGCCGTTCATCCAGATTTCGAACAAGGCACTCCAGATATAGGCGACTGCAAAGACGATCAGCACCAGCATGCCAAAAGCGCGCAGGGAGGGCGGTCGACGGCGCGCGACCGAAATGCCGAAAAACAGGCACGAACCGATCATCGACCCGAAGATCAGGATCAGGCTGCCGGTCATATTTTGTCCTCCAGATACCGCCGCTTGGCCTCTTCCATCCGGCCCATCTCACGCACCGCGTTCTCAATGGCGACCTCGTCGCTCTTGTCGGCATAGCGGAACTCGCTGTCGGCGTAGCGGTTGATTTCCTGGATCACCATTTCAACCGTGATCGGCTGGCGCAGGTCCTCGATCATCGCCTTCTTGGTGTCGTAGTCGCGGAACAGGAACAGGTCGGGGTTTTCCATCCATTCGTCGGGCAATTCGAAATCCATCGCGCGGACCTTGACGGCGTCGGTAATGTTCTTGATCGCGCGGCCGGTAAAGCGCTCATCCGCCTGCTGGATTGCCTTGAGATAGGTGCCCATCTTGGCAATCGTATCCATCTGGCCGATATCGCCGGAGACCCGGTCATAGACCTGCAGCAGAGCCTCTTCGTGCGGGCGGGAATGACTTTCGAAACTGGCAGCGACAGCCTTTTTGATTTCCTGCGCGGCATAGGCCTCGTGTTCGCCCAGCGGGATGTCGTGATTGCGGCCCATCAGCAGGTGCAGGATATCGATGTAATCCTCGCGCGTCTGCGGCCCATCCACCAGGAATCGCGCGCCCGCCCGTTGGCGCAAGGCGTCGTCCACATTCTCGGGGTAGTTCGAGAACATGCCAAAGGTGCAGTTGCCGCGCACGACGGTGTTGGCGCCCGCAAAGCTCTCCATCAGCACGGCGGTGATTTCCAGTTGCCCGGCTGACGACTGCCGGTCGCCACGCTTGCCCGCCAATTGGTCGATATCGTCGATGGTGCCGAAGCCGATGACCGAGGGGTCGATGATCGTGTTGATAAAGGCCTTGGCGTTTTGACCGGATTTGCCCTGATAGCTGTCGATATTATCGGTACTCAGGTTCTGATAGCGGAACGGATAACCCGCGTTCTGGCAATAATCGTTGATCAGCCCGGCCATCATCTGGATCAGGGTGGTCTTGCCAGTGCCCGGTTTGCCGTCGCCCATGAAGGTGAAGATGAACCCGCCGAGTTCCGCAAACGGGTTCAGGCGGCGGTCGAAGTCATAGGCCATCACCATCTTGGCCAGCTTCATCGCCTGATATTTAGCGATATGGTTGCCGACCACCTCGTTCGGTTTCTTGAACGTCATGGTGAGGGTGGTGGATTTGGCCTTGGAGGCCGGTTCGAACCCCCGGATCGTCAGATCATCAGCCTCTATATGCCATGCGGCATTCTGGAACGGGGCCAGATGGCCTGCTGACTGCGCGCGCAGCGCGGCCTTTTCCATCAGTTGCTCGGCATAGGCGCTGGTGGCGGCAATCAGATGGGCATCGTCGGGGGCATGTTTGGCGAGGGTCTGGTCCAGTTCCCACAGCGCGCCGTGCAGGGCGAGCTGGCCGTTGTCGGTCAGGACCTCTTCGATCTCGCCAATATCAACGGTGGTCTCGCCCAGATGCGAGGACATCAGATAGGCCAGCGCATTGCCGAAGGTGTGGGACGTGATCAGAGCCTCCGCCGTCAGCAGTTCCGAGAATTCGGTCTTGCGCGCGGCGGGCAAGTCTCCAGCAAGATTCGCGCGTTTCAGATCAGCCAGCGAGGTCTGTTCCGCATAGGCCTCACCCACAGCCAGAGCGATGGCAATGGCGCGGCGGATGGCCTGCTGCGTGGTCGCCTGAGGCGGTGATACCAGCGTATCGCCATCATCTGAGGCCTCGATCCGTTCGACCAGATGCACTCCGGCTGCGCGCACGGTTCGGCGTGTCACCAGCCCTGGCGTCGTCGACCGAAACCGCCGTCCAGTTGAAACGCCCGGAGACCGTTCGGTCGCCACCTCAACCGCTTTGGCTATCCGCGGCGCGTGTTCAAAACCGTTCAGCAAGGCGGTCGCCGCTGGATAGTGTTTGCGAATGTCATCTTCGCGTAATTCCATTTGATCTGACGTCAAACTCATTTAAAAATAGCCTTTGTTGTCTTCAATATCTCAGCACCTGCCCGCTCTTGCTGACCACGAATTTGCGCACATCACCAAATCCCGGCGGATTGCGCTCGGCCAGCACCTGAAACGGGCGTTGGGGCAAGATGATCGACCGTTGGGTGCGCGTGGCCCCGGTTTCGGCCCCTTGCCCGCCGAATGGGTCCAGCGCGAAGACTTCGCGCTCGACTGTGGAAAACCATCCGGCGCGCTCTTCGATCACCTCTTCGCTTTCCAGCTCTTCGGTGGTCCAGGCCAGTGCCCAGTCCTGACCTTGCGGTGCCTGTGCATCCTCAAGTACCTGCCGCAACGGGCCGGTTTGCTCGGTATAGGCCGAGGAATACATCGGTCCCACGTGGATGCGGCGCAGATGTTTGGGGTGCAGGTCGTCGAAATCCTGATCGAAGCCTTTGGCAATGGTCACCAGTTTCAGACCGCCTAAGCTTTGCGCCATCAGATGCGCCTGCACTTCGGGCCAGCGGCGCTGGTCTTTAGGCAGGGCGGTTTTGCCGCTGTCCTCCAACTGCATCAGGTAGATGACCGGCAGGTTGATCTGGCTGTCATAAACCGCCCAGTGGATCATGAACTTGCGCCGCTCGCCCTCATTTCCGATCCAGTGGCATTCGGAATCATTGCGGGCCCAGAACAGCTGACCCTTTAGCAATTCCTCGTAATAGAGCCTTTGAGACAGGGCGAATTGCAGCTTGGTGGGGATTTCCTGATCGCCAATGATCGTCCGCACCATGTCTGTTTTCAGATCATCTTCAGACGGCATATTCGCCAGATGCACCTGCGCCTGTTGCGCGTCATTGGCCATGGTCAGCAGCTCGGCCGCCACCGGAAATCCGCTGTCACGCTTGTCCATGGCGAGGCTGCCAAAGAACCGGCCCGTATCGCGCCCGACCAGCAGGTATTTCATGGAGAGCGCCCGGAAGGTGTAGAGCAGCCCCGAAAGGTAACGCGACACGATCCGCACCTCTTGTTTCGAGATCGCGCCCTCAGCCTCCATCGTCGCGGCCACGCGCAACAAGTGAACGGTGATCACCTCGAATTTTCGAAAATAGCGGCGCGAGGAGAAGGTGTCGGTTAGTCCCACATGGTCTTTAGTGGGGTCAGTCATGCATCACCGCCACCAAAACCACCTAGGTCCGGGCCAGGTGACTGACTGCCGTCGCTTTGGACATTAGTTGGCACACTGTTAATTCCTTGCGATCTGCGAAACATTTCCAGTCGATAGCCCGACCACAAAGCACCGAGAACACCAACGCCACTCAAAAGGTAAAACCCATTCGCCATCATCGTCAGAAAACAGATGAGGAAAACGAGGCCAATTGCACCCCAAACAAGCTCACCGTTCCGTTCTACCCAAGTCTTGTCTTTGTCTTGCTCTAAGAAAAATGGCATTCGTCGCAACCACTCTTTTTTACCCACCATACAAATTCTTATCATGCTTCTCGACAATCGAGGCGAACCGGCGGGCAAAGCGTTCGTCTGCCTTGGCCTTTTTCTCCAGCACATCACGGGCAAAGACCATGTGGTCCTCATGCGCCTCAAGCATGTCGGCCATCTTCTGGTTGGTCGCAGTGCCGATGGCGGCCATGGCGGTTTGCGCCTCTTGATCCGTCTGTACGCCGATCTCGTTGATGCGGTGGGCCACGTCCTGCTGCTGCGCGGTTTTCAGCGATTTGGTCAGGGCGTCATACAGCACCACACGCTGTTGCGTGTCTGTCTGCAGCTTGTTGATCAGCACCATCTGCGTCGCCGCCTGGTTCTGTAGGGAGTCGACCCAGGTCTTGCCCTTTTCGATGTAGCGTTCGAGCGTTTGTGACTTGGCCAGCTTGACCTGCTCTTCCTGAACCTTGGCATTGTATTGCTTGTTCAGCTCGGCCAGTTCGGTTTCCAATTGGGTCCGCGCGGCGGCGTCCTGTTCGACACTGATCTTGTTTTCCAGAGTGATAATCGTCGGATCCATATCCTGAATCTCGGCCCGCAGCGCCTCTAGTTCAGCAACAGTGGCCTCGCGGTCATCCAGCGTACCAGTCAGGTTTTCCTCGACCTTCACCCGCTGTTCTTCCAACACGGATAGCTGCCCTTGCAGCAATTTAACGATTACGTCGGATTTGGCGATCAGGTCCTGCAGCTTGTCGTCGATATTGGCGGTGCGCATGCGTTCCTGCCGCATCGACTCGGATTTTCCTTTCGAGAAGATGCCGACAAACGTCTCCCACCTGGACTTCGAGCGCATCTCATCGAAATCCTTGGAAAAGGCGCTGGTGACGTCGTCCAGACCCATGATCAACTCAGCGATATTGGCGTTCATCACCTCGGTATGGGCGTGCACATCCTCAAGTGTGGCGTTTTCGATGTCGATGTCGGCCTCGGCAGAGCCGATCTTAGAACGCGCGGCTTCAATCCGGGATGTCAGCCCTTCGATCTGAGACTGGCTTTCGCGCACTTTTTGCTGCGTTTCCTCAATCAACGCATCAAACTGCTGGTTCGACATCTGTCCTATTCCTTTTTTAATTATGCACCCAACAAGATAGGAGATGTTACGATCATTTACATCCCCTTGGGCAACCAATCCTGTGGAACTTTGGCAAACTCCGCCAAAAAAAGATAGGCGGGTTGACACTTTGGCCTCAGATCGCATGAATGCGCCCCGGTAGGCAAAAAACGTCACGTTTACCATACGAAAACTGGATTGATCTGACCCCACGGGTGGCCATAGACAATCCGGGAGGCACATGTTTGAGTGCTAACAAATTTTTATTGCCGGAGGCTGACCCATGCTGGACGCGACAACCGACCTGAAATCAATCCTGAAAAACCCCGATCTGCTTGTAACCAAAGCCTATATCGGCGGTCAGTGGGTCGACGGGGATAATGGCACCTTTGCAGTGACCAACCCGGCGCGCGGCGACGTTGTAGCCGAAGTCGCAGACCTGAGCCGCGCGCAGGTCGCCGGCGCGATCGCACAAGCTGAGGCCGCGCAAAAGGAATGGGCCAAGCTGACCGGCAAGGAACGCGCCGTGATTCTGCGTCGCTGGTACGACCTGATGATGGAAAACGCCGAAGATCTGGGCAAGATCCTGACCGCCGAGCAAGGCAAACCGCTGGCCGAGGCCGTTGGCGAGATCGGCTATGGCGCGTCGTTCATCGAGTTCTTCGGCGAAGAGGCCAAGCGCGTTTATGGCGAGACGATCCCCGGTCACCAGCGCGACAAGCGGATCATGGTGCTGAAACAGCCGATCGGTGTTGCGGCCTCGATCACGCCGTGGAACTTCCCCAATGCGATGATCACCCGCAAGGCAGCTCCAGCGCTGGCGGCTGGCTGCGCCTTTGTTGCGCGCCCGGCCAAGGAAACACCGCTGTCCGCATTGGTCATGGGCGTTCTGGCCGAACAGGCTGGCATTCCGGCTGGTGTGTTCAACGTATTGCCGTCCTCCAGCGCCAGCGAGATTGGGAAGGAATTCTGCGAAAACCCCGGCGTGCGCAAACTGACCTTCACCGGCTCGACCGAAGTAGGTCGCATCTTGCTGAAACAGGCGGCCGATCAGGTCATGAAATGCTCGATGGAGCTGGGCGGCAACGCTCCGTTCATCGTGTTTGACGACGCTGATCTGGATGCGGCTGTCGAAGGCGCGATGATGTGCAAGTTCCGCAACAACGGCCAAACCTGCGTCTGCGCCAACCGCATCTATGTGCAGGCGGGCGTGTACGATGAATTCGCGGCCAAACTGAAAGCCGCCGTCGAAGCACTGAAAATCGGTGACGGTCTGGCCGATGGCACCACCACCGGTCCGCTGATCAACGAAGAAGCGGTCGCCAAGGTCGAGGAACACATCAAAGACGTTACCGACAAGGGCGGCGCGGTTCTGACCGGAGGTCTGCCGCATGATCTGGGCGGCACCTTCTTCCAGCCCACCATCGTGACCGGCGTGACGCAGGACATGATGGTGGCGCAGGACGAGACCTTTGGCCCGCTGGCGCCCCTGTTCAAGTTCGAAGACGAGGATGACGTGATCGCAATGGCCAACGACACGATCTTTGGTCTGGCTTCGTACTTTTACGCCAAGGACCTCAGCCGCGTCTACAAAGTGGCCGAGGCGCTGGAATACGGCATCGTTGGTGTGAACACCGGCATCATCTCGACCGAGCTTGGCCCGTTTGGCGGTGTCAAACAATCCGGCTTGGGCCGCGAAGGCAGCCATCACGGCATGGAAGATTATCTTGAAATGAAGTACGTCTGCCTGTCGGTCTGATCTGAAAAGACCCCGGAGCACAGCGCCGGGGCCATTCGGTTTGTCACAAAACTGCAAACAAACCGTCACATCCCTGCAATGACCCGCGTTCATCCCCCTCTCATCCAAGTGAGAGAGGATACCACCCGATGTCATTGCGCTATGTCTGCCTGACATCTGCCCTTGCCCTGACCGCCGGTCAGGCTGTGGCAGAAATGAATTTCAACCGAATTGCGTCTTTCCCCGTCGTCAATAACATGGCCGAGGGGACGGATACCACCCGCGAAACCTCGCCCGAGATCATCGCGGCTACCGCGGACGGTATGACGCTGGTCTATACCGACAGCCCGTTGGGTGTAGTTGGCATGGTCGACATCACCGACCCTGCGAACCCGGCCCCTCTGGGTGCAATGGATGTAGGCGGCGAGCCGACGTCGGTTGGGATTGTTGGCACGACGGCTTTTGTGGGCGTGAACACTTCGGAAAGCTATACCGCCCCATCGGGCAAGCTGGTCTCGGTCGACATTGCGGGCAAAGCCGAAACCGGTGCCTGTGACCTGGGCGGTCAGCCCGACAGCGTCGCCATTGCTCCCGATGGCAGCTTTGTCGCCGTGGCGATCGAGAACGAGCGCGACGAAGACCTCAACGATGGCGTCATCCCGCAGCTGCCAGCTGGTTCGTTGGTGCTGGTGCCGTTGATTGAAGGTGCTCTGGATTGCGCGGGCATGAAGATGGCCTCGCTGACCGGGCTGTCGGAGGTTGCGCCTACTGACCCAGAACCGGAATTCGTGGACATCAATGATCTGGGTGAAACAGTGGTAACCCTGCAGGAGAACAACCACATCGCCGTCGTCGACAAGGACGGCAACGTGGTCAGCCATTTCTCGGCCGGCGCGGTTGATCTGGAAGGCATCGATGCCACCGACGAACGCGGCGCGCTGATCTTCACTGAAAGCCAAAAGGGCCGCCTACGTGAGCCTGATGCGGTGAAATGGATCGACGACAACCACTTCGCCACCGCCAACGAGGGCGATTATAAGGGCGGCTCGCGCGGCTGGACGATCTTCCACAAGGACGGCGCGGTTGTTTACGAGAACGGCACCGATTTCGAGAAAGCCATCATCCAGATCGGTCACTATCCCGACAAACGCTCGGACGCCAAAGGTGTTGAGCCTGAAAGTGTGACCGCAGCGACCTTCGGTGACACACCAATGATCTTTGTAGGAGCCGAGCGCGCCTCGGTTGTGGGTGTCTATGACGCCACCGATCCGGCCAACCCGGTTCTGAAACAGCTGCTGCCTTCAGGCGTTGGTCCCGAAGGTTATGTTGCGATCCCGAAACGTAACCTGCTGATCTCGGCTAATGAAAAGGACCTGATCGAAGACGGTGGCCCGCGTGCACACGTGATGATCTACGAATATCAGGACGCCCCGGCCACCTATCCGCATCTGACGTCCGCAGACACGGATGAGCTGATCGGCTGGGGCGCGCTGTCCGGTCTGGTGTCTGATGAGGACGGCATGATCTACGCGGTCAACGACAGCTTTTATGGCTTCCAGCCTTCGATTTTCAAGATCGACCCCAGCCATAAACCGGCCCGCATTGTGGATGTGATCCGCATCCACCGTCAGGACGGCAACCCGGCACAGAAGCTGGATCTGGAGGGCATCACGCTGGACGATAAAGGCGGGTTCTACGTCGCCTCAGAAGGGCGTACCGACCGTGTTATCCCGCATGCGATTTACCACGTTTCCGCTGATGGCCTGATCAAGGATCGCAAAGGCGAGATCGGCCTGCCACCTGAGCTTATGGCCGTCGAAAAGCGTTTTGGTTTTGAGGGCATCACCCGCGTTGGCAACACCCTGTGGATGGCGGTTCAGCGCGAATGGAAGGACGACCCTGAAAACCACGTGAAACTGGTGGCCTACAACCTTGAGACCAAAGAATGGGGCGCGGTGCACTATCCCAAAGCGGACCCGGAAGAGGGCTGGGTTGGCCTGTCGGAAATCGTGGCCTTTGGCGACCACGTCTATGTCATCGAGCGCGACAATCAGCATGACCACCGCGCCGTGACCAAAAAGGTCTACCGTATCCCGCTGTTAGAGATGACCCCGGCCCCGTTAGGCGGTCCCCTGCCCGTGGTCAACAAGCAAGAGGTCCGCGACCTGCTGCCTGATCTGACCTCGACCGGTGGTTACGTTCTGGACAAGATCGAAGGTCTGGCCATCCTGCCCTCGGGCGAAGCGTTTGTGATGACCGACAATGACGGCGTCGACGATGCTTCGGGCGAGACGATGTTCTGGTCGATTGGTTTGGTGACAGCCGCGAACTGAGCGCTATCTCGAATTATGTTGAGCCCCGCGTATTGCGCGCGGGGCTTGGTGGTCAATGCTCTAGAAACCAAGGCGATACCTCAGTTAGGAATTGGTTTTTATCAGTGATTTTATCGCGCGTATCGAAAATGACACTGCCCCGTTCTTCTCGCAGACCCATCAAGAAATTCGTGACATTTTGGGCGCCGGCAATACCAGGAGCTTGGTAGCAAATGGCTTGTCCGGATTTCCGGGAGTTTACACCAACGCAGTGTTGAGTTTAATCAAAGCGAATAGACCGCAAAGCCAAGGGTAAGCCGAATGAGCATAAGTGAGGCTGAGAATCTGACCGAATTGGCAGATCGCTATGGATCAGACAAAGGTTCATCAAAACATCGATACACCGAACTCTACCATTTGCTGTTTCACCCTTACCGTCATAGCGAAATTGTTTTTCTAGAGATGGGCCTTCTGATCGGTGGACCTGAGCACGGGGTCGACAAAGATCGAGCTACCAAAGATTGCCCCTCGATTCGAATGTGGCTTGAGTACTTTTCGAAGGCACAAATTCATGGCTTGGATGTCTCCGATTTCTCGTGGTTTGAACACGAACACTTCACATTTCACCGGTGTGACATGAATAACCGAGAGGAAATTGCGAATACAGCAGGCAAGATTGACCCAGCGCCAGATATCGTGATCGATGATGCAAGTCATGCAAGTCATCATCAACAGAGTGCTTTTTTAGAGGTTTTTCCGAAGCTCGCTTCAGGAGGGCTCTATATTATCGAAGATTTGAGGTGGCAGCCAAAAACCTATGAATTAGCCGGCATAACAAAGACTGCCGCACTTTTTCGTAGCTTTCAGAATGACCGAGAATTTACACATTCAGACCCATCCATAGCCGAAGAATTTAACGCACTAATTCCTCAGATTTCGGCCTGCATTATTGAACCTGCACGGTATCAGAAACACCGCAGAGACCAAGTTCTGGTCGTGCACAAAAAATGAAGAACTAGCCCGCATCTTCGTTGGGGGTAAAACCAGAGCGTCCTCTATCGCAATCCGTTGAAATCTTCGACCCCCCAACGAACGGCAAACACCTGAAGCGTGGATTATTTTTGCCAAGCGCGACGATACCTCAATACCCTAGTGGCTCTATTTGAGAGCCTCGCTATAACACTTCGCCCCGCGCCTGGAGGAACGCGGGGCGTGTGGTGCGATAATCCAGAGAGGAACGATTATCGCGGCGTATAGCGGTCGCCTTAGTTCACGGCTTTGGCGTCGACCACGTCCTTTTCAATGGCATTGGCCGAAGAAATCTCGATCCGGCGCGGTTTCAATGCCTCGGGCACTTCGCGCTTCAGGTCGATGTTCAGCATGCCGTTTTCATGGCTCGCGCCGATGACCCGTACGTGATCAGCCAGAGCAAAGCGGCGTTCGAACGCGCGGGTGGCGATGCCACGGTGCAGGTAGCTGCGCTCTTTATCCTCGGCGGCTTTTTTGCCAGCAACGATAAGGGCGTTTTCTTTCATTTCGACCGAAAGGTCATTCTCCGAAAAACCGGCGACTGCAACCGAGATGCGATAAGTGTCGGCATCGGTCTTTTCGATGTTGTAAGGCGGGTAGCTCGGCTGAGCCACATCATTGGTCAGCACGCGATCCATCATGTCGGCGATCTGGTCAAAACCAACGGTGGCACGGTGCAGGGGTGCAAAATCAAAACTACGCATGTGTCATATCCTCATATCAGAGCGATCTGTGTTCTGCCCTCCGTTCGGACGGGCATCTGGTTGATACGGGCCCCGTTCGTGGCGACCCGATACAGTTCACATGGGTAGCAATTTGATCGAGTTCAACCCCCGCCCGAGCTGATGAATTTCGCGCCGGAATTCGACTTGCCGGACCCGACCTGCAACCGGCGGATCGTTGCCTGTGGACGCGGCGCATCGCGTCGCAGGTCCGCCTTTAGTTCGGCAACGATTCCAGATAGTTCCATGCCAAATCCTACTTTCTGATACCCGTTGGACGCGACTGCGGAAACCACGGACAGAATCTGCCAACGCGGGCCGTTTTTGGCAAGTAAGGCAGAACCTGAGGACCCAAAGGTGATATCGCAGTTGAAAGTTATCAATCCCTGGTTTCGATCTAATATCCGACAGGACCTTTCACGTGTAATCGCCTCGGACCGACCGCGCCCGTATGAGGCCAGGCTGACCTCATTTCCCGAGACCCTACCCTGATGCAGGGCAAAAGGATCGGCGATGGAATATGGGATTGGCTCGTCCAGACGCATCAGAGCCACATCAACCTTCACCCGCGGTGCCGACACCGGGCCGTTTGCCACGAAATCCGGGTGCGCCGCGATTTGAATTACCTTGCGGTCGGCTAATGCGTCCTCGCCGCTTAACCCCGCCCGAAAAGTCACCATTCCCGGCGGGTACGGTTCGCCGGTGGCCTTGTCCAACGCACAGTGCGCAGCGGTCAAAACCAGATCCTGCGCAATCAGGGTGCCTGTGCAAAACCCGTCATCGCCGATATCCAGACGTCCGACCGCCTCCCACCCGTAAAGGTCATCGCGGTCCGTCAGTTTGCGCTTGGCGGTCTGGGCGTAAGTTGCAGAGGCGGAAATTGAAAGAAACAAAAGAAAATTCAGAAAAAAGCGACTCATGGTTTTATGAACCTTGCTCCAATATTGCGGCGTGCCCCTCCTTGGGAGGAAGATACGCCAAATCCGCGGCCAGCCGACAATTCTGCCTGCAGCAGTTCCAATGAATCTTCGACCGCGGTGCCGACGGCCACGCGCTGCCCGTTGAATTCGGCCTTGGCTGCGACGACCGAAACGATGCGCGGCCGGTCCCCTTCAAAGGAAAAGACCGGTGCGCCCGACGACCCGAACTCGACGTCACAGGACAACACCAAAACGTTGGATGTGCGCGTCATGACCGAGCACACTTCTTGCAACGAGGGAGCCTCGGCCCGATCCTGCGCGTAGGACACGACCCCCACTTCGGCACCTCGGGCCGGACGGTTTCCGGTCTCGAACGGAATTACGCTCGTATTGCGGATCGGTTGCCACAGCTCGATCAGCGCGATGTCATTGTACAGCCGCGAGGCCGTTGCCTCGGTGCTGTATTCGTAGTCTGGGTGAACAACAGCGCGACGTGCGGCCCGATAGGCCGATGCACGCCCAAGACGCCAGGCGGCCAGAAACTCGACCTCTGCCAGGTCAATCCGTTGACCAGTTACCTTGTCGAACAGACAATGGGCAGCCGTCAAAA
This sequence comes from Ruegeria sp. CDSA034, assembly GCF_059612275.1. Taxonomy (NCBI): domain Bacteria; kingdom Pseudomonadati; phylum Pseudomonadota; class Alphaproteobacteria; order Rhodobacterales; family Roseobacteraceae; genus Ruegeria; species Ruegeria sp. CDSA034. The sequence continues at coordinate 196,789 of NZ_JBXWQH010000005.1, forward strand.
CCTGGGTCGGAGAAATCAGTGTCCCGGTGCAAAACCCGGCGCCGTCCTTGATATCCAGGCGCCCGACCGCCATCCACGCGCGCCCCGCATCGGTGGTGTCCAGGCTTTTCAACCCGGTATCCTGGGCTGCGGCGGACAACGGCGTCAAAGCCAGCGCCAATGCTGTGATCCAGTTTCGCAAACGGCACTCCGGCTTTGCTGTTGACGTATTTTCCTACGTCTCCGGTGCGGCAAAAATAGGGCGATGACGCCCGCGTCTGTTTAACGGGGCGAGTGGTGCGCAGTTGCATCAGCATGGCCTATCTAAGGACCGGAACCTTAGGTTTGGCTGGTTCACGCAATGCACGCGGCACAGGCCCACCCGTTGCCCAATCCAAAAGCTCGACCGTGTGCAGCACGGGAATGTCCGTGCCAGAGCCGATCTGCATCATGCATCCGATATTGCCCGCCGCGATCACGTCCGGCTTTTTGGCTTCCAGCGTTTTGACCTTGCGGTCCTTCAGCTTGCCCGAAATATCGGGCTGCATCAGGTTGTAAGTTCCCGCGCTGCCGCAGCACAGATGACTGTCTATAGGCTCTAACACAGCAAAACCGGCCTGTTTCAGCAGAGTTTTGGGATGAGCTTTGATCTTTTGACCGTGCTGCAAAGAACAAGCTGCATGATATGCAACGGTCAGGCCCCTTTCTTCACCTTCGGGCAGTTCCAGCTGGATCAGCAGTTCGCTGATATCCATTGCAATCGATGACACCCGCGCCGCGTCTTCGATTATGGGATCGTTGCGAAACATATGGCCATAATCCTTGACCGTCGTGCCGCAGCCCGAGGTGTTGATGACAATGGCGTCCAGCCCGTCGCCGTGCATTTCTGTGGTCCAGGCCCTGATATTGGCCTTTGCGGCCTCATGGCTTTCACGGGTCTTGCCCATGTGATGGGTCAGCGCGCCGCAGCACCCTGCCCCTTCAGCCACGACGACCTCGCATCCCATCCTAGTGAAAAGTCGAATAGTTGCGTCGTTAATGTCAGTATTCAAAGCTTTTTGCGCACAACCCGTCATCAGCGCAACGCGCTTGCGCTGCGGTCCTTTGGCCGGAAATCTCTGCGGGTCGTCATTGCGACTGACGGGCGGGATATGTTTGGGCGCCATATCCAGCATGGCACGCAACCGGGCGTCGGGCATCAGAAAGCGGAATGGCCGCCCCAGCTTCGCCCCGATCAAAGCCCAGCGGAACCGCATCGGATAAGGCAGGATCTGTGCCAGTACCCAACGCAACGCACGATCCGAGAAGGGGCGTTTATAGTTCTCTTCGATGTATTCGCGCGCGTGATCGACCAGATGCATGTAGTGCACACCCGATGGACACGTGGTCATACAGGCCAGGCATGACAGGCAGCGGTCGATATGCTTGACCGTTTTCTCATCCGGCACACGCTCGTTTTCCAGCATGTCCTTGATCAGGTAAATGCGCCCCCGTGGACTATCCAACTCGTCCCCCAGCACCTGATAGGTCGGGCATGTGGCTGTACAAAACCCACAATGGACGCAGTTTCGCAGGATTTCATTTGATCTTTGGATCGCGGGATCTTGCAACTGCTCTTCGGTGAACGTCGTCTGCATCGGCTTACCCCATCAACCCCGGATTAAACAAACCACGGGGGTCGAATCTTTGACGAATTCCTTTGGTTAGAGCCTTAATCCCGGACGCCTCCGGTTGAAAACGTCCCAGTTCGGCCAGTGTTTCGAACCCTGCTCGCACGATGTTTGCGTGACCGTCAAACGCGCCCAATTGCGCCCGCAGATCAGTACCAACCGGCACCAAGGCCCAGATCAACCCGCCACCCCAATCAAACAACGTCCGATCTGCCGGGATGCGTGCAACGATGTCCGGCGCATCCGAGGGTTTGACCGAAATGCGCCAGACATCACCGCTTTGTTCGTGGAAACCGGCTGCGTCACGCAGGTCGGCCCACAATGTTCCGGGCTGCTCAAGTTCGGCAACCTCGCCGAAACCAGACAGTAGGGATTTCAGTTGATCCGACCGGTATGTCACCGAACTCGCAAATCCTTCGAGGCGCAGTAAGGCGCTTCCCATATCCGGGTCGTACGCTGCTCCGCTAACTTCAAAAGGGGATTTCAATGCGGCGGACAGCGCTGCAACTGCGGTGGTCACACCAGATACCTGAACAGACAGCGTTGCGGCGACTTCGGGCTTGGGCAGTACCTTCAACGACACTTCGGTCAAAACACCCAGAGTGCCCCAGGATCCCGCCATCAGTTTGACCAGATCATAGCCGGTGACGTTCTTCATGACCCGGCCGCCATTCTTGACGACCTGCCCCATGCCATCGACATAGCGCACGCCCAACAGAAAATCGCGGCATGCCCCTGCCTGTACCCGCCGGGGCCCTGATATGTTGGCCGAAACAACGCCGCCTATGGTCGGTGTTCCACGGGTTCCAAGCAATCCCCGGTGATCCATAGGCTCGAACGCTAATTGCTGACCTTCTGCATCTAACGCTGCCTCGATCTCTGCCACGGGTGTTCCGGCCTTCGCCACCAAAGTCAGCGCGCCGGGTTCATAAAGTGTGACGCCCTTGAGCTCGCTGGTGTCGATCACCGCGTCTGGCCCCGCAATACCGCGCGTACCGCCTCCCTTGATATGGACCGGTTCATTCAACCCGGCCACCATCTCGGCCAGTTCGGCTTCTGTCTTTGGTTTCATGACAATTCTTCTTTGTTAGAGCCGATTATTCTGCGGCAATCCGCGCGTTGCGTCGGGACTTCGACGCCTGCAATGGGAACACTTTGGCCGGGTTCAGCAGCCAATTCGGGTCGAACACATCCTTGATGACCATCTGAGCCTCAAGGTCCGCAGGCGCGTATTGGTGGGACATCAGATCGCGCTTTTCGATCCCAACCCCGTGCTCACCTGTCAGGCAGCCACCCACGTCTACGCAAAGCTTCAGGATATCAGCTCCGAACGCCTCGCATTTCTCAAGATCACCGGGTTTGTTGGCATCGAACAGGATCAATGGGTGCATGTTGCCATCGCCCGCATGAAACACGTTGCCGACCGGCAAGCCGTATTCTTCGCTCATTTCACCAATCCGACGCAACACTTCCGGTAGGGAAGAAACCGGGATCGTCCCGTCGAGACACATGTAGTCGTTCAACTGCCCCATCGCACCAAAGGCCGACTTGCGCCCCAGCCAGATTTTCGCGCTTTCTTCGGCCGACTGGCTTTCGCGCAGTTCGACCGGATTGTGGCGCTTGGCGATTTCGATGATCTTTGACAACTGATAGTCCATCTCGGCCTCGGACCCTTCGACCTCGACAATCAGCAAAGCGGTGCAGTTGGGGTAACCGGCATGGGCGAAATTTTCACAGGCCTGGATGCACAGCGTGTCCATGAATTCGATCGCAACCGGCAAAATGCCGGACTTGATAATGTCCGAGACGCATTGCCCGGCAACTTCGTTATCATCAAAACCCATTAATACAGGCCGGGCACCTTCAGGTTTGCGCAGAATGCGCAGCGTGGCTTCAGTCACCACGCCCAACTGCCCTTCAGACCCGCAGATGACACCCAGCAGGTCCAAGCCGCCAGAGTCCAGATGCGCGCCGCCAATCTCGACCACGCTGCCATCCATCAGCACCATCTTTACGCCCAACAGGTTGTTGGTGGTCACACCGTATTTTAGACAATGCGCCCCGCCTGAGTTCATGGCGACGTTCCCAGCAATGGCACAGGCAAGCTGTGAGGACGGATCTGGCGCATAGAAGAAGTCGTCTTCCTCGACCGCACCGGTCACGCTCAGGTTCGTGCGGCCTGATTGAACGCGAATGAAGCGGTTGTCATAGTCGACCTCCAGCACCTCGTTCATCCGGGCGACTCCAAGGATGACGCAATCCGCTGTTGGCAACGCGCCGCCTGCCAAGGAAGTACCCGACCCGCGCGGAACCACTGGAACGCCTTCCTCGTTGCAGATGCGTAGAACGTCCGAGACCTCTTGCGTGGTCGACGGCAGCACTGCCAGCATCGGAGGGCACCTATACGCCGTCAATGCGTCGCATTCATAAGCGCGTGTCTCGGACGGTTCATGAATAACCGCCTCTTCGGGCAAGACCTGCAAAAAACGTTGAAGAACCACGGCCTTGCGGCGCAGAACGTCAGGATTTGGCGTTGGCATTTCCATGGCTGATCCTCCATTTGGTAAAATAATATTACCAATTTCTCCATCTGGCAAGTTCTCATGTCTGGCCCTAAGGTCGCCGCATGACGTGGATTGATCGGGCACAACTTTTTTCACCGCTGGACTATGCGGCAATTGCCGTGCTGCTGGTTGCTTGGCTCTGGATCGGGTGGCGGATCGAAAATCCCTCCCCTACCAAGAGTTCTGTCACGATGATGATGGATGACTATCGTCGAGAGTGGATGCGGGAAATGGTCACTCGGCAGCCCCGAATGTTCGATGCGCAGGTGGTCGCGGCGATGCGGCAGGGCAGCACGTTCTTCGCCTCGACTACGATGATCGCTGTCGGGGGCGGGTTGGCTTTGCTGGGCAATACCGAACGCCTTGCCGGTGTCGCCAATGACCTGGCCATCGGCAGCGCACCGGCCATGGTGTGGGAGATAAAGATTCTGATCATCATCCTTTTTCTGGCCAATGCATTCCTGAAATACGTCTGGGCACATCGGTTGTTTGGCTATTGCGCGGTTCTGATGGCCTCGGTGCCCAATGAACCGTCGGACCCACAAGCCTATCCGCGCGCAGCACAAGCGGCCGAGATCTGCGTCACCGCGGCGCGCAGCTTTAACCGCGGTTTGCGCGTGACTTATTTTGCCCTGGCATCCGTTGCCTGGATACTTGGGCCTGTGGCGCTGTTGCTGGGCACGGCGATCACGTTTGGCGTTCTATACCGGCGCGAGTTTGCGTCGCATTCCCGGCTGGTCCTGCTGTCCCAACCGGGCGACACGGATTCGTGATCGCGAAGCCGACGGACACAGCCTAGGATCGCCACATGCGGTATATGATTCTCAGCCTTCTTCTCGCCAGCCCGGCGCTTGCCGACGCTTCTTTGATTGAAAAAGTGGCGGTCAGCCAAAGCGGTGACACGTGGCGATTCGATGTGACGATCCGCCATCCCGATACCGGGTGGGATCACTATGCTGATGGCTGGCGCGTTCTGGACATGGACGGCAATGAACTGGGCATGCGCGTATTGCATCATCCACATGAGAATGAGCAGCCCTTTACACGCTCCCTGTCCGGGGTGGCGATTCCAGATGGCGTGTCTCAGGTTCAGATTCAGGCGCGGTGCAGTGTCGATGGCTGGGGTGATGAGACCACGCTGGTCCCGCTGAACTGATCTTCAGAACACACCCAGCGCCAGACCCGCACCCAACGCAGCCCCAATATCACGGCACTCATCCAGTTGGTTTTGCGGGATGGTCTTTTCGGCCAGAATAGCCTCGGGCGTTTGCGCATGTGTACAGATGATCAGCGGCGACTGAACCTCTTTCAAGCGCCAACCAGTGGCAATCCGCGCGGTTTGGCGGGCCGCATTCTCGCCATCAGACCCGGCACAGATCATCTGGGCATAGGGCCGTCCTTCGATCTTGCCCAGAACAGGGTAGTAACAGCGATCAAAGAACTCTTTCATCAGACCGGAAATCGCCGCCAGGTTCTCGGGCGCGCAGAAAATATACCCATCCGCGGCCAGCAAATCCTCAGGGGTCGCCTGATCTGCAGTCTTCAGAATCGTTTCCGCTTCGTCCCGCGCTCCTGCCGCAGCGGATTGGGCCATTTGACGGGCGCCGCCGGTGCGCGAATGGTAGACGATCAAAAGCTGCGCCATGTCAGACCCGGTGATAGGGACCGCCCGACAGGATGGTCGCGGCCCGGTAAAGTTGCTCGGCCAGCATCACACGGACCAGCATATGCGGCCAGACCATCGACCCGAATGAGATGGAAAAATCAGCCTCGGCCCGCAGATCAGGGTCTATTCCGTCCGCACCGCCAATGATCAATGCCAGATCCTGCCGCCCGGCATCGCGCCAGCCACCCAGTTTTTTTGCAAAATCAGGCGAGGACATCACCCGCCCACGTTCATCCAGTGTGCAGATCACCGCACCTTTGGGCAGGGCCTTGCGCAGCAACGCGGCCTCAGCCCCCATGCCTGCGTTTTTCTTGTCTTCGACCTCGATCACGCGCGCAGGACCAAGGCCCAGCGCGCGGCCGGTCCGGTCAAATCTGGTCAGGTAATCGTCAAGCAGGGACTTCTCCGGTCCGGCACGCAATCGCCCGACCGCATAAATGCTTATACGCATATTTCTCTCGCCTCCGGCCTGTTAATGCAGGCCGGGATGGCGCCTCAGTTGGCCGAGGCGCTGCCGCCCTGAGGCAGCCACATCTTTTCCAGCTGATAGAATTCACGCACTTCGGGGCGGAAGATATGGACAATAACATCGCCCGTATCGATCAGCACCCAGTCGCCGGCATCCTTGCCTTCGACCTTCGAGGTGAAACCGAATTCCTGCTTGATGCGATCCGTCAGCTTTTCCGCCATGGCCGAGACCTGACGGGTCGACCGACCCGAGGCAATCACCATGTGATCCGCAACAGAAGACTTACCTTGCAGGTTGATCTGCACGACGTCTTCGGCCTTGTCATCGGAAAGTGAGGAAAGGATACGTTCAAGCAGCTTGTCGCTGATTGACTGAGAGTGGGCCATTACATTGGCCCCATCATCGGCGGGCAAACCCGCCTGTGTATGTAGAGACAGGACATAGTCCTCCTTTGTTGCGCGCCGCCAAACCCCGGCGCAGGGGTACTAATAAGGTAACAAGGGGAATGCAACATTTCAATGAACGGGCGCTTTTGCGGCCGCACGGGTGCTCACTCTTTGGCGATCTGTTGCGAGTCTGCGCCGTCGGGCAGCAGCCGAACCTCGCGCTGGGGGAAAGGAATCGATATCCCCTCGGCCTTGAAAGCATCCCAAAGGGCGAGGTAAACATTGCCCCTGATATTGGTAAGCCCCTTGGTCGGATCGCTGATCCAGAACCGCAGCACATAGTCCACGCTGCTGTCGCCGAACCCGGTTATATGGCAGACCGGCTCATGTGAACCGCCGCTGAGAACACGTTTCACCGATTTAACTGCCCGGATCGCGGTTGCGCGCACCTGATGCGGGTCGTCGTCGTAGCTGGTGCCGAAATCCAGATCCAGACGCACATAACGGTCCGAATGCGACCAGTTCACCACCTGATTGGTGATCAAGTCTTCGTTCGGGATCAGGTATTCACGCCCATCCCGCGTGACCACCGATACATACCGCGCGCCCAGCGCGTTGATCCATCCGAATGTGTCACCCAACGAGATCACGTCGCCCGGTTTGATCGAGCGGTCCATCAGGATGATGATCCCGGAAATCAGGTTCGACACAACCTTTTGAAGACCAAAACCGATGCCCACGCCGATCGCGCCTGACAACAGCGCGATGCCAGTCAGATCAAACCCAAGCGTGCGGATGGCCACCATAAAGACAGCTCCGTACAGCAGAACTTGAATGCCTTTGGCCAACAGAACCTGCATCGAAGGCGTGATGTCGTCGTTCCTCTGCAATCCCCGCTCGGCCGTGCGGGTTCCGATGCGGGCCAACGTCAGCAGCACGCCGATCAGCAATGCGGCCTTGAGAATTCCCAGTGCCGAGATGTGCAAATCACCGATGGAGATCGCTACGCCGTCCAGAAACTCGGCTACGTCATCGGTCAAATTCAGCGCAACCAGCGTTGCATAGACCCACATCGCCCATTTAAAGATCCGCCGCAGCGTACGGTTGCGGACAAGTCGCGCCACCAGCGCGATCGCCAGCCAAGCGGCGGCCAATGTCGCGATCACGCCGATAATGTAACTGTGCGACGGCCAGGTCACATTCTGCATGAACAGGTACAGCGTCCAGGACAACAAAACGAAATAGACCAGTGTTAGGCGCTGCATCAGCTGAACCAGAGTGCGCAGCCGCCATTTGGGCCAGCCGGTGCGGGCACGCGCCCAGGTTTCCCACCGGTTTTGCGTGACCAGCTTGAGCACATATGCCAAAGCCCACAGAGCGAGAATGATGATCAACTGGTGCCGCCGCCAACCCGGCGTGACGATCAGATCAACAAGTTTGCCGAACTGCACGGAAAACCCCGCGACCATGTTTTCATAGAGTTCCGACAGCGAGCTGGGGATCAGGTCTTGGTTCATACAGGTCTCCTGACCCGCAGCTTGGACAGCAACTCGGGGTGATGCAAGCCCGAGGCCGGATTGAACCTTGATTGACGGGCACACGCGATATATCTGAGGCGCATGAGAGTCTATTTGGCCCCTGCTCCGACACTGCAAGACCGCACGCGCCTGCGTGAACGGTTCTTTGGGGCCGCCCGCACGGTTCTGGCCCGCCTATAAGCGGCGCCCAGCCACTCGCCAGCTATTTCTCATTACATACGGGAGAGGACCGATGTCCCCCAAAACACTCTATGACAAGATCTGGGATGCCCATGTCGCGCATGAAGCCGATGATGGAACCTGCCTGCTTTATATCGACCGCCATCTGGTGCACGAAGTCACCAGCCCACAGGCTTTCGAAGGCCTGCGCATGGCGGGCCGTCCGGTGCGCGCACCGGAAAAGACCATCGCTGTGCCGGATCACAACGTTCCGACCACTGCGGATCGCGTAAACGGGATCGAAAATCCCGAATCGCGCATTCAGGTCGAAGCACTGGACAAGAACGCAAAAGATTTCGGCATTCACTATTACCCGGTGAATGACGTTCGTCAGGGCATCGTTCACATCGTCGGCCCCGAACAAGGCTGGACGCTGCCTGGCATGACCGTTGTTTGTGGCGACAGCCACACCGCCACCCACGGCGCGTTTGGTGCTTTGGCCCACGGCATTGGCACGTCCGAGGTTGAACATGTTCTGGCCACGCAAACCCTGATCCAGAAGAAGTCCAAGAACATGAAGGTGGAAATCACCGGCAAATTGCAGCCCGGTGTGACCGCCAAGGACATCACTCTGGCTGTGATCGGTGAGACTGGCACTGCCGGCGGGACCGGCTATGTTATCGAATATTGCGGCGAAGTGATCCGCGATCTGTCGATGGAAGGCCGCATGACCGTCTGCAACATGGCGATCGAAGGCGGCGCCCGCGCCGGCCTGATCGCGCCAGACGAGACCACTTATGAATATGTCAAAGGCCGTCCCCACGCGCCCAAAGGTGCCCAGTGGGAAGCAGCACTGACATGGTGGAAAACGCTGTTTACCGACGATGACGCGCATTTCGACAAGGTCATCACCCTGCGCGGCGAAGACATCGCGCCTGTCGTGACCTGGGGCACCAGCCCCGAGGACGTACTGCCGATCACCGCAACTGTACCGAACCCCGAAGATTTTGAAGGTGGCAAGGTTGACGCAGCCCGCCGCTCGATCGAGTACATGGGTCTGGAAGCTGGTCAAAAGCTGAGCGATGTCGAGATCGACACCGTTTTCATCGGATCCTGCACCAATGGCCGCATCGAAGACCTGCGCGCCGCGGCCGAGATCCTGAAGGGCAAAAAGGTCAAGGACGGCATGCGTGCCATGGTCGTGCCAGGTTCGGGTCTGGTTCGGGCGCAGGCCGAAGAAGAAGGTCTGGCCGAGATTTTCAAGGATGCCGGTTTCGAATGGCGTCTGGCCGGATGTTCGATGTGTCTGGCGATGAACCCTGACCAACTGCAGCCGGGCGAACGCTGTGCAGCGACCTCAAACCGCAACTTCGAAGGCCGTCAGGGCCGGGGCGGACGCACCCATTTGCTGAGCCCTGCAATGGCTGCCGCAGCGGCAATCACAGGACGGCTGACAGACGTACGTGAATTGATGTAAGGTCCCATCACATCTAGATATTTGAGGGATTGAAAACATGAGTGACTGGGTCAAATGGCTCCTGCTGGGGCTTCTGTCCATAGCGTTCGGTATCTTTGTACTGGGCGCGCCAGTTGTGGCGTCTGTCGCCGTGACGGTGGTAACCGGTGTGTTGCTGCTGATCTCGGGCGCGCTGCAAGTTGTTGGCGGCTTTACGGTTGAAGGTACCGGCAACAAAATTCTGTCACTCATCATGGGTGCGGTGATGCTGTTTCTGGGCTGGTCCTTTCTGGATCACCCGCTGCAGGGAACCCTGACACTGGCAACCGTGATGCTGATCCTGTTCATGGCAGGCGGCATCGCGCGGGTCATTCTGTCGTTCCAGATGAAAGGAACACAGTTTTTCTGGCCCACGATGATCTCGGGCATCTTGTCGATCGTCCTCGCGGGCATCATCTGGACATATGTGGGAAGCGATCCTCAGGTGCTGCTGAGCATTTTGGGCATCTTCCTGGGCATTGAGATGCTGTTCAACGGGTTCGGCCTGGTCTTTATGGCGTTCTTTATCCGGAACGCACCCAACGACGCAACAACAGAAGCGAAACAAGCTTAAACGCGGGATACGGGCGCGGCCCTCTCTCGCAGGAGTGTAGACATGGAAAAGTTTGACAAAGTCCACGGGGTGGCCGCCCCAATGCCGCTGATCAATATCGACACCGATATGATCATTCCGAAAGTGCATCTGAAAACCATCAAACGGTCCGGCCTTGGTGTCGTGCTGTTTGATGAGATGCGCTACCATCAACATGGTGGCGAAAACGAAGACTTCGTGCTGAACAAACCCGCCTATCGTCAGACAGAGATTCTGGTTGCCGGTGACAATTTCGGCTGCGGTTCGTCGCGCGAACACGCGCCCTGGGCGATCAAGGACTTCGGCATCAAGGTTGTGATCTCGACCAGCTTTGCCGACATCTTCTTTAACAACTGCTTCAAGAACGGCATCCTGCCCATCGTGGTCGAAGAAGAACACCACGCGATCCTGTTGGAAGACGCGCATAAAGGCGAAAACGCCCGCATGACCGTGCATCTGGAGGATCAGCAGATCACCACCTCGGATGGCGTTGTGATCGAATTCAGTGTCGACCCACATCGCAAGCATTGCCTGCTGAATGGTTTGGACGATATCGGCCTGACGATGGAAAAAGATCACCACATCGACAAATTCGAGGATCACGCAAGCCAGGCCCGCCCCTGGGTGTGATTCCAAGAACGAATCTGTGGATACTCAACCTATCGGGGTCGCCTGGGCGACCCCTTTCGCGTTCTTGGGGTTGTTGATCCGGCAACCACAACATGTGGTGTTCCCCCTCTGATACACGCCGAATTTGCGACGGAAATGATGCAAAGGCGCACCAGTTTCGCCATCTTTTTGCCTGAAATTCCGTGTTTTCTGCAGCTTGGCTTGAGCGGATTGCCGCTTATCGTCAGTGTTGGCGATAATAGAGGCACCCGTCGAATAATAATTATCGGGCACAAGTTGGGACGAAACCGTCAAAGAAGCGGTCAATCCGGTTTGAAAGGGTTTGGATAGTGATTGCGCGCACAACAGGGGCGGCGATTCGGGGATTATTGGTCGCACTTTTGGTGCTGACGCCCGCGTTGTACCTGCCTGTAACGTCAACGAATGGGACCGAGATTGTCGTCTTTCTCGCCATTCTCGCGTTTTTCCTGACATTCGCTGAATACAACTCCTCCTTTCCCAGCTTTATCGAATTCCGCGATGCGCCACCTGTGAACCGTTTGCGCTTTGTCGGCCTGATGTCGATGGTCACGTTCCTGACGTTGATCTGCAAAAACGCATATACGCCGACCGGCCTGACGACAGTTTTCTATTCCTTCGGCGTGGGCGTCGCGAATGTGGTCGACTTTCCCTATTCGCCAGTACGGCTGATCATCCTGATGCTGCCGACTGACGCAAGCGCCCCCCTGATCGAACTTGTCCGTATTTCTGCCAGCGTCGCGTATGTTGCTGCTTTGGTGACGATCGCCAGCTTTGCCTATGCGGTGAAAGTGCGCGGCTGGCCGACCGGAAATGGCGCCTTCAATGTCTGGACCAATCTTCCCTTGTTCGACCCCACCAAAGGCGGTGACGTAGTTACGCGCCTGCAGCGCGACGGTCGGCTGAACATTTGCATCGGTATACTGCTGCCGTTCCTGATCCCGGCGCTGATCAAACTGCTGACTGACTATGCCGATCCGATCTCACTGAGCAATCCTCAGACCCTGATCTGGACGCTCAGCGCCTGGGCCTTCCTACCGGCCAGCATGATCATGCGTGGCATGGCGACCCTGCGCATTGCCAATCTGATCGTCGAAAAACGGCGCGCCTATTCCACAGCCGAGTCTACCCAGACCGCATGATCCGCATTCTGATCCTGCTGCTGTTGCCCGTTGTGGCACAGGCAGAGACGATCCGTATTGCCACCTACAACACAGAACTCAGCCGCGATGGTCCGGGATTGCTGTTGCGGGATATTCACCGCGGTGATGATCAGGTGATGGCGGTTGTTGCCGTTTTGGCGGACACCCGCCCCGATATCATTGCGTTGCAGGGGATCGACTGGGATTTCGAGGGGCTGGCGCTGGCGGCGCTGGCAAATCGGTTGCGCGAGGCCGGATTGGATTACCCCTACACTTTCGCAGCCCAACCAAATTCCGGCCTGGAAACGGATCTTGATCTGGACGGAGATGGTCGCACCAACGGCCCCGGCGACGCGCAAGGCTGGGGTCGGTTCACCGGTCAGGGCGGGCTGGCCGTGATGTCCCGCTATCCCATCGCTTCGGATCAGATTCAGGACCTGTCCGACCTGCTATGGCTGGAACTGCCCGGCGCTGAACTGCCTCAACATGACGCAGGCCCCTACCCATCAGAACCGGCGCAGAACGTTCAGCGGCTCTCATCCGTGGCGCATTGGATTGTGCCCATCGAAACTTCGGTAGGGCAGCTGGATTTGATGACTTTTCATGCCTCACCCCCCGTGTTTGACGGGCCAGAGGATCGCAATGGACTGAGGAACAAGGACGAGATCCGCCTTTGGTCCGCAGTGATGGATGGGGCAGTCGGGCGCAAACCCGATCGTCTGTTTGTCATCGCGGGTGACGCCAATCTGGACCCAGTGCGAGGTGATGGACGCAAGGAGGCGATCCGAGAGTTTTTGAACGACCCCCGCCTTCAGGACCCTTCACCCGCAGACCCCTCAGGCGATTTGACAACGGTGGTCTGGAAATTGGTTGGTCCAATGCGGGTCGATTACGTCCTGCCATCGGCCCAATGGCAGGTGGTGGATTCCGGGGTGCACTGGCCCGTCGCGGGCTCTGAAGAACGCAAAACCGCCGAAAGCGCCAGCCGTCATCGGCTGATCTGGGTCGACCTGACACTGCCTCGCTGATACGGCACTTTGCGCCATGATCTGGCCTGCAAAGCAGACCTGACGCAATTTTCAGACGCTAACGGAAACAAACCTGTATTTTCCTTGCCGTCAGGCGGGATCGTCTCATTGACCCGATGCCGCACAGGCGCTAGGGCCTGTGCTGTAAAACGCAAGGAGATCCTTCATGTCCAACCCCTCGCTCCTCATCCTGCCCGGAGACGGAATTGGCCCCGAAGTCATGGCCGAAGTGCGCAGAGTCATCGACTGGTTCGGTGCGAAACGCGGCCTGGAATTCGACGTGAGCGAGGATCTGGTCGGTGGTGCCGCGTATGATGCGCATGGCAAGCCCCTGTCGGACGAGACGATGGCCAAAGCGCAAGAGGTTGACGCGGTTCTGCTGGGTGCTGTGGGCGGCCCGAAATACGACGATCTGGATTTCAGCCTCAAGCCCGAGCGCGGCTTGCTGCGCCTGCGCAAAGAGATGGACCTGTATTCCAACCTGCGCCCGGCACAGTGCTTTGACGCGTTGGCCGATTTCTCGTCGCTGAAGAAAGACATCGTTGCCGGCCTCGATATCATGATCGTGCGCGAGCTGACCTCGGGCGTCTATTTCGGCGAGCCGCGCGGCATCTTCGAGGAAGGCAATGAACGTGTTGGCATCAACACCCAGCGCTACACCGAATCTGAGATCGAACGCGCCGCGCGCTCGGCATTTGAGCTGGCAATGCGCCGGAACAAAAAGGTCTGCTCGATGGAGAAGGCCAACGTCATGGAATCGGGCATCCTGTGGCGCGAAGTTGTGAACCGTGTGGCCAAGGATTACCCCGAGGTCGAACTGAGCCATATGTATGCCGACAATGGCGCGATGCAGTTGGTGCGTGCGCCCAAACAGTTCGACGTCATCCTGACAGACAACCTGTTCGGCGACATCCTGTCGGATTGCGCGGCGATGCTAACCGGCTCGTTGGGAATGCTACCGTCGGCCTCGTTGGGTGCTCCTATGGCGAATGGCCGCCCCAAGGCGATGTACGAACCGGTCCATGGTTCGGCCCCGGATATCACCGGTCAGGGCAAAGCCAACCCGATCGCCTGTATCCTCAGCTTCGCCATGGCCCTGCGCTACAGCTTTGATCAGCTTGAAGAAGCGGACCGTCTGGAAGCCGCAATCGAGAAGGTACTGGCCGACGGTGTCCGCACAGGCGACCTGCTGGCAGATGAAGGCGTCACGCCGGTTTCGACCACGGAAATGGGCGACGCCATTTTGGGCGCGCTCGACGACAGCCTCTGATCGGACCCACATTCAATTCAAAAGGCGGTGCCCAGCGCACCGCCTTTTTCAATTTCCACCGAAAATGTTGTTCAGCAGATTGTTGATAGCCCGATCCAACCCGGTTTGGTTCTTACGGCGCTGTTGCTGCGGTTGCGCTGTTCTGACCGGTGGGTCCGGGGCCAGCATCGGCAACGGCGTCGGTGTCATGCCTTCGGTCACGCGCAGCATGGTTTCTTTCCAGATTTCAGCCGGCAACCCGCCTCCGGTCACACCGGATAATGGGGTGTTGTCGTCATAGCCCATCCAGATGCCCGTTACGTAATCGGCCGTGAACCCGATGAACCACGCGTCCCGCGCAGCCTGCGTCGTGCCGGTTTTACCCGCGACCTGCCAACCGGGCAACTGAGCGCGCGCACCGGTGCCTTCGGACACGACACGCTCCATCATCCACGTCAGTTGTTTGGCGGCTTTGTCGTTGATGACCCGCTCACCAATGCCGGTTGTCGTCACCATGACCGGGGTTTGATCGCCCAACAGCTTCAATTCGGTCAGCCCATAGGGTTCCACCGCCGAGCCACCGTTCAGGATGCCGGCGTAAGCCCCCGTCATCTCAATCAGCGTGCTTTCCGACGCGCCCAGCGCCAGAGCGGGGCCTTGCGCCAGATCACTATCGATACCGAATTCGCTGGCCACCGTGCGGACATTGTCCAGCCCTGCGATCTCAGCCACTTTCACCGCCGGGATGTTTAGCGAGTTTTTCAATGCATCTGCCAGTGTAACGCGACCATAGAACTTGTTGGTGTAGTTCTTGGGACACCATTGGCCAGACCCCGGAATATTCACGCAGTAGGGTTCGTCCACCACCGTATCCAGCGGTGAATACCCCAGTTCCAGCGCAGTGGCATAAACGAAGGGTTTGAAGGAAGACCCCGTTTGCCGCAGCGCCTGCGTGGCTCGGTTGAATGCGCCGGACACGCGGGTCTTGCGCCCGCCAACCATGCCGCGCACAGCCCCGTCCGCCGACATCACCACGATCGCGGCCTGCGCCTTTGATCCTTCGCGGACCTTCTCCTGAAAGATGAACTGCAGCGCCTCTTCGGCCGATTTCTGGATACGTTGATCCAGTGTGGTGCGGATCACCACATCTTCGGTCGTGTTGCGTGTGAAGAACTCGGGCCCGCTGGCCATCACCCAATCGGCGAAGTAACCGCCGGCCCGCGCAGCAGCAGCTTCGGACAGTTGCGCGGGATTGCTGCGCGCACTGCTTGCTTGTGCCGAGGTCAGATACCCCTGTGCCTCCATCAGGCCAACCACCAGCCGCGCTCGATCCTGCGAACGTTGAAGGTTGTTCGTCGGTGCATAGCGCGTCGGTGCCACCAGCAGACCAGCCAGCATAGCAGCCTGCGACGGGCTGACCTCAGCCGCCGAAATCCCGAAATAGCGTTGGCTTGCCGCCTCGAACCCGCGCGCACCCGCGCCCAGGAAGGCCCGGTTCAGATAGATGGTCAGGATCTCGTCCTTGGAATACTTGACCTCCATCGCCATCGCATAGACCGCCTCTTTGGCCTTGCGCCAAAGCGAGCCTTGACGGCAATCGGACTCATAGGCAGCTTCGGATTCCCATTCACTGGGCTCATAAGGCACACCCAGACACAACAGCTTGGCCGTCTGCTGCGTGACGGTCGACCCACCATGCCCCGACAGCGGTCCGCGCCCTTCGCTCAGGTTGATGCGCACAGCGCTTGCGACACCGCGCGGGCTGACGCCGAAATGGCGATAGAACCGCTTGTCCTCGGTCGCGACGACCGCGTTCTTCAGATGCGGCGAGACGGTATCGGCCGTGATCACCCCACCAAATTGGTCCCCACGCCAGGCAAAGACCTTGCCGTCCCGATCCAACAGGGTCACCGACCCGCGCGCCCGACCGTCTAGCAAAGCATCGACGTCAGGCAGAGAGGAGTAGACAACCCCAACCGCCAAAGCCAAGAGCATGGCAGCCACCGCGCCCACACGCCAGGTCACACCCCAGATCAACCGCCAAATCCAACGGAACATGCGGCGAAAGAAGCCGCCGCCGCCACCGGACGTCTTGCGGGTTTTCTTCCGGGCGGTTTTGCGAGTCGACGTCTTGCGCGCCGTCGCCTTCTTGCCGGCGGGCTTTGTCGTCCGCTTTGTTGCAGCGGGTTTACGCCCCTTTGAAGGGTATCTTTTGTCCGCAACAAGCGATGTCTTGCGACGCCTGGACTCAGTCATGCTCAAACTCTGCCCGGTTATCATTTTGAGGCACCATACCCTGCCACTGGCGCGAAGTAGAGGTATGAAATTCCGCTAACCGGCCTCTATAGTTCGCCCGATTTTTGGGCAGAAACGTTTTTTTGTGCAAAAATTGTGCACCTCACCCCCTTTTCCCCTGCGTTCACCCGCCCTGACCGTTTCTAACAGCGGTCAGTCACGCTCTCTTTCTGCAGGTGCAAACAAACCGGTTCCGCCGGACAGGAAGAGGGGACAGACGTGAAACTGATCATTGCGACAATCAAGCCGTTCAAGCTGGAGGAGGTGCGCGAGGCACTGACCGAAGCCGGCGTGCGCGGCATGATGGTGACCGAGATCAAGGGCTTCGGCTCGCAATCGGGCCACACCGAAATCTATCGTGGGGCCGAATACGCGGTGAATTTCGTGCCCAAGATCAAGCTTGAAATCGTGGTGCCCGCCACGATGGCCGACCAAATCGTCGAGACCATCACCAAAACCGCCAAGACCGGCAAGATCGGTGACGGCAAGATTTTCGTCCTTGATGTCGAGCAGGCGCTGCGCGTGCGGACCGGGGAAACGAACGAAGAGGCGCTGTAAGCGCCGCCACTCCAAAGCATTCGAGGACTGACAATGAACCTGATGAAATCTCTCATCCCAGCCGCCGCGCTTGTCGTGCTGCCGCAGATGGGTCTGGCGCAAGAGGCCGCCGAGGGCGAAGCTGCGCTGCACACCCAGTATATTTTTACGACCCTGCTGTTTCTTATGGCAGGCTTCCTTGTCTTCTTCATGGCTGCAGGATTTGCCATGCTCGAGGGCGGTCTGGTGCGTTCCAAGAACGTCGCCATGCAGATGATCAAGAACATCGCGCTGTTTTCGATTGCCGCGATCATGTACTGGCTGGTCGGCTTCAACACGATGTATCCGGGCGACTTTAATGGTTTCTTTGCCCTTGGCGGTCCGACCGTACTTGATGCCGTGGGTGTTGCGCCCGCAGACGCGGCGTTAGATTACGCGTCTATCGGTTCGGACTTCTTCTTCCAGCTGGTCTTTGTGGCGGCAACCGCGTCCATCGTGTCCGGTGCCGTGGCCGAGCGCATAAAGCTGTGGCCCTTCCTGGTCTTCGTCATCGTGCTGACTGGTATCCTCTACCCGATCTCGGGGTCGTGGAAATGGGGCGGCGGCTGGCTGGATGCCATGGGCTTTTCCGACTTCGCCGGTTCGACAGTTGTGCATTCGGTCGGCGGCTGGGCCGCTCTGGCGGGCTGCCTGATCCTTGGCCCGCGTATTGGCAAGTATAAGGACGGCAAAGTCCACCCTATGCCCGGTTCCAATCTTGCGCTGGCAACTCTGGGAACGTTCATCCTGTGGCTGGGCTGGTTCGGTTTCAACGGCGGATCGCAACTGGCGATGGGCACCGTAGGTGACGTATCCGACGTGTCGCGCATCTTCGCCAACACCAACATGGCCGCCGCATCTGGTGCTATCGCAGCCCTGATCATGACGCAGGTGCTGTACAAGAAACCTGACCTGACCATGGTGCTGAACGGCGCGCTGGCCGGTCTGGTCTCGATCACTGCAGAACCGCTTGCCCCGACCCTGTTCGGAGCGCTGTGGATCGGCGCAGTTGGTGGCATCATCGTGGTCTTCGCGGTTCCGATGCTGGACAAGTTCAAGATCGACGACGTTGTCGGTGCCATCCCGGTTCACCTGTTCGCAGGCATCTGGGGCACCATCGCCGTGATCTTCTACGGCGAAGCAAACCTGATCACACAGCTGACCGGTATCGTAGCTTATGGTGTGTTCACATTTGTTGGCGCGTTGATCCTGTGGACAATTCTGAAGGCGACGGTCGGCATCCGCGTCAGCGAAGAAGACGAGATCAACGGCCTCGACATGGCAGAACTGGGTATGGAAGCTTATCCAGAGTTTTCGAAAGGCTAAGAGCCAGCCACCGGAAAACAAAAAAACCCGGACGTTCGCGCCCGGGTTTTCTGATTTATTGGATTGAATCAGACACCGACGTCAACGATCGCCTTGGCCAGAATCGGAACCGTCGTCGCGTTCAAGCCAGCAATGTTCAACCGGCTGTCACCAACCATGTAGATGCCGTGATCCGCGCGCAGCTTTTCGACCAGTTCCGGTGCCGCCCCCAGACGCGAGAACATGCCGCGGTGCTGGGCGACAAACCCAAAGCGATCGGACCCACTTTGGGCCTGCAGCTCGTCTGCCAGTTGTTGGCGCAAGCCCAGCATGGACAGGCGCACCTCTTCCAGCTCAGCCGCCCAGTCAGCGCGCAGGGCTTCGTCGTTCAGGATCGTCGTCACCACGCGCGCACCGTGATCTGGCGGGAACGAGTAGTTCTGACGGTTCAGGAAGGCCAGCGTGGACTGGTTAAGGGCTGTCTGCGCCGGGTCATCACTGATGGCCATCAACAGGCCAGTACGCTCACGGTACACGCCGAAATTCTTCGAGCAGGACGCTGCAATCAGACAGCGTTTGACCGAAGAGGCCACCAGTCGGGTTGCCTGCGCGTCTTCCTCAAGACCGTCACCAAAGCCCTGATAGGCAATATCGATCATCGCCACGAGGCCGCGCTCGTTGATCAGGTTCACAACTTCCTGCCACTGCACCATGTTCAGGTTGGCGCCGGTCGGGTTGTGGCAGCAGCCGTGCAGCAGGACCACGTCGCCCGCATTCGCGGTTTTCAGGTCCTCTATCATGCCGTCGAAATCGACGCCACGCGTTTCACCGTCGAAATACCGGTATTGGACCGTCTCCATCCCCAGATAGTTCAGGATCGACAGGTGGTTGGGCCATGTCGGGTTCGACACGAACACGCGGGCCGAGGGGTTGGCCATGCGGATCATCTCAAATGCCTGACGGCAGGCACCGGTTCCGCCAGGCGTCGCCACGGCAGCGATGTTGCCGCGTGGAACCGAGGTGCCCAGGATCAGGCCAATCATCGCATCGGCATAAGCCGGGTCGCCCGCCAATCCGGTGTAGGCCTTGCTCTCTTGCTCTTCCAGGATGCGCTTTTCGGCCGCTTTCACCGCACGCATCACCGGGGTCACGCCCTCGGCATTTTTGTAAACACCAACTCCCAGGTCGATCTTCTGATCGCGCGGATCTTCGCGATACGCCTGCATCAGCGCCAGAATCTTGTCGGCAGGCTGCGGTTTGAGGTTTTCGAACATCAGTTCTCTCCGGTTGCGACGGGCAGGGTCGGGAAGGCACCCCATTCGGCCCAGGAGCCGTCATAAAGCGAGTGGTCTTTCTTGCCCATGCGCTCAAGCGCAAGGCTGAGGATTGCGGCGGTCACACCCGACCCGCAGGATGTGATGGCTGGTTTCGACAGATCCACACCTGCGGACTCGAAGATGGCGCGGCATTCCTCGGGTGATTTCATCGTGCCGTTCTTGTTCAGCAACGTGCCGAAGGGCACATTGCGCGACCCTGGAATACGGCCTGGGCGCAGACCTTCGCGCGGTTCTGTCCCGGTTCCGGCAAAGCGGTCCGCAGAGCGCGCGTCGATGATCTCATGATCTCCCAGCTTGGCGGCGGCAGATACCTGCGTGACGTCACGGACCAGATGGTTCTGGACCCGGACGGTCATGTGGCGGTCGCGGATCACCGGCGGCAGATCTTCGATCCCATGTCTCTCGGCCTGCCATTTCGGCAGACCACCATCCAGAACGGCGATGTTTTCCTGCCCCATCAACCGGAACAACCACCATACACGGGCGGCAGACATCAAACCGGCCCCATCATAGACAACAACCTGGTGGCCGTCGCCCACGCCCATCGCCCTCAGGCGGGACATGAACTTTTCGACCGGGGGCGCCATATGCGGCAAGTCCGAGCGGTGGTCCGAGATATCATCAATATCAAAGAACCTCGCACCGGGGATGTGGGCCGCGTCATATTCGGCCTTTGCGTCCCGCCCTTGCTGAGGCAGATACCACGACCCGTCCAGCACCCGCAGATCCGGGTCCTTGAGATGGGCGGCAAGCCATTCGGTAGAAACGAGGGTTTTCGGATCGTCCTGCATAAAAGCCTCCCCTAAACGCGTTTGGTTTTTCCCTATACTTGGTGGGATGCTGGTTCAAGGCTGGATAACGCTAGCGCCCAAGTCGTTCTGGATTTACCGCACCCGACGCAGGCGAAAATACTGAATAATCCCGATGACGCTGATTATAATCCAGAACCCTTCGATCAGCATCGACGCCAGATTGAAGTTCTGCATCAACGAAAACACGATCAGAATCGAGCCGATCAAGTTCACCATCGGAAAAGCAAGGTCATCCGAGTTCATCATTCGCATCTGGGTGGCAAAATAAGCCGCAACTACAATCAATGCCCCGAATGAACCGATGGCATCCACGAAGGTCAGGCTGTCAAAAAATGCGGTCATTGAAGTGTTCGGTCCTGCTCTGGAAACTCAATTGGTTGCGAATAGTGATGCATGTTGAGGAATGCCGCCCCACGATCACCGGCGCGGTACCCGTGCGGCACGTCAGCTGCGAACCGCAACCCCTGACCGGCTTGTAGTGGAACCCAGTTTCCATTGCGCAGGACGTCCAGTGTTCCGTTCAGTACAAAAACCTCTTCGGTCACGCCGGCTGCATGGGCGGGTGATTCATGACTTTGATTCGGCGACAGATCTACGTGAAATGTTTCGGCGCCCAACGCGGGATCAAAGGGGAAGACAATCTTTACCTCGATGCTGCCCGGGAAAGTTACTGTGCTAAATACGCCGGTATCCTTTGTGTCGCGCATCGCAGCGGTGCCGATCAAAGCACTTAACGGAAGTTGGAAACCTTTTGCGATCTTCCACAAGGTCGCGATCGTCGGGCTTGATTCGCCGCGTTCAATCTGACCCAGCATGGCTTTGCTAACCCCGGTAAGTTCGGCCACTTTGGACAGGCTCAGCCCTGACGCTGCGCGAACATCCCTGAGTTTGAGTGTTAGTTCGTCCGATTCCATACCCAGGCCTTGCGATTTGTCTTGTGCGTTATAACGTACATATGATACGTGCGCTATAACGTACACACCCAATATCGCAGCTTGGGTAATAGGGAAACAGCATCATGCCAATGTACCGATCCAGAACCTCTACCCATGGCCGCAATATGGCCGGTGCCCGCGGCCTGTGGCGCGCCACCGGAATGGGTGACGACGATTTCGGCAAACCTATCATCGCTATCGTTAATTCGTTTACCCAGTTCGTGCCGGGCCACGTACACCTGAAAGATCTGGGCCAGATGGTCGCGCGCGAGGTTGAGGCCGCTGGCGGCGTTGCGAAAGAGTTCAACACCATCGCGGTCGATGATGGTATCGCCATGGGCCACGACGGAATGCTGTATTCTCTGCCCTCGCGCGAAGTGATCGCGGATTCGGTCGAATACATGGTCAACGCCCACTGTGCTGATGCGATGGTCTGCATTTCGAACTGCGACAAGATCACCCCCGGCATGCTGATGGCCGCGATGCGCCTGAACATCCCGGCGATCTTTGTCTCGGGCGGGCCGATGGAGGCCGGCAAGATCGACATCGCCGATCTGGACGCCAAAAAGATCGACCTTGTGGATGCAATGGTCGCCGCCGCAGACGACAGGTTCACCGACGAACAGGTCCAGCACATCGAAGAGAACGCCTGCCCAACCTGTGGCTCATGTTCCGGTATGTTCACCGCAAACTCGATGAACTGTCTGGCCGAGGCTCTGGGGCTGGCGCTGCCGGGCAATGGCTCGACCCTGGCCACCCATGCGGACCGCAAAGAGCTGTTCCTTGAGGCAGGTCGCCGGATCGTGGAAATCACCAAACGCCACTACGATCTGGACGAAAAAGGCTTCCTTCCGCGCGAAATCGCCACGTTCGACGCCTTTGAAAACGCGATGAGCCTGGATATCGCCATGGGCGGTTCGACCAACACGGTGTTGCACCTGCTGGCCATCGCACATGAGGGTGAAGTGCATTTCACCATGACCGATATGGACCGCCTGAGCCGTCAGGTGCCGTGTCTGTGCAAGGTCGCGCCCAATACTGAGAATGTTCATATGGAGGACGTGCACCGCGCCGGTGGCATCTTCTCGATCCTCGGTGAACTCAGCCGCGCGGGACTGCTGCACGAAGATTGCAGCACCGTGCATTCGGCGACCATGGGCGAAGCGATTGCCAATTGGGACATCAAGGTCGCCAACAACCCCGCAGCGCAGGACCTGTTCAAGGCCGCGCCCGGCGGTGTGCGCACGACGCAGGCATTCAGCCAGTCGAACCGGTACAAGGAACTGGATACCGACCGCGAAGGCGGTGTAATCCGATCCAAGGAACACGCGTTCAGTCAGGATGGCGGTCTGGCGGTCCTGTTCGGCAACATCGCGCGCGAAGGCTGTATCGTGAAAACGGCAGGCGTTGATCCCAACAGCCTGACGTTCACCGGCTCTGCCTATGTCTGCGAAAGCCAGGATCAGGCCGTGAACGACATCCTTACCGGCAAGGTCAAAGAGGGCGACGTGGTGGTGATCCGCTACGAAGGCCCGCGCGGCGGCCCGGGGATGCAGGAAATGCTCTATCCGACGTCTTACTTGAAATCCAAAGGTCTGGGCAAAGCCTGCGCCCTGCTGACCGATGGGCGTTTCTCGGGTGGCACCTCGGGCCTGTCGATTGGCCACGTTTCACCTGAGGCCGCCGAGGGTGGCGAAATCGGGCTGGTCAAGCAAGGCGACAAGATCGAGATCGACATCCCCAACCGGACCATTCATCTGGCCGTGTCCGACGAAGAACTGGCTGCCCGCCGTGAAGAGCAGGACGAAAAGGGATGGGTGCCCGCCGCACCGCGCAAGCGCAAGGTATCCACCGCGCTCAAGGCCTATGCCAAGCTGGCGACAAGTGCCGCGAAAGGTGCCGTGCGCCAAGTCTGACGAAGCGGTTTCCAAACCACCCAAACTGCAATAACTTCAAAGGTCTCGCTAGTTCGTTGGCGAGACTTTTTTCCTTTGTATTCAACGACATCCATAGCACAATCGGTGAGAAACATGACATTCTGGCGCCCGCATAACGGTATCCGTGTCAAAGCCATCGGCTTGCATTGGCGGGGGGACCGCCTTCTTGCTGCTGAAGTCCCAAATGACGACGGCCACATCAAGGGTGTTCGCCCGTTGGGCGGATCGGTCGAATTCGGCGAAACATGGCATGACGCGCTGAAACGTGAGTTCCGGGAAGAACTCGATGTGACGGTTGAAGTCAGAGGGCAACCGCTGGTGATCGAGAACCTGTACCAGCATGAAGGGCATCAGGGGCATGAGATCATCTTTGTGGCCGAGATTCAGTGCCCCGAGCTTTTGAACTGGCCTGACGCGCCGATTTCATTCACCGAAGACAATGGCCTGAGCTGGACAGCAGGATGGTTCAGTCTGGATGCTCTGGATACCGGCGGCCCAGAGCTGTTCCCGTCTGGCCTGAAAGAGTGCCTGATCAATCGCTGACTCGTTCGCCTAGTCGCCCAGTTTGGCGTGAACTTCGTCCAGATCAATCTCACCGATTGGCATCTTGTTGCCCGGGTTTTCAAAATCGTATTTGAACAAATCGAAATCGTGTTTGTAGATTTCGTAGACCAGATGCATCGACAGATCGTCGAAATAATCCTCGACCGGATGCGCACGTTTCGGCCCGTGGCCTTCGGATTCATTAAATCGCGGGATTTCGGACAAATTCACAGCGTGCGGTGTCTCTAACCGATCAAGGACACTTTGCATTCCTTCATTGAACTGCTCAGTCCAGAAAATCTGATCGTACTGCCCACCATTCACGATGAAGGTCGAGACATGGCCGGACATGGCCGACCAGTGAATGTCAGGGTCCATCGGCCGCCGCCAGCGGATCGTATCACGTGCAAACAGCAGGAACCGGCGGAAGCTGGCGATCTGATCGAACTCACCCTTGCCATCGTCTCCGCCAACTTCGATCCCGTAGTTATAGATAAGCGTGGGCACCAGATTGCCCCGATACCGCTTGCCGTTGCGCTGAATGCCGCAGATCTTGTCGAAGAACGAGCTTAGAATTCGGGTGTAGGGATTGCGTACGCAAGTAAAGGCCAAGGACTTGTGATTGCGGACATTTCCCGAGATCTGATCCTGACTTGGACCGAAGGCCCATTTGTGCATTCCGTCCTTCGCGTCATGGATATCACCGTCAAAAAACTGCCCGTGATCCGAATAAAACATGATCTGACCAATGGTCGAACAGGCGCATTTCGGCACCACACGGTAAACCATGCTTTCGCTTTCGGTCATCCATGTACCGGGAAAACCCATCTGCTGTGCCTCCTTTGCTGATCTGGTCTCAAAATTGACGCGCCAGCATTTGAAACCAAAAAACCAAAAATATTCTATTTATTCAATCGCTCATCCTCAGTATCACGGTTGGAAACGGGCAGAAACGGAAAACAATAGGCCAATATGGCAAGAATTGCCTACATATTGCTTTGTCACAAAGACCCTGACGCAATCATCGCGCAGGCCGAGCAACTGACCGCAGCCGGGGATTGCATGGCGATCCACTTTGACGCGCGGGCCAGTGCCGCCGCTTTCGAACGCATTCGCGAGGCTTTGAAAGACAACCCCAATGTCACGTTTGCCAGCAAGCGCATCAAATGCGGCTGGGGGGCTTGGTCACTGGTTCAGGCCACGCTGAACGCCCTGCAGGCCGCTGTGGATGCGTTTCCCCGCGCCACTCATTTCTATATGGTGTCAGGTGACTGCATGCCGATCAAATCGGCTGAATACATCCACGACTTTCTGAACCAGCACGACGTTGATTTCGTCGAAAGCCATGATTTCCTGGAAAGCAACTGGATCAAGACCGGCATGGTCGAGGACCGGCTGATCTATCGGCACTATTTCAACGAACGCACACAGGCCAAGCTGTTTTACGGGTCGTACAATCTGCAAAAACGGTTTGGTTTGACGCGCGAGATTCCGTCAGATGTTCAGATAATGATCGGCAGCCAATGGTGGTGCCTGCGCCGCAGGACCATCGAAATGATCCTGGATTTTCTGCAAAAGCGCCCGGATGTGAAACGGTTTTTCTCGACCACCTGGATTCCGGACGAGACCTTTTTTCAGACGTTGGTGCGCCATCTGATCCCCAAGACTGAGATCGACAACCGCACGCCCACATTTCTGATGTTCTCGGATTATGGCATGCCGGTGACGTTCTACAACGATCACTATGACTTGCTTCTATCGCAAGATTACCTGTTCGCCCGCAAGATCAGCCCCGAAGCCCATGAGCTGAAGGACAGGCTGGGACAGATGTACGCAACCGAAGGGATGACCTTTCACATCTCGGACGAAGGCCGCAACCTGTACAGCTTTCTGACCGGGCGTGGCCGGGTGGGGCGGCGCTATGCGCTACGGTTCTGGGAGGCGGGCAATTCACTGGGCCCCGAGCGCGAAGTGTTTCTGATCGTGAGTAAGAAATGGCATGTTGCCAAGAGGTTGGTGGATCAGATCGTCTCGGAAACCGACATTCCCTGCGTGGAATACCTGTTCAACGAAGAAGACACTTCTTTGCCTGATCTGGGCGGCATTGAATCGTCTCTGGCCAAGCGCACGCGGCACCGGCGCGCGGTGGCGCGCATGCTGTTTGAAAGCTTTGATTCCAACAAGCTGGTCTTGTGCGTGGATCCCGCAGATCTGGATATCATTCAGGATTTCTGCTCGGTTCAGGCCCGCAGCCATGTTCTGGAAATCGAGTGCGAGTACTCCGACGATTATCTGATCGGCCACGCCCGCCGCGTGGGGTTGGCCGGAGAAAGCAGTCCTCGGGAATCCGTGGCCCGTCTAATCCCAGCACTGCGCAGTTCACTGGTGCACGAATCCGAATTGATCCGCGAGGCAGAGTTCGACGGATACCTGCGTATCCGCGAGACCAACTCAAATATTGAGAATGAGACCGCGATTGCCGAGTTTCTGGGCGTGTCGCTGGACAAGGCGCAAGCCATCATGAGCCTTGACTATCTTTTTGCGGATTAACGCGGATCGTCCAGCGGCGCGCCGAAGCGCCGCTGGATAATTGGTTCAGATATCGAATTTGACGCCCTGCGCCAAAGGCAGCTCAGCCGAGTAGTTCACCGTATTCGTCTGACGACGCATGTAGGCTTTCCACGCGTCCGAGCCGCTTTCGCGCCCGCCGCCAGTTTCCTTCTCACCACCGAAGGCTCCACCGATCTCGGCACCCGACGGGCCGATATTGATGTTGGCGATACCGCAATCCGACCCGGCTGCTGTCAGGAACTGCTCGGCCTCGCGCATATTCAGGGTGAACACGCAAGAGGACAGGCCTTGCGGGACGTCATTCTGCAGCTCAATCGCGTCATCAAAACCGTCATAGCCCATGACGTACAGGATCGGCGCAAAGGTTTCGGTTTTCACAACCGCCGTCTGGCCTGGCATTTCGACAATGGCCGGTTCCATATAGACACCCGCAGGCACACCCTCGGTCACGCGACGACCACCGTGCACGGTTCCACCTTCGGCCTTGGCAGCCTCAAGCGCTGCGGTCATGGCCGCGCCCGAGGCTTCGTCTACCAACGGGCCAATCAACGTGCCTTCGACCAGTGGGTTGCCGATGGGCAATCCCGCATAGGCTTTTTTCAGACGGCCCACCAGTTCTTCGCGGATCGAGTTATGTACGATCAGGCGGCGCAGTGTGGTACAGCGCTGACCGGCCGTACCTACGGCCGAGAACACAACCGCACGGACAGCCATTTCCAGATCGGCCGAAGGACCAACGATCATTGCATTGTTGCCGCCCAGCTCCAGAATGCACTTGCCAAAACGCTGTGCTACGATAGGTGCCACGGCGCGCCCCATACGGGTGGACCCGGTGGCCGAAATAACCGGAACGTCTTCGCTTGCGACCAAGGCCTCGCCCAGCGCCGCACCACCGATCAGGGTTTGCAGCAGGTTGTCCGGCGCATCGCCAAACCGGGCCAGCGCGCGTTCAAAGATTTTCTGGCAGGCCATCGCGGTCAGCGGCGATTTCTCGGACGGCTTCCAGATCACCGGATCACCGCAAACCAGCGCCAGTGCCGCATTCCACGACCAAACCGCTACCGGGAAGTTGAAGGCCGAGATCACCCCGACCGGGCCTGCCGGATGCCACGTCTCCATCATCCGGTGACCCGGACGTTCTGACGCAATGGTCAGACCATACAATTGACGCGAAAGACCGACCGCAAAGTCACAGATGTCGATCATCTCCTGCACTTCGCCCAAGCCTTCGGATGTGATCTTACCGGCTTCCCAGCTCACCAAAGCACCCAGATCGTCCTTGGCAGCGCGCAGTTCCTCTCCCAACAGGCGGATCAGCTCGCCCCGGCGTGGGGCCGGTACTGTCCGCCATTCTTTGAACGCCGTTTTAGAACGGGCAAAGATGGCGTCCATGTCGGCAACGGGTGTCTCATGCACGTCGGCCAACACGCTGCCATCAATTGGAGACGTCACTTTGAGCGTGCCGCCGGTCAGTTCGGCCTCGGTCAGATCCAGATTGGCGAGGGTTGTTTGGGCTGTCATCACGATGTCTTTCATATCTCAGGCCGCCTTGTTCTGTTCGGTTACGTCGCCGGCGCGATAGAGCCGGCCAAATTCGGTGTTCAGGAAATCGGACAGATTCACCTGTTCCTGCCGGACAAACCCTTTCGCAGGCAAAGCACCTGTCCGCATTAGATCGACGACGCCTAGAACGCCTGCGGCCGTGGTGACCTGTATAGCGCTCCAGACCTGTCCGTTGATGGTGCGGGCAAAGCTCTTGTTGATCAGGGATTTCTCGCGTAGCGCGCCGTCGATCATGCCTTTTGCGGTGCAATAGACCAGCACCACATCCTGATCGGTGCGCGGCAGGGCGGTCTCAAAAATGTCCTTCAAAAGATCGCGGCGGTGTTCCAGACCCAGGTCTTTGAGAAGCAATTTCAGGATATCGCAATGGCCCGGATACCGGATCGAACGGTAAGACACCGCCCGCGCTTTGCCGTCCAGTGTTTCGGGCAAGGTGCCCAAGCCACCGGACGTGTTGAAGCATTCGTATTCCACCCCGTCATGACCAAGAAGCTCGTAGTCTTCCAGCGGAGCGGTCTTAACCCGTTCACCATTCACAATGGCATCGCAAGGGTTGCAGTATTCGTTGATCAACCCGTCGGTGGACCAGGTCAGATTGTATTTTAGCGCGTTGGTCGGATAGAGCGGCAGCGCCCCCACCCGCATATGCAGGCTGTCGATTTCATCGAATTCCGCCGCCAGCGATGCCCCCGCGATACCGACAAAACCCGGTGCCAGACCACATTGCGGCATGAATGCCGTTTCACTGCCTTGTGCCAAGTCACGCACGGCATTGGTCGCCGCGACATCTTCGGTCAGGTCAAAGCAATGTGCACCAGCGGCCTGGGCCGCTTTGGCAATCTTCGGCGTCAGAAAGAACGGGGCCGCGGAGATTACGGCATCGAACCCACCCAGGCTTTCGGTCAGTTGCGCTTCGTCGCTCACATCGATTTGCCGGGTCGAAATGCCCTGCTTGTTCAATGCTGATAACGCAGCCAAATCGCGGTCGGCGACTGTGACCGAGTAATTGGCCGATGACTTCAGCAAGGTCGCGATCATCTGACCGATCTTGCCTGCTCCGATGACACAAATGTTCCAGCTCAAAACGCGCCTCCTCTTTCGTTTTTGAAAGTATGAGGCCGCTTCTGTCCGAAACGCAGGGGCAATCTTGACGAAATCGTGGTTATGCTTGTCATATTGACAAGATTTTTGTCAATTCGTCGTACCACCGGTGCGAGCTTCCGCGCTCGGCGGCACGATGAACGACATGATCACCCTATGGCTGCAACGCAATTGGCCCAATCAACAACGCCAGTGATTTTTATATTCAGATATTATACAGTACGCTCAATTGGACCCTTTTGTTCGCGCATATCAATATGTTCAATCGGTCCGCCCAGCGCGGGAAATTACGTCAGGCCGGTTTTCTATTCCGTATGACCGATGGGTGCCTGACCCAAAAACAAGCTTCTGCGTTGGGTCTTTGACAATTTTCACGGCGAAGTTCAGGGGGGACAAGACGTGCCTAAAGATCCAATTGAAAGCTCTCAATCATTCAATCCATCCCAAGACGATCTGAACCTGATAGACGAGGTTCTGCCATCTAAGGATCTATCAGTCATTCATTCGAAATTCGAGTTCTACGAAGTATCCGAAGAGATGGTCCTGCCCTCTGAAGGTATGTTTGTGGTCCTTGGCGGCATGGTTCAGCTCCGGCAGGACAAAGCGGTTCTCGCGACCGCAGACACCGGGGACTATTTTTACGAAGAACATCTCGAAATCGAGGACATTCCCGTCAGTCTTCAGGCGCTTGCCACTCCGGGCACCCGATTGGCCTATCTGCCCAAACACCAATGGAAGGCAATCCCGGAAAAGATTAAAGATGCCTGTGAAGATACGCTGTTTGGCGATCTGGTCAGTGTGCATCTGAAGAACTATCAACAGCCGATCAATTGCTGCAGCGTGACCGCTGCAGCCCTTAGCATGTCGGCGCTTGGATTCAGCTACGAAGTCAACGACATCTTTCGCGAATGCGGCTTACCGACCTCGTTTGTCGTAAACGACGGAATATCGCTGGGCGAACTTTTCGATGTTGCCTGCACATTCATCCATACTCAGGACCTGCGCGATGTCATTCAGGTGCAGGCCTATTTCATGGATGAGGCCACGACATCCGTGGATCTGCTGCTTGAGGCAATAGACGAATCCAATCGGCTGGGTGGAAAGAACGATATTCTTGTGGCGAACTTTCAAGTCGGTGTCGCACATGGCAAGGAGAACATGCCGGGCGGCCATTTTGCCATTATCGCAAAGTGCAACCCAAGCACCGGCCTTGTGCATATGATGGACGTTCACCCGGAAAAGTACGGCAAGCTATGGGTGACAACCATTGATCGACTGTGGGCCGGGATGACCGACCGCGATGGAACATCGATGCGATCACGGGGGATGCTGCGGTTTTCGGCGCTAGACGCTGTCAAAACATACCTGCAAACCCTGAAGCAGGACTGCAATTATGTCGACAGTACGCAATACTTGGCCAAGGACCCCAAAAAGCGGCGCAACCTGTTCCGACGGGCCAGCCCGAACATGAATTCGATGGGCGTTCTTGCCGAAAGCCTGGCCATCCTTGGGGATGAACAGGTTGACGAAGACAAACTGCTGAGAGCAACGCAAACCGATTTGGCCGAAGCGCTTAGCCGTGTGTCGACAGCCCGGGAAATGCACGCGATGGCGCAGCGCTACCTCAGTCAGGAACCGGACGTGCATCTGGGCAGCACTTTCCGCAGCTACGCCAAACGTTCGGACAAAAACGTCAGTTCACCCGAAGACTGGTTCCACCACCAATTGCAAAGTCTGAACGAACACAAAGATCTTCGTCATCTGATGATCAATATCGATTTCAACAAAGTCCTGGGGTCTGAGGTCATACGCCCCCCTAAGAATGCGTTCCGTGAAACGGCCCTGTTGGAGGAGTTCTGGTGCCTGTGTATCGCTTATAAAGAGGCAACCGATATGGTGACGGTTGTGGACATGAGTCCCGCGACCTCACAGGTATGGCAGGCACCGCGCGGGCATTTGTTCCGCGGCCTTCGGGACCTCAAGGACCCGGCCTTGCTCGTGATCGAAAAACAGGACCCACCCGAAGACCCCAGCGACGTAGACCAGATCGTCAAAAACAACCCACTTGTTCTGTTTTATGCGGATGAAGACCCCTGGTCCTACATGCTGCGCAGTATCCTGGCCAATATCGGCATCACCGACATCAAGCTGATTGATGTCGAGGGGCATGGTGCAAATGTTATGAAAATGCGCCGGCAACTGATCGCCCGAACCGGTAAGGAAACCGTTCCGTATCTGTTTTTCAATGGCGTTTGTCTGGGTCGGCGAAACGACATCGTGGACAGTATCCTGAAAGGTGAATTTCAGAAGGACGTGGAAAAGGCCGGGTTGCCGGTTCTGCTGCGTCATGAATCCCCCAGCCTGGACAAGAACATCTTTGGGTACCCCAAGGGTGGGCTGACAGATGCCCCCAGCGAAAAGCGCAACGTATTGCTGTGTGCTTGCGGATCATCGGCGGCGGACAAGGTGCCGCAACTGGTGAAGAAAATCACCGATGCCGGCCACAATGTGAAACTGATCCCTTCAGTGTCCGCTGAAAGGTTCTTTCGCGATATAGAGATCGAAAAGGGCGTCGAGATTGAAAGGGGATATGAGCCCGAGAAGGTCGAGGACTATATCTCTCACAATGACTATTACCGCGACGACGACGAATGGAACTTCCGCTACACCAAGTTTGGCATGCCGCTGCGCGCCTCGCACCTTGCGTTGTGTGATTGGGCCGATTGCGTGATCGTGGCGCCCGTGACCTGCAATACAATGGGCAAGATCGCCAATGGGATTGCCGACAACCTTTTGACCTCGGTCTTTGTCGCCTGGCAGTACCGGAACAAACCGGCGATCCTTTGCCCGGCGTGTAACACCAACATGTGGAACAACGTCACAACCCAAAGGAATGTCGAAAAGCTGCGCGATCTGGGTGTTGATCTGGTCGGTCCCCGCAAAGGGCGGCTGTCGAACGGCATGATGGGGATCGGTATGATGGCCACCCCGGACCAGATCATGGAAGTTCTGGACGAAGCGTTCGAAGAACTAGCCGATCAGGAACACAACATCTGCAAATGGGCGCAAGAGGCCGCAGCTTCGGATGAGTTCGCGCAATGGCACCGTGTTTTCGACGCGATTGAAAACGGGATGGCCGGGATCGACATCGTGGATGAGCACAATGGCGATACGCTGTTGCATTACGCAGCTGGCGGCGAAGGTGAGTTGCATGAAAACGGAAAGGGCTTGGGCAAACCTGACATTGAGGCCGCGCAAGAGCTGATACGGCGCGGCATCAACGTGAATGCGACCAACGACCATGGGTTTACCAGCCTGCACGTGGCGGTGATGAACAACTCGGTTGATATGGTCAAAACACTGTTGGCCGCAGATGGCATTGACGCAAGTTCGTGCATCCACTTCCTGCAAAGCCCCAAAAACGCCGAGGACGTCAATGAAGCCAAAATCTCGAATGAAGTGCTGGCCATGCTGGATGACTGGGCCAACAGCCACACACTTGCAGAGATCGAGGAAGAGAGCGAAGACGATGTCGTAGATGACCGTGAACGTACCTATCTCTACTTCACCTATGGCTCGTTGAAGAAAGGCTTCCCGAACCATGAGGCCCACACAGACGTGCTGGATGATTTCGTTGGCAAGGCCGTGACCCGACAGCGAATGCCCCTGATCGTGCCGCATGAGCCGCATTGCGACAATCCGAATTGTGGTTACCTGCATCGGATGGCCACGCTGGTCGACCAGAAAGGCCGTGGCAAACCGATCCACGGAGAGGTGTATCGGGTGACTTCGTCCGGTATGAAAGAACTCGACAAGCTCGAAGGTTTTCACGGACCCGGATCACCCGAGAACGTCTACGTCCGTAAGCGGATCAACGTGCTGATCGAGGGCGTAATGAAACCAGCATATGCCTATGTGATCGCGCAGCCCACCAAGTATCTGGATCAGTTGGAGAAGGGCGCAGCCGGGGTGGTCGGGGAATACACGCTGGACATGGCCACAGGCACATTAAAACCCGGGTGGCAGCCAACCGCCTAGTTTTGAACCTGTATCCCGACCTCATCCTTGGGGCTGTCCTTGAGGCTGAGGTTATAGGCCGTGATGATCACCATGCACGACAGGACAAAGGGCCAGAAACAGGCCTTGGGAATCAAGTTGTCTTTATAGTGGATGAACCACAGGGACGGCACGGCCTCGGCTGCAAAGAAGTAGGTGTTTACCGACACTGCCAGCAGCAGGAAATACATCAGGAAAAAGAACGATTCCATGTAGATCACGGGCGATCCGGCAAACCCTTCGCGCAGTTGTACATGCGCCAGCAGGATCACGAAAAACAGGACCGAGCAGGTGCCGATAACACTGGACGTACTGAAATCGTGCCGTTCCACCAGATTGGGGCGTCGCGTGACCGTCATGACGGCCCCGAACAGCAGCATCGTCACAACAATCAGGGGGATCATGTGGACGATAAAAGCATTCGCAAAGTTCCGTTTGATGACGAAATTATAGTGCAGCTCAGGCAGGTTGGTCTGATATTCGTTCTTGCCGATGCCAAGGGTCGTATCCAGATCGGACAGCCGGTAGTCGAAATAGGTGTTTTCACGCTCCCACGTTCCCATGACGATCCGGTTGTCGATGCCAAAGATATCGTTCGGCCCCGTGGCCGGATAGGCCGAAAAGTCAGGGATTAGAGCCACATTTACGTCAAACTCGCCCGGCCAGAAACGGACCCAGACGGTTTTGTGGTCAAACGGATAACTGGTATAGTCAAAGACCTGGCGCAAGGTCTGTTCAAAATACCAGCCGATCAACTCGGACCCGCCCTGATCTATCCTGTAGGCTTCTTCAATCAGGCCACTCGCTGCCTCGGCAGCTTCCGGCAGGATGAACCCCACTTCGCCTTCGGCTGGTTTGATGGCGTCATGCACACCGTCTTCATAATGCTGCCAGATATAGCCGCTGACATGCACATCACTGGCACCGGTAAAACTGAAGGATTTGATAAATATGCCAGTTTTGACCTGATAGCTTGGCAAATTTGGAAGGTCTTGCAAGTAAGCGTCGACCGACGCCTGATCTGGCAGTTGCGTCGGGTCCTCGTCGAAATGGTTCAGTTCAATCCAGAGTTTGAACAGAACAACGGCCAGACCCAGAGTAACAAAACCCGAGATCAGCCAGACTTTCTTTTCTATGCTCATTCAGCCCCTCACCTGATTAGTCCAGCGGCCCGACCAGCGATTGTTTGATGCCCAGGTTCTGAAACCGCGCCTTCAATTCATCGAAACCCTCGTGTGCCGTCAAAGGAATGCCCCAACCCCCACATTCAGCCAGTGTTCGAGCCTGCAGGATCGACAGATCGACCATCGGCAAGGGCTCATCCGCTGTGAAATCGGCCAGGGCATCTGCGTACCGTGTGGCCTCGTCCCACTGCTTGCGCGCCAGCATGACGGCAGCGGCGTCCGTATAGAAATGCAGGTGGCTATGGCCAACACAGCCTTCGGCGATGATCTTCTCGCCAAGCTTTAGGTTTTCATCCTGCGCAGTTGGGTCCTCTTCGGCCATGGCCAAAGCTGACAGCGCTTTTGGTCCGACAAAATTCCGACCGTGCTCAAGGGCAATGTCGACCGCGCGGCGACCGGTTTCGCGCGCCTGTTCCAGCTGCCCGGCATAGACGTGTGTGCGGGCAAGATGTTCAAGCGCCTGCGCCTCGAGGCGTTTTGCACCAACACGGTTTGCGATCTCGGCAGACAGGGTGAAGGCGTCCAGCGCCTGATCTATTTCTCCTAAAAAGGTGTGCGCAACGCCCAAACAGGTCTGCGCAACGCATTCCGGAACAAAGGCAAAATACTTCTGTGACACCTCAATGGCTTCCTGCGCATCCAGCTTTCCTTGCGCTATTTCGCCGGTATAGCTACGCGCGACGCTCAGATTGTGCAGGTTCGCGGCCAAATCACGGACCAAACCCTTTTCCCGCGCTCGTTCGACTGCCTGCGTGTAGAACCCCGTTGCGGTCTGCATCGTGGCATTCATGAAATTGGCGTCGCCAAATCCACTGAGCGCGCCAACTTCAAGTCGTGCGGATTCAAGCTTTCTGGCCAGTGTTAGAGCCTTTTCATTGCTCTCAAGCGCCTTTGTCACCTGCCCCAGCGGGAAGTATACATTGCCGCGCACATAGTTGATCTGGGCAATGTCGCGGTCAGACCCGCAGCGTTCTGCGGCTGCCTCGGCAATATCCAGACTTTCCAGTGCTTCCTGATACAGGCTGGCCTGCCGCGCAGCCTGCGCCAGGCCGATTTGTGCACGGCAGATTTGTTCATCCGTTTCGGCCAGTTCTGCGGCCTCTTTGAATTCACGCAGGGCATCATTGGACAGGCCTTGCAACCGGTGCGTCTCACCCCGGGCGCAGAACAGATCAAAGCGAACCCCTGCGGGTGCTGGCAGTTCCAGCCCCCGTTCGATCAGCGGGCTGGCATCGTCGAACTGAAAAACCTGTATCAGCTTGTCCGCGGCTTCCAGATAAGCCTGGGCCGCATGGGTTGCACCCGCGCGATCCAGATGCTTTGCCCGCAGGGTGGCGTCACGGTCCTCAAACCAACTCGCGGCCTGACGATGCAGACGCGCGCGTTCTGATTTCACCAAAGTTGCATAAGATCCGTCGCGGATCAGCGCATGAGCAAACATCAGATCGGCCTCAGCCTCGCGGATCAGGGCGGAGCGGATCAGGGTCGAGGTATCCAGATGCCCTTCACCCAGAACAAAATTCAAAACTTCGGGCGAGAACCTCTGCCCCAGCACGGATGCCGCTTGAATCGACGTCCGACTGGTCCGGTCCAGCGAATCCAGACGGGACTGAACAATGCCCTGAATGCTGCCGGGAACGGATTCCTGTTTCAGCACATCGATATTGCGCAATAACTGCTCAAGAAACAGCGGATTGCCCCCGGCGCGTTTCACGCAGGCGTCTAACAGTTCAGGATCGATCCCGGTGAACTCTTCGACCAGTTGTCGGGCTTGTTCGTCCCCCATCGGCGCCAGTTCCAGCTTGGATATCAGGGCACCATCCGTCGCAAGTTGCCATTCGCGGTCGATCGGATCGCCTTCCACGCGGCTGGTCATTAGCAACACGCAGGGCAGATTACGTGTCATCGCCGCGATATGGGCGCAAGCTGTCAGGATCTCGGGTGAAGCCCAGTGGATATCCTCGATATGGATCAACAAAGGCGTTTCCTGGCTGCGGGCCGAAATCAGGTCGTCGATGACCTGACGCCGCCCCCGCAGACGGGTTGCATTGTCCATCACCGCATAGACCTCGGCCAGACCGGGGTCTTGTTCAAGCTCAAGCAGCGCATTCAGATGCGCGGCATTCGCCGCTGTTACCCAACCCTTGCTAATTGCATCCTTCGCGACAGATGCACAGGTTTCCGTATCATCCGTCGGCTCCAGCCCCAGAATACTGCGTGTCACGGATTGGATAGCTGAATGCCCCTCGCGCGCGCCGAAATCCATGACCACGCCATTGTGGACGGAATAGGACAGGCCGTCGGCCAGCTCAGCCACCTGTTCCGACAGGTGGGTTTTGCCGATGCCCGGCTCGCCCAGTACGATATGGACTTCACCCTTACCGTGCCGCTGGCATCGATCGAACGTTGCCGAAAACAGGGACAGCTCTCGCTCGCGGCCCACAAAGCGATGCCTGCGCGACCGGATGTTGCGCGCCATCCGGTCCAGCCGCCACAGCTCAACCGGATCACCAAGACCTTTGATCGCCTTTTCGCCCATCGATTCACCGACAAAAAGCGGCCCCAACGCACGCTGAATGTCATGTGAAACCAAAGTTTCCCCCGGCGCCGCCATGTCCGTGATGCGCGAGGCCAGGTTCACACCATCACCTGTCACAGTGTATTCCGTATGGGCCTGACTGCCTGTCGTACTGGCAATCACCTGCCCTGATGCAATCCCGATATGGCAGGTCAGCGGAGGGTTCAGGCCGGGCAGAACCGTGTGAATTTCCAGCGCGGCCCGCGCGGCCCGTTCGGTATCGTTCGTGTGCGAGATCGGCGCGCCGAACACTGCCATGACCGCATCGCCAATATGCTTGTCGATCCGGCCACCGTATTTTTCGACGACCTTGTCCACCCTGGTGAAAAACGCGTTGAGCAGCGCGTGCATGTCTTCGGCATCCAGTTCGCTGGTCAACCGGGTAAAACCGGTCAGATCGGCGAACATGACTGTCACCTGGCGCTTCGCAGGCTCCAGCGATTCCTCAGGCTGAAATGGCGGGGCGGTTTCGAACGTCTCAAGCTCGGCAATCGCGCGCAAAAGCCGCCGGCGGTCGCCGACAGCAGTGACTCCGATTTCGATCAGGTCTTCACCCGTCAAATCGGGTAAAATTCCAAAATCAATTTTGTTATCCAAAAAGGCCTGCGCGTAGTCAGATAATCCAAGTGCGCTTAGCCAGTCCCTAAGGTCCTGAGACATTTCGCCCCTCTGAAGCCCCCAACTCCAAAGACAGACGTAGCACAACAGACCCGGATGAGTCTGCAAAGTTTGAATATTTTAATGTATATGCACACCCAATTGCCCGCGTGACAGGCAATTGGGTTTTTGGAATTAGATCTCGGCCTCTAGCCCGTCCGTCGACAGATCGTCCAGTTTCGGCATTAACCGCAGCAGCTCGTTTGAATATTCGGTCTGCGGGTTGGCGAAGAGTTCGTTGGTTTCTTGAAGTTCAACCACCTTGCCCTGCTTCATCACGGCCACCCGATCACACATCTGACGCACCACCGGCAGGTCGTGGCTGATAAACAGCAGCGTCAGGCCCAGATGTTCCTGCAAATCTTTCAGGATGTTCAGGATTTGCGCCTGAATTGACACGTCCAGGGCGCTGGTCGGTTCGTCACAGATCAGGAACCGCGGCTGCGTTGCCAGCGCGCGGGCAATCGAGATCCGCTGTCGCTGACCGCCCGAGAATTCGTGCGGGTATTTCAGCCCGGCCTCATGGCCCAGCCCGACCTGATCCAAAAGCTCGTCCACGCGGCGCTTGATGTCGGACCCTTCCATCAGCTTATGATGGCGGATCGGTTCGGCCACGATATCGTCGACCCGCATCCGGGGGTTCAGCGACGAATAAGGGTCCTGGAAGATCATCTGGATGTTCTTGCGATAGGCATCCAAAGCGGCCCTGTTGGTCAGATCACTGACCACCTGCCCCTCAAAGGTGATCGTACCGCCATCAACCGGGTACAGCCCCGCGATCATCCGCGCGATGGTAGACTTGCCAGAGCCGGATTCACCCACGACCCCGAACACCTCACCCGCACGAATGTCGAAGCTTACGTCGTCAACGGCGGTGAAATAAGTGCGGTCCCACGGCAGCAGGCCTTTGCGCTGCAGGAACTTCTTGGTCAGATTGCGAATTTCGAACACCGGTTTGCTGGTGTCGTTGTCCACCTTGGGCCAGTGTCGGGCCATATCCTCGATGGCAAAACGGGTCTCACGCCCACCATAACTGATCTGCGGAAAGCGGTGCAGCTTCAGAGTCGGGCGCGGAACGGCGGCGATCAGTGACTTGGTGTATTCGTGCGTGGGCTGACCCATGACCTGAGACGTCGGGCCGGTTTCCACCACCTTGCCCGCATACATGACCGTCACCTTGTCCGTGGTATCCGCGATCACGCCCATGTCGTGAGTGATCAGGATAACGCCAACCTGCCGTTCCAGCGCCAGCTCTTTGATCAGGTCCAGAATCTGCGCCTGAACGGACACGTCCAGCGCCGTGGTCGGTTCATCCGCGATAATCACGTCCGGCTCGGTGCACAGCGCAAGAGCGATGACCACACGCTGCCGCATCCCGCCCGAGAACTGGTGCGGATATTGGTCCAACCGAGTGTCCGGGTCAGGAATGCCCACCCGGTCGATCAGATCACGGGCACGCTGGTTCGCCTCGGCATCCGTTCCGCCCAGATGGGCCTGGATCGTCTCGGTCAGCTGTTCGCGCACGGTGAACAGCGGATTCAGCGAGGTCAGAGGATCCTGGAAGATCATCGAAATCTTCTTGCCGCGCAGGCCACGCATCGCGACGGCATCCAGGCCGCTGATCTGGTCACCGCTCAGTTTGATGGTGCCGCTGGCAATCCGGCCGGGGCGATCCAGCAGACCCATGATGGCCGCTCCGATTGTGGATTTGCCCGCACCGGATTCGCCTACCAGACCGTGGATCTCGCCCGGTTCAACGGACAGGTCCACGTGGTCCACGGCGGTAAACAGTTGGCGGCGCGTCGGGAATTCGACCGTCAGGTCGTTGATCGTCAGAAGGCTCATGAAATCACCGCAGCTTGGGGTTCAGCGCGTCGCGCAGCCAGTCGCCCAGCAGGTTGACAGACAAGGCCAGCGCCAGAAGGGTGCAGGCCGGGAAGAAGAGGATCCACCACTCACCCGAGAACAGGAAGCCCTGCCCGATACGGATCAGTGTTCCCAGCGACGGCTGGGTCGGCGGTGCACCCACGCCCAGAAAGCTGAGCGTTGCCTCGGCAATAATCGCCAGCGCCAGCGAGATCGTGGCAATAACCAGAACCGGGCTGAGGACATTGGGCAGAATATGGCGGAACATGATCGGAATTGGCCCGCGCCCGATCAGACGGGCGGCCTGTACGTATTCCTTGTTCTTTTCCACCAGCGCAGCGCCGCGTACGACCCGCGCAAATTGCACCCAATCAGACAGGGCAATTGCGATGATCAGAACATAAATCGCCATTTCGTTGCGGTATTCGGGAGGCG
Organism: Ruegeria sp. CDSA034; assembly: GCF_059612275.1. Lineage (NCBI taxonomy): Bacteria > Pseudomonadati > Pseudomonadota > Alphaproteobacteria > Rhodobacterales > Roseobacteraceae > Ruegeria > Ruegeria sp. CDSA034. The sequence goes on from NZ_JBXWQH010000005.1 coordinate 237,125, forward strand.
TGACGCCCTTGGCGATACCAAAGATGAGCATCGCGACCAGAATGGCCGGGAAGGTCAGCTGCACATCGGCAATCCGCATGATGAGCGTTTCGACCCAACCGCCAAAATACGCCGCAACCAGCCCAAGGATGACACCTATGATCAGCGCCAGCATCACCGCTGACACGCCGACAAACAATGAGATGCGCATGCCATATAGAATGGTCGAGAATACGTCGCGTCCCTGATCGTCGGTCCCCAAAAAGAAGGTTTCCTGCGTAAAGGCATTGGGCGTGCCCGGCGGCGTAAAGCCGTTCATCAGGTTCAGCGATGCCGGATCAAACGGATTATAAGGTGCGATGACCGGGGCAAAAACGGCGGCCAGCAAAAGGATCAGCACCACCAGTGAGGCGATCAAGGCAACCGGAGAATGCCGGAAGGACCACGCAAAATCGCTGTCCCAGAACTTGGCAAATCGCGATTTGGTGGGGGCGGTCGGGGTTTCGATGGTATCGGTCATGTGGCCCTCGCGTCGACACGCAGGCGCGGGTCAATGGCATAATAAAGAAGATCGACGATCAGGTTGATCGAAACGAACATGACCGAAATCAACATCAGATAAGCGGCCATGACAGGGATATCGACAAACTGGATCGCGTTGATGAACAGCAGGCCAACGCCAGGCCACTGGAACACCGTCTCGGTGATGATGGCGAACGCGATGATCGAGCCCAGCTGCAGACCGGTGATCGTGATCACGGGAACCATAGTGTTCTTTAGCGCGTGGCGGAAGTTGATCACCCGGTCCGACAAACCGCGAGCGCGTGCAAACCGGACATAATCGGCGCGCAACACCTCAAGCATTTCCGACCGGACCAGGCGCATGATCAGGGTCATCTGATACAGACCCAGCGTAATCGCGGGTAGGATCAGCGCCTTGAGGCCAGAAGTCGTCAAGAAGCCGGTGGACCAGTTGCCAATCATAACGGTCTCGCCCCTCCCGAAGCTGGGTAAGAGGTCTAATTCAACCGAGAAAATGTAGATCAATAAGATCCCGATCAGGAAGGTCGGCAGGGACACCCCGATCAGGGAAACGGTCATGATGACATTCGCAGCAATCCCTTGTCGTCGAATGGCTGTGAACACCCCCAGCGCAATCCCCATGGTGATTGCCAGAAAGCCGGAAACAAAAGCCAGTTCCAGTGTGGCCGGCGCGCGCTCGGCTATGATGGTCGAGACAGGACGTCCCTGACGATAGGACACACCGAAATTGCCTTGAACGGCATTTTTCAGGAACTTGTAGTACTGAACCGGAAACGGCTGATCCAGCCCCAGTTCAGCCCGCAGCCGGTCGATATCGGCTTGCGTACGCTCCTGACCCAGCATGTTGTCGATCGGATCGCCGACAAACCGGAACATAGAAAATGCAACCAGACCCACGACCAGCAGTACGATCACGGATTGGAGCATCCTTCGGACGATATATGCGAACATTCACTTTCCCCATTGATCCGCTTCTCTATGCACGGGTCGGCTAAATGGTCAAGGTATCGCTAACGGGATGGTATCAGAGCGATCCTTATTTCCTGCGTCATCGGTTTTATGCAGGGTACGATGCGGATTGGCGGTGCCGAACCGGCCCTCGCCAATCCAATGCTAAAACGTCTTCAGTTCACGGTCACCCAGCGCAGCAAAAAGAAGTTGTCGGGGCGCTGTGTCAGCTCGACATTACTGCGCGTGCCCCAGACCAGTGGCTGCACATACATGGGCACATAGACCTGTTCGTCCTGAATGATCTTAGCCACTTCGTCCAGCATGGCCTGACGCTTAGTCTCATCCAGCTCGGATTGGATGGCAGGCAGCAGTTCATCCACGCGTGCGTTCGAGAAGCCGCCGAAATTCCAGCTGCCCAGCTTTTTCTCTTCGTTTGGCGTCGCGACTAGGAACCGGACTGGGTGTTCCGCGTCAAACGTTCCGGGGCTCCAACCCAGCAGATACATGTCATAGTTATCCTCGCGCAGTTCGGGCCAGTAGTTGCGCACGGGCATCGCTTCCAGCTCGGCCGTGATCCCGATCTTGGCCAGCATGCTGACTACGGCTTGACACACCGCTTCGTCGTTCAGATAGCGGTCATTGGGGCATTTCAGTCCAAATGAGAATCCATCCGCGTATCCTGCCTCGGCCAGCAGAGCCTTGGCACCCTCAACGTCAAATGCGGGACGTTCGGCATGGGCCGCAGAATAGCCGCTCATGGCTGGGCTCACCAATTGCGAGGCCGCTTCGGCATTGCCGCGCATGATGGTGGCCAGAATGGCATCGACATTCACGGCCTGTGCCACCGCCTTGCGCACGCGTGGATCGCGGAACGGGTTGGGCTTGCCTTCATCGTCTGTGTATTTCAGCGTCTCGGCTTCATGATCAAAGCCCAGCATGATTACGCGGGCCTCGATCCCCTTGATGACTTCGACATCACTGTCTTCTTGCAGGCGCGCGACGTCCTGGATTGGCACCGGGTTGATCATATCCACATCACCCGACAACAGCGCGGCAACGGCGGTTGCGGGGTTCTGGATCGGGTTAAATTCGGCGCGGGTGATGTTGTGTTCAACGTCCCCCCACCAACCTTCGTGGGGTTCCAGTACTGTTTTCAGACCCGGCTCACGCTCGGTGACCTTGAATGCCCCGGTGCCATTGGCGTTGATGGTCGCAAAATTTCCGGCCTCTTTGTCCGGAACGGCGGCATCATTGGCTTCGGTCCAGCCCTGATCCATGATCATCCAGTTGGCAATCGAGGATGGAAACAACGGGTTCGGCGCGGTCGTCATGAAGTCTACGGTATAATCGTCAACGACGATGACTTCACTGATGGGCGCAAACCAGCTACGCGTATCCGCGGCCTCGCCCGAGGCGCGTTGATAGCTGAACAAAACGTCCTGCGCGTCAAAGGTACTGCCGTCGTGAAAGGTCACGCCCTCACGCAGCTTGAAGCGCCAGCCGTCGCCCTCTCCAATCGGTTCCCAGCTGACGGCCAGGGCAGGCTGAACGCTCATGTCCTTGTCGCGGCGGACCAGTCCTTCGTAGACGTTGTTAAGAAATCCCAGAACCGGAGCCGAATTGACCGCGTGCGGGTCCATGGTTTGCGGGTCCGTGGTGGAGGCCCATTTGAAATCTGCGGCCTGAACACTGGTGGCAGCCAGCATCGCAATGCCAATGGCGCTGTTCCTGAGGATCATTGTTATGTCTCCCTGTTTCTGTGGTCGAGTTTTCTTGGTTTTTGCCGCATGCGCAAGGAAATCTCAGATCACAACAAAAAACAGGGCGCGAAAATCGCGCCCTGTCTGATCGTCAATGGTTTTGACTTATTTAATGGTGAAGTATTTGACCTTGGGCTGGTCTTCGGCATCCACTTCGATGCCGACACCGTCAGCCATGCCCCAGTTCAGAACCTGGTGATGAATGGGGATGTAAAGCGCTTCGTCTTGCACCACACGCCAGATGTCGGCGATGTCGGCATTCCGGGCGTCCAGGTCAGTGTTCGAAGCGAGCGACTTGATCTTCGTGTCCAGCGCGTCGTCCTGATAGCCGGTTCCGTTCCATGTGCCGATGTCGTCTTCGCGACCGTGGACAAGGAAGTTGAAAATGTATTCCGAGTCATATGTCGGAACACCCCAACCCAGCATGTAGAAGTCAGTCTTGCCGTCGGTGATCAGCGGGAAGTGCTGCGCCTTGGGCTTTGCGTCCAGATTCACGGTCACGCCGATCTGGCCCAACATCCCAACGGCCGCCTGACAGATCCCTTCATCGTTGATGTATCGATCATTCGGGCAGTCCAACCGGAGCGAGAAGCCATCGGCATAACCTGCCTCTGCCATCAGTTCCTTGGCTTTTTCCAGATTAGTGGCGGATTCGCCGTCCATCGCTTCGGTCCAGCCGTTCACGAAAGGCGGTGCGATCATGCCCGCAGGCTGCGACTGGCCGCGCATAACGACCTGCTTGATCGCATCACGGTTGATCGCCATCGACATCGCCTGACGCACACGCACATCGGCCAGAGGATTCTTGCCGTCTACGTTGTCTGCTTCGATATCGTCCGCACCCTGGTTCATGCCAAAGAAGATCACACGGTTCTGTGGTGCTTGCTTGACCATCAGGCCATCGGCGCCATTGACGCGGTCAATGTCTTGAACCGGCATATCCTGCAGGAAGTTCACCTCACCCGACAGCATCGCCGCCACGCGGGTCGCAGCGTTCTGGATTGGGGTATAGACGATTTCGGTCACTTCCATGGGGAACTGGTCGATGCCCCAATAGTTGTCGTTGCGCACCATCACGGTTTTGACGTCAGGCTCGCGGCTTTGAAGGACATAAGGCCCCGTACCGTTGGCGTTGGTGGTGGCAAAGGTGATCTCGCCACCCTCGAAATCCTGCACATTGACAGTGTTGTTTGCCTCGGCCCAGCCTTTGTCCAGAATGAACAGGTTGGTCAGGTTCGACGGCAGGATCGGGTTCGGACCATCGGTGACGATCTCGACGGTGTAATCGTCCACCGCGCGCACTTCGGTGATCGAGCCGATCAGCTCTTTCATGTCCGAATTCGGCTGCTTGGCCCGCTCAAAGCTGAACACCACGTCTTCGGCGTTGAAGTCCGCGCCATCATGGAATTTCACGCCTTCGCGCAGTTTGAAGACCCAAACATTCGGGTCATCCGCCTTGGGCCCCCACTCGGTCGCCAGCGCAGGTTCAAACGCGCCTGTTACGTCGCGAATGATCAGCGGCTCGTACATCTGGTGCCGTATTGTGTGTGACGGGCCTTCGTTTTGCGAGTGCGGATCCAGCGTCAGCGCGTCACCAGCACGTGCCCATCGCAGCGTTTCCGCCGATGCGGCACCCGCCATCAATGCGGTCGCACTGGCAGCGATCATCAAGTTCTTCAGGATCATTATAATCTCCCCGTTTTTTCGTTAGTACCGTTCCGTGGAACGGCAGACCGGTTTTGTCGGTCTTGGTAGTGCTGATCATCCAGATCATTCTGAAGGTTGCAACACCAGATTGTGAACTATTTGGATTTCCGATCAAATTTGAAAAGCCGACATATCGCGAACACCCGATTCAGCGCAGAATGACCGAGCGCTGATGCGGATCATCCGGGAAAACGCGCCCGGATTGGACGCATTGAAAAATATGCCGGAACACCAGGCCTGCCTCGCCGCCCGGCGAAACCGGACCAAAATACTTGTGGCCGGTGGGGGTGTCATAGGCCGTATTGATATCGTCACAGTCGACCTGAAATATGTTATGCGGCGTTCGATCGATATTCTCTGGCCCCGTATGACCCAAACGGCGAGACGCCACTTTGTTCTTGAGGTTTGCTGCCTTGCTGGCCCGCAGCGCGAGATCGTCGGATGCGAAATAAACAACCACATTCCGCGACGCATGGCTGACCAGCACACCGGGCTCATGTTCATGCACGGTTTCATTGACGACATCTGCGGCAACCATGAACGTGTTGCGAAACAACAGCGGCACGCCCGACGCCAGATCATACCGATCCCATTCCATCAACGTCTGGCGCAAAACCCGATTGCCCATCGAATGCGCCAGCAGGTTGATCCGTTTCAGGCAGGGGGCAGATTCGGGCTCGTTATCCTCACTGTTGCGCCATTCCAGGAAACGCTCCAGCACCCGCGCAAAGGAAAAGCCGCTTTGGTCCGCGGATTTCTGGTCATCCCAGTATTTCTGAACGATCCCCTGCTTGGCGTCGCTGGGCCAGATCAGAGGCAACACCATCACTTCACCGGGTTTGGCCTGATCGCACAGACGCTGAAGCTCGGCCGTTGTTTGAAACACATCGTCGGGCAGGTTGTTGAACCCGTGCAAGTATAACAGGATCTGACGGCAATCGCTGTCGCGCACCCGCCGCAAGAGCTCTTTGCTGGTAATTTCGGTGTGGTGTTCATCCTCGCCTTTTTCACAATAGAACACCGAATTCGAAGGTGCGTTGTTGTCCAGATCAAAAGTGAAGCGACGTCCTTTACGGGTGCGAATACTTTGGGTTGGAAATCTGTTCGTTATAAAAAGCATGAAAGCCCCTCCTGTTCAGGATGGAACCAACCTAACAAGTCGACCGCATAGGCGACACAGAAATCCCGGAACTCTGACCGTATCTATGGTCGTATTTACACAAAGGGTTTCACATTGGGTCGGTCATGGACGCCCTGAACGAAACTGGGGCGGCTCCGCCCGTGCTTTAGCCTCATAGCTCGCGGTCATCATCAGGCATCAAGAGCCGACCGAGGGGCTCTGCGACAGGGTTTAACCATTCCAGAGGCGGCCTTACGGCCAAGATCCGACTCCGGTTGGGTCCTGTGCCGAAGCGACCTAATTCACTGCAGCGTTGATTGGTGTTGTTATGAGTGATGGAGTGATTTGGCTGATTGTTCTGCCCCATTTTGTGAC